>JANTFX010000006.1 GCA_024763215.1 Candidatus Krumholzibacteriia bacterium | reverse complement strand
GAGCTGACCTTGTTCGGCCCTCAGCCGCTTCCTCTGCCCGAGTACCTGCGTCTGAAGCGGCAATTCCCGGACCGGACCGTGGCGCCGGCGGTCAAGCCCGGCCTCATGGGACTTTCCCAGCTGGATGATGACCGCGAAGAGGTCATGGGGGCCTGGTTGCGGCGCCGCGAGCTTGACCGCAAGTACGTGGCCCGGCGGACGGTGCGCCTGGATTTGCAGATCCTTCTCTTTACCCTGTTGGAATTCCTGCCCGGCACCGGTACCTGATCCTTTCAGTGGTTGTTTCCCGGCTTGCACGCCCGGACCCCAGAGGCCATAATGCCCGCAGAAATCCGTGACCGCTTCCTTAACCCGCATTTATCGGTCGAGGCCATGCCACCTGTGATCCTTGTCGTTGACGATGACCCCAAAGTGCGCGCAGGGTTGCAGGAAGCCCTGGGCTGCGAGGGTTACGAAGTCATCACCGCCGGGACCGGGGCCGAGGCCACCGAAATCCTGCACGGCGAGCCCCCGGATCTGGTGCTGCTGGATCTGATGCTCGGCGATATGAGCGGGATCCAGATTCTGGGGCTGGTCAAGGAGAAGTTCCCCTGGCTGCCGGTGGTGATCCTGACGGCCTACAGGGAAACCGATACGGCCGTCCTGGCCATGAAACTCAATGCCTTCGATTACCTCAACAAACCCATCCAGCTCGACCGCCTGCTTAAGGTCGCCCGCCAGGCTCTGGCTGAATCCCACGCCAAGCGGGACAGCGCGGGCGGACCTGAATCCCCGGCCGGTTTGCTGCGCGATGCGGGGGCGGTGCCCAGCCGTTCCCCGGTCTTCAAGGAGATCTACCGCATCGTCGAGAAGATTTCCCGGGGGCATTCCAGCACGGTCCTGATCCAGGGGGAATCGGGGGTCGGCAAGGATGTGCTGGCCAACCTCATCCACCGCGCCTCCTCACGCCGGGACGCCCCTTTCCTGGAGATCAACTGTGCCGCCTTGACCGAAAACCTGCTGGAAAGCGAGTTGTTCGGCCATGAGAAGGGCGCGTTCACCGATGCGGTCAACCGCAAGATGGGTTTGCTGGAACTCGGGCATTCCGGCACCGTTTTTCTGGATGAAATCGGAGAGATGAGCCTGCAGGTGCAGGTGAAGTTGTTGCGGGTCCTGGAGAAGATGGTTTTCAGGCGGGTGGGGGGGACCGAGGACATCCAGGTCGATGTCAGGATCATCGCCGCCACCAACCGCGATCTGGCGGAACTGGTGCGGCAGCGCGTTTTCCGGGAGGATCTGTACTATCGTTTGAAGGTGGTCCAGCTCAGGTTGCCCCCCCTGCGTGCCCGGCCCGAAGATGTCATCCCGCTGGCCGAATACTTCATGGGCCTGTTCAACGAACGGTTCGGCAAGGACTTCAAGGAAATCGATCCCCAGGCCAAGGAGGCCCTTTTGGCTTATCATTGGCCGGGGAATATCCGCGAGCTGAAGAACCTCATGGAAAGGACCGTCCTGCTGGAGGAGGGCCCGGTGCTTCTGCGGCGGCATCTGGTCCTGGCAGGGGAGGACAACTTCCAGGAGGCCTTCCCGGCCACGGTGGGGGCCTTGCTGGACAAGCCCTTCCCCTCCGAGGGCATCGACATGGAAGGCATCGTGCGGCAACTGGAGGAAAAGCTGGTCCGCAAGGCCTTGCTGGCCACCGGCGGCAACCAGAGCAGGGCGGCCAGGATGCTGGGCCTCAATCGCGACAAATTGCGATACCGCATGCGGCAGTACCAGATAGAATGGGAGCGCAAGGATTCATGAACAAGGTGAAGTCTTTCTGGTTATGCACTGTTATCATGTTAGTTATGGTTTCGGTGCTTTCTGGCTGCGGTGTGTATTCGGCCAGCAGCGGGCGGGTGGACGAGAACATCAAAAGGGTTTACGTCGATTACTTCGAGAACCTTACTCCCCAGCCCAATATCGGGGTGGACCTGACCGATGAGGTCATCAGCGCCATCCAGCAGGACAACACCCTCAAGGTCGTCGACGAGGAATCGGCCGACAGCATCATCACCGGCAGGGTGACCCTGTACAACCTCCAGGAGCAATTCGCCAGGCAGGATCTGACCGTGACCGAGTACAAGGTACAGATCGCGGTGGTGTTGACCTTCACCCTCAAGGATACGGGCGAGACCCTGTTCGAGAACAAGAAATTCACCGGAACCGGAAATTATGTCCTGGACGATCCTCAGGGCTCGAGCGAGGAGTCGGCCCGGACCGAAGCTGCGCAGGAGATCGTCCGCGATATCCTCGCCCAGGTCGTGGAGGATTGGTAGGATGGGGTACGGCGGCAGCGGCAGGAAAACAACGGTTCCCGGCTTTCAGGAGTTGTTGACCCAGGACCTCAAACGGAATGAATTCCGGCCTGTCTATGTCCTTGCCGGCGATGATGCCCTGCGCAAGGAGGGGGTCATCCAGAAGATCCGCAAGGAGGCCCTCGGCGGGGCCGGAGCCTTCAATGATCATGCCTTTGATGGTGAAACCTGTGATCCTGCAAAGGTTTTTCAACAGGTTTTGAGCCTGCCCATGATGGGTGGGAGGCAACTCGTTCTGGTCAAACATGCTGACAAATTTCTGGATAATCAGGCCAGCTTGCTGCATTTCGAGCGCTATCTGGAAAAACCGGTACCGGAAACCATTTTCATTTTGACCATGACCAAGGCAGACCGGCGCAAGACCTGGGTCAAAACCGCCCTCAAGGCTGGCTATTTCTTCGAATTCGCCAACCCGACCGGTGCCGGGCTGGTGCAATGGATCCTCAAGGCGGCCAAGCGCCTGGATCTGGAACTGGATGCGGACAAGGCCGGTTTGCTGGCTGATCTGCTCGGCGATGACCTGATGAGCATCAAGAACGAACTGGACAAGATCGCGCTGATGCAGGCCGACCGCGGGCGGAGTTTCAGCGGTCAGGATATCCGGGATCTGGTCATGGATCAGGCCGAGTTGCAGGGGTATGAGATCACGGAACACCTCATGCCTGGTTCCGCAGCCAGAATGCTCGGAACCTGGTTCAGGCTGGCCGAATGGGGACGCTCGCCCTACGAAGTTTCCCCGGTGGTCCTCAGCAGGATTAGGCGGGCCTATCTGCTGGAATTTGCCCGGGAAGAAGGCCTCGATGATGCATCCATAGGCAAATTGACCGGGCAGAATCCCTGGTCGTTCAGGTACCTCGGATCCTTGCTGGCCAACATGGGCCCGGCGGGCCTGGTGCGCGCCCAGGAAACCGCGTTGGCATGCGACCGCCGGCTCAAGGGATCACCCCTGGAACCGGGGGCGGTCTTCGAGCAGGCGATTCTGGAGCTTTGCCGGAAGGCCTAATTTTCTCCAAATTTTCGCAACTTAACATAATATACATTATGCGCAAATAAATCAGGGACACATATAAAACCCTGTCATTAAAAAGAATAGAGAATTTTAATGGATGGGAACCCTGTCAGCCCAGTCATCGATGTAAGGGATCCGCCAGGATTCCCCGAACAGACCCTTGGAAAAACCGAAGGCGGAGATGACCAGGAAGAACAGGAAAATCGCCAGCATGAGCAGGATATTGAGAAGGAAACCGAGCACAGGGATCCGGCCGATGGTCGTCTCGATGATGAACAACAGGAAAAGCGACAAAACTTCCAGACAGAAGACCGTGAAACCCTGCCGGCAATGCCGGGCCAGGAAATCCGATTTGCCGGTGGCCAGCATGGGGATGAACACCAGGGCTGACAGATAACATATGGCCGCCAGCCAGCGGTCACGAATGGTGATCTCGTTTTCCATGGCACTCCTCCCCTTGCGTTTCATGGTATTCAAGCACAAATTGGGCCCAGCTGCAAGGTCATCACCCTCGGGAGGTCAGGGTTGGGGTTTTTTCGCCGGAAATCGCGCTGGGCCGGGGTGGATATGATGGACCTGGTGCCCTTGCCCCTGGTCGAGCATGACCTCGACCCCGGCACCCTCCTGGTGACCCTCAAGGTGCCCCGTTTCCGTGAACCGTTGATCGGTAAATACATGCAAAGGCTCCTGCCTGCCCAGCGCAAATTCATCCTCGTGACCCTGGAGGAACGCGGCTCCTATCTGTGGCGGGCCATGGATGGCCAGCGTTCCCTGGGAGCTCTGGTGGATGTCCTGCAAAGGGATTTCCCCGACGACATGGACAAGATCCACGAACGCACAGCCATTTATTTCACAAGTCTTTACCAGAATAATTTCATTGATTTTCTGGCCTCCGAAGGCCTGACGTGATGATTTTCGGGACTCCCGCTCCCGTATTTTCTTGACATATTTTGATTTTCTGGGATGATCCTCCTCTGGAACAGCACCATGGTGATCGCGACGGAATCTCGCCTCCGTGGCGATGCCGGTTCAACCCGGCGAGGAGTCAAAGCAACGCAACTTGCTCATGTTCCGCAGCATCCTTGATCTGGGAATTTCCCTGTCGCAGCAGGTCTTGGGGACCTTTTTGGCCACCGGGCTGGTGTTCGTCCTGCTCAAGAGGATGAGGAACTGGCCCCACCCTGGCCCCGAGCGTTTGAACGCCGCCTTGCGCTGGTTCGGCCTGCTGATGGTGGCCATTTTTTGCGCCGTCGGGTACTGGTATGTGCGCAACCCCGGTTTCGCCGGGGAGGTAGAACCGCTGGTCTCCAGCCTCTCCTGGGTCTGGCAGCAGGGCATGCCCCTGTACCACGGGCTGGACGCCCCCTACCAGTACAGCATCCTCTACGGGCCTTCCGTTTTCCTTACCAACGGGCTTTTCCTCCGGTTCCTCGGCCCCACCCTGCTGTCGGCCAAAATGGCTTCCTTTCTGGGGGCTGTGGCCAGCCTGCTGTTCATCTACGCTTCCCTGGCCGGCCAGCGGCGGCGGTGGCTGGCTTCGGCGGCGGTGCTTGCAGCCGTCCTGCTTTACTGGGCCCATGGCTTCGGGATCTACCTGGTGCGACCTGATGCCCTGCTGGTCTTCGCCACCGGCATGGGGATCTACCTTGCGGCCCGCTCTCGGCCCTTGCCGGGGGCGGTGGGTCTGGCGGCCCTGCTGGGGTTCGC
Source organism: Candidatus Krumholzibacteriia bacterium (assembly GCA_024763215.1). Taxonomy (GTDB): domain Bacteria; phylum Krumholzibacteriota; class Krumholzibacteriia; order LZORAL124-64-63; family LZORAL124-64-63; genus JAHJTW01. The sequence goes on along the minus strand of JANTFX010000006.1, from coordinate 61,387 downwards.
TGTGAACCTCAAGATCCATGGCGGCCTTTACTTCATCCCCATCCTGTATCTGGCCTCCACCCGCTGGGACCGAAAATGGGTCCTGGCCGCCGGTTTGGGAGCTGCCCCCCTGGTCCTGGCTCCCTTCCTCCTGTTTCCCACGATCTCCCTGGGCAACTACCTCCACTGGCTACAGGAGGCCTGCCATCACGGTCTGGTGACCACGGATCTGCCCCTGACGATGCGTTTCGCCTTCCTGCTGCTGCTTCCCTGGCTGGTCCTGTTCATGGCTGCACCCGACAAGGGGGCGTTGCTGCGGAGGGAGCGCGGCCAGCTGCTGGCCATCGTCGGCGCCTTGTTGCCGATCCTGGTCATCGCCGCCAAGCCCGGAGCCGGCCCCGTGCATCTGCTGCCCCTGGTGCCGATCATGGTGGTCCTGCCGGGTCTGGCAGCCGGCCGGCTGTCCTCGGCGTCCGCTGCTGGTGCGGGCCTGCCGTTCCTGGACCGGTCCGCCTGGACCGCTGCTGCCTGTGCGACCCTGCTGCTGGCGGGTACGGTATCAGGCTATCGCTCCACCCGATTGGTGGCGTGGGAGCTGACCAATTCGTCGGCGGTCGCCAGGGAGATCCACGAGATCATGGACACCCATCCGGGCCTGACCATCGGCATGGCGTGCGGAGGCGAGAACGAATCATTCCGGGAAACCTGGATCAGGCCCCTGCTGGCCTTCGCCCAACAGCCGGTCCTGGTGGATCCCATCTCGGTCATGGACCGGTGCCGGGCGGGTTTGCCCCTGGCCCCGGCCACCTCTGCGGCCCTGACCTCGGGCGAGGTGCGGCTCTGGCTGGTGCCACGCGGCCAGCAGCCGTTCGTCAAGGCCAACTGGTATCCCCCCCACGAACAGATCTTCCCGGCCTCGTTCCGGGCCGCCTTCACTGATACCTATGCCAAAGGCGGGCATACCGATCATTTCGACCTCTGGTACTGGAAAGGCGCCGGTGCCGGCAGGTCGGGCATCGATTTCGTCAGCGCCGGCGGGGACAATACGGGCGTGATGGCGCCCCGGAAGTAAAGACTGGTACCCCCGGCGGGACTCGAACCCACTACCTCAGGATTAGGAATCCTGCGCTCTATCCAGCTGAGCTACGGGGGCACCGTTGCGGGCAGAGGCTCAAAATAGAGGTGCCCTCAGAAGTGCACAAGGGAAAAAACCGGCGCCGTCCCGGCCAGGGAATCCCGCCCCGCCAGATCGTCGAGCTCCACCAGGAAACAGAATCCCGCCACCTGCCCCCCGCTCTGGGTCACCAGCGAAGCCGCGGCGGCCGCGGTCCCGCCGGTCGCCAGCAGATCGTCCAGGATGATGATACGGTCACCGGGCGCGATGCTGTCGGCATGGACTTCCAGGGTGGCGCTGCCGTACTCGAGGTCGTAGCTGACGGACCTGGTCTGCCCCGGAAGTTTCCCGGCCTTGCGCAGCAGAACCATGGGGCGGGCAACCTTCCTGGCCAGGGGCGCGCCGAAGATGAACCCGCGCGATTCGATGGCCGCAAGCTTGTCCCAGGTGGTCCCGTCAAGGAGGGCGCCCAGCCCAGCGATCGCGGCGCTGAAGGCCGCGGGATCCTCGGTGACCGGCGTGATGTCCCTGAACAGGATTCCCGGCTGTGGGAAATCGGGTATGGAGCGGATGGCCTCGCGCACACGTTCGGCATGGCCCATGAAAGAATCCTCCAGGAAGAAGGCCGCAGGAAAAAACCTGCCGGCAGGATAAGCTTGAAAAGGGGAAAAATAAAGTGTTGGTCGGGGCGGGGAGATTTGAACTCCCGACCTCCTGCTCCCGAAGCAGGCGCGCTAACCGGGCTGCGCTACGCCCCGAACCAGAGGCGGTCAACCTGATCTAATGCCACAAGGTCACAACCCCGAGGGACACCAGGGTGACGACGATTCCGGCGATCAGGATGCCCAAAATGATACAAGGGACTGCCAACCGCAAGGGAAGTTTGAACAGGTAGGCGGCGATGGCGCCGGTCCAGGCGCCGGTCATGGGTGCCGGTATGGCGACGAAGAGGATCAGGCCCAGGCTCTCGTACTTCCGGATCATGTCGCTGCGGCTGCGGGTGCGCCTGAACAGCCAGTCGAGGAAGCGGTCCACGAGGCGGAATCTGCGTAGCCGGGTTTCGATGGGGTTCAGCAACAACAGAATGGGCAGGACGGGCACGAAGTTTCCGGCCACCGCCAGCAGGTAGATCAACCAGGTCTGATCCATGCCCATGGCGTAGGCGGCGGGGATGGCGCCGCGCAGCTCGAAGATCGGCAGCATGGCGATGCAGAACACCGCCAGCGGCGGAGGCAAGCTGCCCAGGACGGCCATCAGGTGTTCACGCAAGATGTTCCTCCTGGCCGGCCTCGGCGGAATCCTCCACCCCGACCTGGTCGGTTTCCCCATCCTCTGCGCCCGGGCCCTCCTCGAGCCCCGGCAGCAGGGGAACGAAGCGGCAGGTCACCGATTGTTCGATGAGGACCTCATTGCCCTGGCGCCTGTATCTGTAAAGGATCTGTTCCCTGCCCTTGCTGACCGGGATCAGCAGCAGCCCCCCGTCCTTGAGCTGGGAAACCAGGTGCGGGGGCAGATAGGGCGCGCAGGCGGTCACCATGACCGCGTCGAAGGGGGCGAAGTCGGCCAAACCGCACACACCGTCATGGGCGAGCACCGTGATGTTGTCGTAGTCCAGCTCGCCCAAAGTAGCGCGGGCCCTGGCCGCCAGGGGCTTGATCCGTTCCACCGAGATCACCGAACCGGCCAGACGGGAAAGGACCGCTCCCTGGTATCCGGACCCGGTCCCGATCTCCAGGACGTGCTCGTGCCCCTGCAACTCGAGCAGGGCGGACATCAGGCCCACGGTGAACGGCTTGCTGATGGTCTGACCGAACCCGATGGGCAGGGCGCAGGGCTGATGGGCGCGGTGCCGCAGCAGCTTGGGCACGAAGAGATGCCGTGGCACTTCGCGCATGGCCGCCAGCACGCGCTCGTCTCCGAGGCCGGCTCCGGCGATCTGTTCGCGGACCATGCGCCGCCTTGCCACCGCGAAATCATTCATTGCGCCAGGTATCCCGTTCCAGAACCTTCATCTGCTGTTGCAGGCCGTGGTGGGTCAGGTCGACCAGCAGCGGGGTCAGGCTGACGAAGCCCTGTTCGACGCAGGAGTAATCGGTTCCCTGCTCCCGCTCCCAGGTCGGGCCCTGGCCGCCGATCCAGAGGTAGGGTTTGCCGTGGGGATCGACCTGGTCGGTGATCACGTTCTGATAAACCCGGCTGCCCAGGCGCGTCACCCGGATGCCCTTGATGGCCGCAGGCGGGCCGTCGGGGATGTTGATGTTCACCAGGGAACCCTTTTCCAGGGGGAAGGCCAGGATATCGGGCAACATCCGGCGCAGGAACTCGGCGGCGCCGCTGAAATCGCTCGGATGCCAGGCGGCGAGGGAAAAGGCATAGCTGGGCAGACCGAACATGGTGCCCTCCATGGCGGCGGCCACGGTTCCCGAGTAGATCACGTCCTCCCCCATGTTGGGCCCGTGGTTGATGCCGCTCAGGACGATGTCCGGGGGATCGCTGCGCAGGATCTTCTCCATGGCCACCAGAACGGTGTCGGTGGGTGTCCCGGTCACGGCATAACGGCCGGGTCCCTTGTCCAGAATCCGCAGCGGCGAGGTCAGGGTCAGGCTGTGGCTGGACGCGCTCTGCTGGTCGCTGGGGGCCACGACGGTGACCCGGAAATCCGGCATGGATCGAATGACATCCTCCAGAACCGCAAGGCCCTGGGCGTCGATCCCGTCGTCGTTGGAAATCAGCACGTGCTTGGTGGAAGAATCATTGCTGTTCATGGCAACCCTTGCCTATCTGTCTCGTGTCATGACCAGGTGGAAAACCAGGCGGAAAAAGCGCCAGGTATCCACGATGGGATTGATGGAACTGCGCTCGTCGGCATAGATGCTGGAGACAGGCACCGAGCTGATCCTGGCGCCCTTACGCCCCAACAGAACCAGGATCTCGGATTCGAAATCGAACCGGCTGCTGACGGCCCGCAGGCCACGCAGAACCTCCACCCTGAAGAGGCGGAACCCGTTCTGGGAATCGGGGATGTCCTGGCCGGCCAGACGGCTCACCACCCAGCTGGTGAACTCGTTGGTCTTGCGGCGGATCCAGGGCATGCCCGTGGTGCGGTCCATGCGGGTGCCCACCACCACGTCGGCTGAGCCTGCCGCCATCTCATCCAGGAAACCCTGCATCTCGCGGGGCAGGTGCTGGCCATCGGCGTCCATGGTGAAGACAAGTTCCAGCCCCTGCTGCTGCGCCCAGGTGAAGCCGGTCATCAGGGCGGCGCCCTTGCCGCGGTTCCCGGCGTGGCGGATCACCTCGAGGCCGCAGGCCTCCGCGACTGCGGCCGTGTCGTCAACGCTGCCGTCGTCGATGGCCACGATCCTCAGATCGGGCTGGGCGGCTCTGAGGTCACGCACCAGATCGGGCAGATGGCGGGCCACATTATAAGCTGGAAGGATCACGCCGCACGTCATGAGTGTCCTTGGCAGTGTTGGTTGGTTCGAAGGCAGAGTAACCGGGTTCGCGCCCGTATTCAACGCAAAAAAAAACCGGCACCGCAAGGCCCCGGCCGTATCGTTTTCAAGCTGGTCGGGACGGCGAGATTTGAACTCGCGACCCCTTGCCCCCCATGCAAGTGCGCTACCGGACTGCGCCACGTCCCGACCATGAAATCAAGATCACCAAGGATCTCCGGGGGTCATTCCGGGCGGACAATGTAATACGGGGATCGGACCCGGACAAGTGAAAAGCTGCCCGGGGGCAAGCGCCTATGACCCCAGACCCTTGACCATCTCCAGGATATCACGCAATTCCTGCCGGACCACCTCCAGCTGCCCGGCCGTGTCGAGATCGCCGAAGCCCAGGCTGAGTTGGGCCCGGGCGGGTTCGGGACTTTTCCGACGAGCGGCGCGCCGCATCTTGCGGGCCCCGGCGATCTTGAACCCCTTCTCGTAAAGGAGTTCCTTGATGGCCAGGACCTCGTCGATATCCTGTTGCCTGTACCGCCTGCTGCCGGCGGCCGTCTTGCGCGGCCGCAGGGTCGGGAATTCAGCCTCCCAGTAGCGCAGGACATGGGGCTTGACCCCGGTCAGGCCGGCCACCTCGCTGATGGAATGATACAACTTGCTCGCTTTTTGGCTTTTCATGGCCCACGCTCTCCAGCATCCATTATTCCAGCTCGTCCCGCAACTGCCTTTCCATCAGCTCACGCATGGCCTGACGGGGAGGTTTGCCGGAGAATAACACATCATGAACTTGCCTGGTAACAGGAAGTTCAATCCCGTGCTTCATGCCGAGCTTGAGGGCCGCCTTGGCCATGGGCACGCCCTCGACCACCTGGACCTGCTCCCCCAGCAGAGCCTCGGGCGACAGGTCCCCCCGGGTCACGGCTTCGCCGAAGTTGCGGTTGCGGGAGTGATGGCTGATGCAGGTGGTGATCATGTCCCCCACCCCGGCCAGGCCGAAGAAGGTTTCCGTCCGGGCGCCGAGCGCCACCCCCAACCTGGCCAGTTCCTTCAGCCCACGGGTCATCAGCACCCCGCGCGTGTTGTCGCCGGTCCCCAGACCGTCGGCCATGCCCACGGCCAGGGCGATGATGTTCTTGAAGCCCGAGGCGATTTCCACCCCAGCCATGTCATCGTTGGTGTAGACACGGAAAAACGGACCGGCGATCTCATGCTGCCAGTGTGCCCAGTCCGCGCCGGGAGTGCCAGAAAGCACAACGGCGGTCGGGAACTCGCGGGCGACCTCCTCGGCGTGGCTGGGTCCCAGCAAAACCGCAACCGGGTGGTTTCCCGGGGCCTCCGGCGGGCCGAGCACATCCTGGATGACCTCGCTCAGGCGCTTGAGGGTGTCCACCTCGAAACCCTTGGCCAGGCAGATGACAGGCGCGGGGTCGGGCAGGGCGGCCACGGCTGCCACCTGCTCCATGACCGTGCGCACGGCCTGGCTGGGCACGATGACGAACAGGGCATCAGCCCCGGACAGGCATTCCTCCAGGTCGAGGGTGGCGCGCAGGTTCGGAGGCAACGGCACCTCGCCGAGGTAGGCCGGATTGGTTCCGGTGGTGTTGATGACGTGGATCTGCTCCGGCTCGATACCCCACAGCACGACCCTGTCCCATTTATGGGCCAGATGCTTGCCGAAGGCGCAGGCCCAGCTGCCGGTGCCGAGGATGGCCGCCTTCATGATCCCTCGTCCGCGGAGCCGGAGTTCTCGCCGGCCGAGGAGGTATCAGGCCGAGCGTCCGTCCGGGCGTCGTCGCCCTGGCCATGGTTTCCGGTGGAGACGATCTTGGCTTCGGTCCCGTTCTGCAGGCGGATGATGTTGTTGCGATGCTTGAAGATGACCCAACCGCAGATGAGGAAGACGAATACGATGATGGTCGAGGAGGGGTGGTCGCTTTTCAGTTCGAAAAGCAACACCGATACCGGCAGCACGGCCGAAGCCGTGATGCTGGCCAGGGAAACGATCCCCGTGGTGAGGAAGCAAGCCAGGAAGGCCACCGTGGCGATGATGATGGAGAACGGGGCCAGGACCGCGAAGGCTCCGGCGGTGGTGGCGACCCCTTTGCCACCGTGGAACCCAACGAAGGGGCTGAAGGTGTGGCCCAGGGCCGCGATGACGCCGGCGAAAATCCTGAAGAGGTCGGGGGTGATGTGGAAAGGAGTGGGTTCGCCTGCGGGCCAGGTGTTGACCAGCCAGGTCATCAGCCCCACGGCGGCGGCGCCTTTGGCCAGGTCCAGAAGCAGGCATAGTCCGCCCCACCATGGGCCCAGCGTGCGGAAGACATTGGTGGCGCCCAGATTTCCACTGCCGTGACGGCGCAGATCCAGTCCTTTGACCTGGCGGCCGATGATGTAACTGAAAGGCAAGGCGCCAAGCAGGAAGGCGAGAACAAGGAACAGGACGAGCAGCATCTGGTTGAATCTCCTGGATTTTGGCGTTGATTCGTTCAGCCACCTCAGTGTTGCTTCAGTTTGACAAAAATCCGGTTGCCGGTAAAGCCGAATTCCTCCCGGATCTTGTTATTAATGTAACGCAAATAATTACGGGCGAAAAACCGTGGTTCATTGACCGAAAGGATGAAGGTCGGCGGTTCCTTCTCGGCCTGGGTTCCGTAGTAGATCTTCCCCAGGCCCCCGCGGTGGGCCCGGGGTTGCTGGATGCGGACGATGCGTTCCAGGAAATCATTGAACTGGGAGGTGGGGATCCGCTTTTGCCGCTGCTGGTGGACCTCCCAGACCAGCTCCAGGATCTTGCCGGTGCGTTGCCGGGTCAAAGCGCTCCCGGTGAACCACGGCGCGTACCCCAGGAAGGGCACGGCGTCGGTGAATTTCTCCCACACGGCCCGGTGGGTGTGGGTGTCCTTGTCCGGGACGAGGTCCCACTTGTTGAACACGACCACGACCCCCTTGCCGGCATCATGGATCAGTCCCGCGATTTTCGCATCCTGGGTCACCGCCCCGGCCTGGGCGTCGACCACCAGCACCGCCACGTCGCATTGTTCCAGGGAGCGCACCGTGCGCATGTTGCTGAAGACCTCGATGGCCTCCTGGACCCGGGCCTTGCGGCGCAGGCCGGCGGTATCGATCAGGCGGATGGTCTTGCCGTGCCAGGTCAGATCGGTGTGGATGGAATCGCGGGTCGTGCCGGGCATGTCGCTGACCAGGGCGTCATTGCGCCCGGTCATGATGTTTAGCAGGGAGGACTTGCCGACGTTGGGACGGCCCAGGATGGCCACCTTGCAGTCGCAGGGAGAGTCCACCTCGTGCTGGGGGAATTCCTTCACCACCTCGTCCAGGAGGTCCCCCACGCCCAGCCCGTGCAGGGCGCTGATCCCGTGGGGCTCCCCCAGCCCCAGGCTGTGGAATTCATGAACACCCAGTTCCTCGTCCGGCTTCTCGATCTTGTTAACCGCCAGGACGACGGGCTTGCCGCAGCGCCTGAGATCCCTGGCGATGGCCTCGTCCCAGGCCATGGGCCCCACCTTGCCGTCGACCAGCATCAGCACCAGGTCCGCCTCGGCGATGGTGTCCTGGGCCACGGTGGTCACCAGGGAGTCGAAGGCGCCGTCGGCCTCGCCGAAGGGGATGATCCCCCCCGTGTCCAGCAGGATGAACGGATGGCCGGCCCAGTCGGTGGTCTCGGCGATGCGGTCGCGCGTCACTCCGGGGGTCTCGTGAACCACGCTCCGGCGCTCGCCCACGATGCGGTTGAAAAGCGTGGATTTGCCCACGTTGGGCCTGCCGATGATGGCCACGGTGCGCAGCGACATGGGAAACTCCTCGGAAAACAGGATGGGACAGCGGACCTGAACCTAGCCAAGTCCCTGCCAGAACGCAATGAACTCATCCTCCTGGCCGATCAGGACCTCATGAGGCTGGCCGTCGGCGATGCCTTCCAGGGTCATGTCGTCGAGGGTCAACCCCTCGCTGTTGAATACGCGCGGGGAAAGGGCCACGGTCCGGGCAGGCTCCGGCGGCAAGGCCAGCAGGGCGCGCCTCAGGTCCCCGCCCCCGAGCAATCCGGCCACCGTCACGGTGTTTCCGTAGAAGGTGTTGGGTACGCCGATGACTTCGACCGGAGGGCAGGCTCGGCGCCTAAGGACGGGCAGAAATTCACGCCGCCAGGCCTGGGCCGCCAGCTCACCCGTCAGGACGGTCAGCGGCCGCCGTGGCAGCGCCCCCTCCTGGGTGGCCCATTCCAGGTCTTCATCCCACCTGTCCCGCAAGCGCGGTGTGAGCCCGATGGCGCTGTCCACCTGCCAGAACCCGTCATAGTTTGCGGGCGCCGGAAACGGCTTGCCGGTCATCAGGAAGAACTCGTCGCTGAGGTAGATGAAGCGGTGGCCGATGGCCGCCGCGGCCTCGGCCTGCCAACGCTCGGTCTCGCCGATGACCTCGGCGGCGATTTCCGGGGTCACCGGCGCCAATTCGGTCAGCCCCTCCCGGTGTGCGCTCAAGCCCACCGGCACCACGGCCAGGGAGCGCACGCCCCCCTCCCCGCTGCCGGGGGAAAATTCCGTTTCCTGACGGTAGTCCTGCCCCCGGTCGTTCACCGGGGCAAACGGCGACTGGTCGTCCGGGGAACCTGAGGCGAGGGCCAGAAGATCCCGGAAGGTCTTCTCCAGGATCGGGCCGTCGTTCCAGCCCGGACACAAGACGACCTGGGCGTGGACTTCGATGCCCGCGGACCTGAGTTGGGCCAAGATGGCCAGCACATCGATCTTCCGCTTGATGCCCAGCATGCGGGTGCGCACGTCGATGTCGGTGGCATGCACCGAGACGTACAGCGGGGACATGCCCTGCTCGATGATGCGCTGCAGCCCGCGTTTGCCCAGGGAAGTCAGGGTGATGTAGTTCCCGTAAAGGAAGCTGAAGCGGTAGTCCTCGTCCTTGACGTAGATCTGGTCGCGCATGCCTGCCGGGTTCTGGTCCACGAAGCAGAACACGCAATCGCAGGCGCAGGTCTTGAATTCAAGGGGAGCGAAACACTCGGTCACGGCCCCGATGTCGGCCGGGTCGATGACCAGCTCAACCTGTGTCCCGTTGCTGCGCGCCAAAAGCAGCCGCGTGCGCCTGGATTCGGGGGTGTAATAATATAAGTCGAGGATGTCCTCGATGGGGCGTCCGTCCAGGTGGGTCAGGCGATCCCCCGGCTGCCAGGTGTGAAGGTCGTCCAGGGGATGGGGTAAGGGTTTGATCAGCTGTATCATGCCCACAAGGAACCATGAGGGGCGCATCTTGGCAAGGCGGTTGACAGGAAAGGGGGCGGCATTTAGTTTTCCGTCCACGGAGCGGGCTTAGCTCAGTTGGTAGAGCATCAGCTTCCCAAGCTGAGGGTCGCGAGTTCGAGCCTCGTAGCCCGCTCCAAACGATTCAAGAAAACGGCCCCGCCGCAGCGGGGCCGTTTCTTTACCGCACAGGTTCTGGTTTCGAACCTACCGGAACAGGGCCTTGACGGCGCCGAAGCTGGCGTCCTCGTTGTCAACGACGATGCAGGCGCCATTGATCTGAGCGGCGGGCAGGCCGGGCTCGTTGGAGGTGTTGGCCGGAACCAGGCTGAAGTCCTCCAGCATGAGCATGGGGACCAGGCCAGCAGGATCCGAGGAAGGGGCAGCCGGGGTGATGATGAAATCCAGGGGATTCTGGTCCAGGTAGAAGATGTCCAGGGTGGCCAGCACGGTGGCAGGCTGGGTCAGCATGGGATTGGCGTAACCCACGATGTAGTTGTAGGTGTGCCCGCCGGTCCCGGCAGCGCCCACGTCGGTGGCGTTGACGGGGTAGGTGACGGTCACGGAGGTGTTGGTCCGACCGATGACGTCCAGGCCCAGCTCGAAGCCGCGGGTGGAGGTCATCGTCGGATTGGTCAGGATGAAGTACGCGGGCACGTGGTCGATGAAGTTGGCGGTGGTGCAGACCACGTCGGCGTTGGTGTCGAAGTACATGCCGATCTGATCATTCGCGGAGGGATCCAGGTTGGCCGAGGCCAGGGTGGCAACCATCATGATAGCCGTCAGGAGCAGTAGAGTCCTCTTCATGGTGTGTTTCTCCTTGCGGGGGCGAGCTGCAGCTCGGTCAGTGTTTGATGCAAACCGTTGGTGAGGTCGAGCTTGACGCAATACAAAACGACCTTGGCGGATTGCCCTTAACAAGAAAAATCTTAACACACCAGCTACCTTTGTGAAACACAAATTTTCCCACTCACGTATTTTTTACATGGCTAAAAAGCAGGAAAAATTCTTAAACAACTTTCATGATTTTGCGTTCTTGAAATCTTTTTGCATGCCATAAGTGCACGGTGGATTCAACCACGCCCGACCAAAGACGCCACTTCCAACTGGAAACCCGGCTCATCAGGATGCCCGACCAGAACCATTTGAAGCTTCCTGAACCAGGTGCGCTGCCTCTTGGCATATTGACGGGTCTGGCGGTAGATCGCCTCCTCCATCTCTTCCTGTCCGGTGCCACCATCCAGGAAACGGATGATTTCCGGATAGCCGATGCTCTGCAGCCCGGGCGCCTCGGGGCCGAATCGCCGCAAGGCCCGGGCCGTTTCCTCGACCCAGCCGCCGGCCAGCATACCATGCAGGCGGCGCCGGATCCGGTGGTCCAGTTCGGCGACCGGCCGCTGCAGGAGCACGCAGGAGTAGGCCAGCCCCGCACAGGGTTCGGGCCGCCAGGCGGCCATGTGGTCGCTCATGCTGCGGCCGGTCAGGAGATGGATTTCCAGAGCCCTCCTCTGACGATAAAGATCATGGGGATGGATCCGCGCCCGGGAGACCGGGTCCACCTCGGCCAGGCGGCTTCGAACCACCTCGGCTGGCATGGTGTTGACCAGCCCGCGGATGTCGGCCAGCTTCTTCCCCTCAGCCGGTGGCAAGGGCATGAAGCCGTCGGTCAGGGCCTTGAGGTAGAATCCGGCACCACCGACAAGGACCGGGATGTGGCCACGGGCCAGGATCTCGCCATGGACCCGGGCGAAGTCGCGGCGGTAACAGGCAGCGTCGTACTGTTGATCGACAGGGACGAAATCCACCAGGTGGTGCGGGCACAGGGCCCTCTCCTGTGCCGTGGGTTGGGCAGTGCCAATGCGCAGGCCCTTGTAGATCTGCCGGCTGTCGAGGCTGATGACCTCCAGGGGCAGTTTCCGGGCCAGGGCCGCGACAAGACCCGTCTTGCCGACTCCCGTCGGTCCCACGAGGCAGACGATGCTGCCGCCTCGACCGGGTGCGGGTGGCTCAGGTGCGCCCAAACCGCTTCTCCAACTCCGCCAGGGAGAACTGGATGAGGGTGGGCCGGCCATGGGGGCAGGAAAGCGGCGTGTCGGTGGCGAACAGCTGATCGACGAGGTTCTGCATCTCGGGGACGGTCAGGGGTTCACCGGCGCGGACGGCGCCATGGCAGGCGTAGCTGGCCAGAAGATCGACCTGATGTTCCTGACTGGGGTGTTCATCCCATGAGAGGTCATCCAGGATGTCCAGCAGGAGCTGCCCCTCGTGCCAGTTCTTGACGCTGGCGGGCAACCCCTGGACGAGGATGCTCTGCCCGCCGAACGGCTCGATGGTAAAGCCCATGGCCCCCAGTTCGGAGGCGTGGCCTTGCCAGGCCTGGACCTGGCCCGGGGTCAGATCCAGATGGGCAGGGAAAAGCAGTTGCTGGGTCGGGACCCTGCGCCCCCCTGCGGCCAGGGCTTTCTGGGCTTCGTTGTAGAGGATCCTTTCGTGGCTGTTGTGCTGGTCGATCAGCACCAGCCCCCCCCTGATCTGGGTGACGATGTAGGTGCGATGCAACTGCCAGAAGGGCGCCGGGTGCAGGGCATCGGCCCCGGTCCCGGACGGCTCCGAGACCACGCCGGATCCCGTCTGCTGGGCGGGGTCGTCCCTCAGGGCCCGGCTGCCGAACAGCTCCCCCTGCCCCTGCGGCACACCGCGGTACTCGTAGCCCGCGGAACCCCCGCGCTGGAAATGCTCCCTGAGGTAGTCATCCTGGGCCGTGGCGATGCCGGCCAGCGGGGCCCCCGTGCCCGCAGGCGCGTCCTGCCCCGCGACCCACGGTCTGAGCTCGTCGGCTTGCCTGAGGCTGAGACCCTCCTGCAGGGATTTCTTGAGCATGCCGAAAATTTCCCGTTCCAGCAGCAGGCGCACCTCGGTCTTGGCGGGGTGGACGTTGACATCGACCTCGCCGGCGGGAATTTCCAGGAAAGCGATGACGACAGGATGGCGCCCGGCCGGGATCACTTCCCGGTAGGCCTGGAAAATGGCCTGGGAAAGGGCCGGGTTCTGCACGGGGCGGCGGTTGATGAACAGGAACTGATGCTCCCGATTGCCCCGGGTGAAGGTCGGCCGCGAGGCCAGCCCCCCGATGCTGAACCCGCCCTTCTCGAACCTGAACCGGGCCAGATGATCGATGACCGCAGGCCCCAGCAGATCCCGGGTGCGATCGGTGAGGGAGGGCGCCGGCAGAAGATCCAGCAGCACGTCCTTGTCATGCCGCACCAGCCAGCGCACCTCACGGTGGGCCAGGGCGAACTTGGTGACGAGCTTGAGGATGGCCCGGCGCTCGGCCTGGGCGGTGCGCATGAATTTGCGCCGGGCGGGTGTGTTGTAGAACAGATCGTCCACGGTGATGGTCGTGCCGGCGTTGCGGGGGGCCGGTTCACGGCGCACGAGCTCCCCGCCCTCGATCTCGATCATCCCCCCCATGTCCTCGCCCATGAAGCGGGAAACGCAGCGGATCCTGCTGACGGCGGCGATGCTGGCCAGGGCCTCGCCGCGGAAACCGAAGCTGCCCACGTGCATGATGTCGGCCGCGGCGGTGATCTTGCTGGTGGCATGGCGCTCGAAGGCCAGGGGCAGATCCCGGAAGGGGATGCCGGACCCGTCATCCTCGATCACCAGGGACGTGAGGCCTCCGTCTTCCATCTTGATGGTGATGCTGGTCGCTCCGGCGTCCAGGGCGTTCTCCACCAACTCCTTGACGACCGAGGCGGGACGCTCGATCACCTCACCGGCGGCGATGCGATCTATGGTGGCACCGTCCAGGAGCTGGATACGTGGGGGTTCGGGAATGATTTGCTCCATATCTCCTCGCAAGCTGGCTTCAGCTGGATAATTCCTGCCGGTCCGTGGGTAGGCGTGATCATGCCGGATGCGGCGTCGCCCCAGGCAGGCAAGTTATCCCAGGGGACGGTGCGACGTCAACTGCAGGTGGCGGGAATCATCACGGCAGGGCCGACAAGAGGGAATCCACGAGGGCCCCGGGGCTGTTGGCGGTGCCGGGGTAGACCCTAGCGGAACTGGCGATTTCCAGCTCAGGCTTTCCGGCGAGGTTGCGCAGCACCTTGATGATTCGTTTCTGCAGCCGGGGCAGGGACTGGACGTCTTCGGGCACCATGACCAGGACGGTGTCTTGACCCAGGGCGAAAACCTGGTCCGAGGAGCGCAGGTGGGCGACCAGGTCGGCAGCTACCGAGGCCAGCGGTTGCTCCTCCTGGCCCCCGGCCGGAGCGGCCCGGTAGGCCGTCAGGCCCAGGCAGGTATGGTAGCGATCACAACGGTCCATCTCCCGCTTGAGGACCGCATGCAGATCCCCTGGAGGAGACAGCGGAGCCGGGGCGGTCAGGACCGCGGCAGGTTTCGCCCCGGCCCCCGACGGATGCTTGCCGCGCGTCAGCCGCAGAACCGGAAGCAGGCGCTGGACGAATAGGACGTCCATCTCAGTGAACCCGGCCGCGTCCAGGGGGTGTAGCCGATCCTTGTCCCACAGCAGCATGCCGGGGAAGGCGGAGCCCGCCCCCAGGGGAACCGCCAGAACGGCTCTGGGCCCGGTACCCGAGGTCAGCCCCCGCTCCAGGATGGTGCTTTCCCATCCCCGGCGACCGGCCTGTTCCAGCAAGCCGATCCCCGCCTGAAGGATCTCTTCTGCCGGTTCAGGAGCCTGGCCCGAAGTGAGGCCGGCTGGGCCCTCGATGAGCCTGGCACCGCGGGCACCGGTCAAACGCTGGGCTGCCGCCAGCACCTTCTGTTCCGAAAGCCCATCCTCATGGTCCAGCACCAGGTCCGACAGGGCCGCCGCCAGGGTGGTCAAGCGGTCGATCTGGTCGGCGTTGCCGGTTTGCTCCAGGTAATCCTCCAGATGCCTGCCCACCAGGATCAGGATGTCCCCGCTGATGGCGCGGAATCTGTGTGCGTTGGCGGCGCTGGTGAATTCGACGGTGAACAGCGCCCGGGCGGGGTCGCCCCCCACCGGCAAATGGAACACCGTGCGCTCCCGCAGGGTGTCCACGGGGTCGGTGGCGGCCAGATCCCCCGGCCGCAGCACCACTGGCTTGCCGGTTGTTATGGCCTCGACCTTGACCGGATCCGGCGGGGATTCGTAATGCGAACCGCCGGGGCCGCATACGAAAAGATCACCATCGGCGGTCAAGACCGCCAGGCTGGCCCGCTCCGCTCCGGCGACCTCGGCCAGGTCCCGCGCCCACAGGCTGAGGGTCGCGGCCAAGGCCTCGGGATCCCGCTTCTCCTTGAGCAGCCCCTCCTCCATGATGCGGAAAAGTTCTCCGTCATGCACGCGCTGGATACGCAGGAAGCGGTCCAGGATGAGGCCGAAGCGGTGGCTCAGGCTGTTGGCCACCGCCAGGGCGTCCTCGTTCAAGGGCCCTGTGCCTCCGGTGGTCGAGAGGTTGAGGACCCCGAGCAACTTGCCGTCCCAGACCAGGGGTGCGCAGACGGCCGCGGCCAGATCAGGCCGATCACGCCGGACCCCCGGGTGGCAGTCGGTGCTGATGAGCTCCGCCTTGCGGGTCAGCGCCACCTTCCCGGCGATGCCTTCGCCCAGGCGGACCCGGGTCTTGAGCATGGTCTGCTCGCTCAGGCCTTCGGCGAAGGCCACGTACAATTCCTGGGCTGCCACATCCAGCAGCATGATCGAACCGCTTTCGGCGCCGGTTGCCCTGATGGCCAGGGTCAGCAGCCAGCGCAGCAGGTTCTCGCGATCCAGGGCCTCCTCGATACGGCTGAGGGTCCGGTGGATGGTGGCCGCTTCCTTTTCCAGCGCCTCCTGGTCGAATTGTGGTGTGGGGGCCTCCGTGGTTGGCGAGAGAATTTCGGGACCGGGTCCTTCCAGGGCCAGGATGAATTCCCGCGTCCTGATGGCCTCGAGACCGCAGGCGGCAGCCAGATCGACGAAGCCGGCCGTGGCCGCGTTCAATTCGGGATACACCAGGTAACGCGCCGCCCCGGGGGCAGCCTCGGCCAGATCCTTGATAACCGGCAATCCCATGACCTCGGCCAGCCCCGCCCCCAGGCTATCCGGGTCGGGATCCGCCACGGCCACCACCTGGGCATCGGGCCGGCTGGTCAAAGCTGCCAGCAGCGGCAACTCGTCCTCGCCGGGACAAGCCAGAATCACGGGCCATTTGATGATATCGGCCAAGTAGGAATCCTTTCCCGGGCAGCGGGGAACGCCCCCGTCCAGGCCGGCGGTTGAACTCTTGCCTTCTCAATATCGGCGTTTACCGGGGGCGATTGACCTGAAAATGGCCTCTCGCCTATTTCCGGCCGCCGCCGTCCAGTTGCTCCTTGATCCGGACCAGCATCATGAACGCCTCCAGGGGGCTGAGCTTTTCCAGATCCATGCCCCGCAGGGCCTCCAGGGCGTCCCTCTCCCCCTCCTGGAACAGGGTCAACTGGCTCTGGGCAACGGCGGCTGTGGCAGGGGCCTGGTCGGGGCCAGGGTCCGGTCGGCGGGAAAGATGGTCGCGGGCGTCGGCCACCGTCAGGGAGGTCAGGATTTCCTGAGCGCGTTTCAGGACGGATTCCGGCAGGCCGGCCAGCCGGGCCACGTGGATGCCGTAGCTCTTGTCGCTGCGGCCGGGGCCCACCTTGTGCATGAAGATGATGCGGCCCTGCCACTCCTTGATCTCCAGCCGCAGGTTGACCAGGCCGGGCAGATCCTGCTCGAGGTCGGTCAACTCGTGGTAATGCGTGGCGAAGATGGAACGCGGACGCGGACCCCGTTGATGACCCAGGAACTCGGTGATGGCCCAGGCCAGGGACAACCCGTCGTAGGTCGAGGTGCCCCGGCCGACCTCGTCCAGGATCACCAGGCTGCGCCGGGTCATGTTCTGCAGGATGCGGGCGGTCTCGCTCATCTCCATGTAGAAGGTCGACTCGCCCCGGGCCAGGTTGTCGCTGGCTCCGACCCGGGTGAAGATCCTGTCCACCAGGCCGATGCGGGCCGAGGCCGCGGGGACGAAGGAACCGGCCTGGGCCATCAGCGCGATCAGGGCCACCTGGCGCAGGTAGGTGGACTTGCCGCCCATATTGGGGCCCGTGAGCAACAGGATCTGGTTCCGGTCGCCGTCCAGCAGGGTGTCGTTGGGGATGAAGTCCTGCTCGAGGATCTGCTCGATGACCGGATGCCTGCCCTCCTGGATCACCATCTCCAGGGAATCGTCCAGCAGGGGCCGGCAGTACCGGTGCCGCCGCGCCACGGCCGCGAACCCGAGCATCAGATCCACCTGCGCCACCAGCAGGGCGGCCTGCTTGATGGCCGCCTGCCGCCTCCCGGTCGCCTCCACCAGCACGCGGAAAATTTCACCCTCGCGCACACTGATGGTGTCCTCGGCGGACAAGATGGCGTTCTCGACCTCCTTGAGCTCGGGGGTGTGATAACGGCAGGATCCCACCAGGGTCTGCTTCTGCTGGTAGTGCTCGGGCACGCGGTCCAGGTGCTTGTTGGTGACCTCGAAGAAGTACCCGAATACCTTGTTGAAGCCCACCTTCAGCGTGGGGATGCCCGTCTCATGCCTCTGGGTTTCCTGCATCCGCGCCAGGATACCCTTGCTGTCGGCAGCCACCTCGCGGGCCCGGTCCAGCTCGGGATCGACTCCCGGCTTGATGAACCCTGATTTCCTGGTCCCGGCCGGCGCGTCCTCGGCGACGGTCTTGAGGATCCGATCAGCCAGGTCCTGCAGATCCGGCAACTGACGGAGCCAAGCACGCAGCGGATGCGTCGCAGCCACGGCGGGCATTTCCTCCTCGTTGCCGGCCAGGTTCCTGAGCTCCATCAAGGTGGCCAGGGCGGCGCCCATCTGACGCATGCCCGCGGGACCGATCTTGCCGGCGGCCGCCAGGGCGGCCTTGCGCTCCAGGTCGCCGAGGCCGTCGATCCTCACGCGCACCGGTTCGAAAGCCGCGAAGTTCTCGAGCAGCGTGGCGATCCCCCCATGCCAGGTCTCCAGCACGGCCAGGTCGGTCTCCGGGCAGGCCAGGCGCATCTCCAGGAGACGGCGGCCCATGGGCGTGCAGGTGGCATCCAGATGATGGACGAGTGTGCCCGGTCCTTTTTCGCCCCGGAAGGTCCGCAGGACTTCCAGGTTGCGCAGGGTCTCCTCGTCCAGGACCAGCCCTTGGCCTCCGGGCGCATAGGCTAGGTTCAGGACCTGGACCGGTTTTTTCTGCATGAGGGAGGCAAGGTACCGCAGCACGGCGCCCGCGGCGGCCACGGCCAGTTCCTTGCCCCTGCCCTCCAGCCCGTAAGGCGCCAGGTTTTCCACCTGGAAATGATCGAGCAGGGTGCGGCGGGCGAATTCGGGATGCAGCCAGGCGGGGTTGATGCGGTTGAACACGATGCCGGGCATGCTCACCGACCAGCTTCGGATCTGTTCCTCGGGCACATCCTCACCGACGATGATTTCCCGCACCGGGTGGCGCTGGACCAGGTCGGCCAGAGCGGCGGGCTCCTGGCCGCAGCGAAAATCCCCGGTCGTGGCGTCCAGGAGCGCCCAGCCGGCCATCTCCTGGCCGCGGTGGTTCCAGGCCAGGCAATAACGGCCGGACAGGGAATCGATGAGTTGCGTGCCGGTAGCTGTTCCGGGGCTGATGATCTCCACCACTTCCCGTTTGACCAGCCCCTTGGCCGTGGCCGGATCCTCCACCTGCTCGCAGATGGCCACGGTCAGACCGGCATCCAGCAACTTCTTCAGGTAGGTATCCAACGCGTGGTAGGGCACACCGGCCAGGGGCACGGGGTTGTCGCTCCGGGCGTCCCTGCTGGTCAGGGTGACCCCGGTGGTATCAGCCAAAATCCGGGCGTCTTCGAAAAAGGTCTCGTAGAAATCACCCATCCGGAAAAGGAGCAGAGCGCCGGGATGCTTGGCCTTCAGGTCGAGGTACTGGACCAGCATGGGCGTGCGCCCACGCCCTGCCTGGTCGCCGGATCTGGAACGGGATTGCGACATGGAAGGCAGAAATCTCCTGGTTGCAAGGGATTAGTCCGATTCCTTGACAATAGCCTCGATGCCAAATTGCCCCTTCAGCTCCTCGGCCCGGGCATGGGCCTGGCCGGGGTCGTTGAAGGCGCCGCCCCGCACCCTGAACAGGGGCTGCCCCTGCGCGTCCTGGCCGGCCTCGATGCGCAGATCGGGGATCATGCCGTCGTATCTGTTCAGCATGCTGATGGCCAGCCCCCGGTCCCGGAAGGCTCCCAGCTGCAGGCAGAATTTCGCACCGGCCCGGGAAGACGGCCTGGGCCCAGCCGTGGTATCCGGCGAGGCAACAGCCGCGGGGGCGGCTTCCGGCCACGGCAACCCTCCCTGGCCTGCGGCCAGGTGCGCGGACAGAAGGGCCTGTGCCTGCTCATGCCTTCCCAGTGCGGTCAGGGCCTGGTACCTTCCTCCGTCCACAAGGGATTTTTCGCCTTCGCCCCAGGCGGCGCCCGCGCTGTCGAAGTAGCGCAGCGCAAGTTCAGGGTCGCCGTTCTCCAGGGCGACGTCCCCCAGATAAAAACGCGCCAGGGGGAAGACAGGATCCTCCGGCTTGACCGAGGCCAGCATCTCCCTGGCCTGTTGCAGCCGGCCCAGGGCGCGCCAGGACAAACCGGCCCGCAGGTAGATCGCTCCATCGCGGCGCTCGTCCTGGTCCTGCAGGAACGGGTCGAGATCATCAAGTGCTTGCCGGTATTCCCCGCGGGCAAAGGCGAGGTCGGCATTTTCCCTGGCCCAGCGGGCCTGCCAGGCCTTGCCGGAGGAACCCGAGGCCCGCGCAGGTGGCTCCAGGGCGGCCATTTGCCCCGGATCGGCGGCAAGCAGCAGATTAAGCAAGGACCAGCCGGCATCCCCCGTGTCGGCGTTGCCGCTGCCGAGGGCCTCCCTGGCCGTCTGGAAATCCCCGGCGGCGAACGGGCCCAGAAGCCCGACGCCCACCGCGGACAACCGGGATGAGTTCAGCATCACCAGGAGCAGAAGGCAGGCCGCGGGGAAGACGGCCTTTGCCCACCGGGATTTTGGGGGACATACCCGCAACTTCATGACCCTCCTTCCAGGGGCCGGTTCCCCGGCCGGAAGGCACCGAAATGCAGGCAGGCCGGGCAGAACCATCCGTAGCGCCGCTGGGGGGTGGCGCAGTGCGAGCAGGACCATCCCGCATACTCATGCTGGTGGTGCAGGGCATCCCATAGGTCCCGGGTCCGGGCATCGCAACCGCTGCGGATCAGGACGTTCAGCAACAGCGCGGCGGACCCGCAAGTCAAATCAACCCGCCCCTTCATGCGGACCAGCAGGTCGACCGCGTCCTCCCGGCGCCCGGTCTTCTCGTAGAGCAGGGCCAGCTCGACCACCAGCGGCAGCGGGGCCTCGGGTTGCTGGACCACCCTTTCGAGCAAGGGGATGGCCCGGGCGAACTGGCCCTGTTCCAGCAAGGCGGGCCGCAGAACCGACTGAAAGGCCGACAGGGCTTCCGGCTGGCGTTCGAGGCTGCTGGCGGCGATGTCCATGGCCGCGCTGGTGTCCCCCTTGCCCACCTTGACCACGGCCTCGACCAAAGGGACCTGTGCCTTGGCCGACGAATCGGCGGGGATCTTCTTGCACAGGGCCAAGGCCCGGGAATGATCGTGTTCAAGGGCGGCGGCATAGGCCCGGTCCAGCTGGAAAAAGCCGTAGGCTGAACGGAAGGCGGCCTGCCGTTCCGGGTCCAGATGCTCACCGGCGAACTTCAGCGCCCGCGCGGCCTCCTCGTCGTCTGCGAGTCCGATCCACTGGGAGAATCTGGCCCACCAGTAGCGATCCTGACCGCCGGCCTGCCGGACCAACGTATCCAGGACCTGTCCGGCCTCTTCGTAGCGGGACAAGGCGAGCAGGTCTTCAGCCAGGGAAAGGCCGGCCTGCACCCTGCGGTTGGCCGGCAGGTCCGCCCGGGCGATCAGCCCCCGATGCAGCACCGCGGCCCGGTCGGCCTGGCCGCGCAGGCGGAACAGATCACCCAGCTTGAGGAAGGAATCAACCCCCTTGGGGTCCGCCGCCACGGCCGATCTCAGATCCCGTTCGGCACGGTCGAGGTCACCGGCCGACCAGGCCTCCAGGGCATCGAGATACAGGTCGGGGGACCTGGCCCCTTGGCCCTGCCTCAGGATCCCGGCCAGCAGGAACCCCACCGCCAGCAGGACGGCCGCGCCCCCCAGGACCACCATCGGATCAGGCATCGTCCGGGTCCTGCTTGTCGCCGCCGGAGCCGGGGCCGGCCTCTTCCTTGAGCGGCAAGACCCTCAATTCTGCGATTTCCTTTTCCTTGAGTTTCAGTTGCTTCTGCAGTCCGCGCAGGCGCCGGCGAAGCTGGAATTCACGCAGAGCGGCCATGACGAAGCTGGTCAGGAACCCCAGCAGGTAACTGACCACGACGAGCCAGTAGATGGAGATGCCCAGGTAATCGTGCCCGAAGAATTTGAGGTCCACCGTTTGCCCGCCGTTGGTGATGAAGAAATAGGCCAGGACGAACAGCAGTAGCAGGAACAGGAAACCCTTGAAGAACCACATGATCAATCACCTCGTCGGAACGCCCGCCCGGGTCATTCCGCAACTGAGCCGAAGAAGGTCGTATACTGGTGGCCGGTAATCTCCACGGTTGCCACGTCGCCCACGGCCAATCCGGGCGACGCCGCGATCACCTTGCGGTTGTTTCCGGTGCGCAGCATCCACGATCCCTGCGGGCGGCGGGCGGGTTTCTCGACCACGGCACGCCATCGCTGGCCCACGCAACCGTCGGCGATACGCTTCCAGATCTTCTCCTGGGCGGCCATGATTGCGGCCAGCCTCTGCTTCTTGACCGCCGCCGGCACGTCGTCCGCCAGCTTGGCCGCGGGCACCCCGGGCCGTTCCGAGTACTTGAACGTGAAGATCTGGTCGAACTGTACCGCCTCGACCACCTCAACGGTAGCATTAAAATCCGCCTCGGTTTCGCCGGGGAAGCCCACGATGAAATCGGAGGAAAACGTCACCTCCGGGATGACCCGCCGGGCATAGGCGACCAGGTCCAGGTACTGCCGCCTGGTGTAATGCCTCTTCATGCGTTTGAGGACCCGGTCGCTCCCGCTCTGGATGGGCAGGTGCAGCCAGGGGCACACCTTGTCGAGCCGGCCGATGCCATCCATCAGGTGAGGGTGCATGTCGCAGGGGTGTCCGGTCAGGAAGCGGATCCGCTCAAGGCCGTCGATGCCGTGGATGCTGGCCAGCAGGCCGGCGAAATCCAGGTCCCCCCACCGGTAGGCGGTGACGTTCTGGCCAAGCAGGGTCACCTCGCGGCCGCCGATCCGGACGATGTGTTCGATCTCCCGGGCGATCAGTTCCGGGTCCTTCTCCCTCTGGGGACCCCTGGTGGCCGGCACGATGCAGTAGGTGCACTTGTAATCGCAGCCGGTATGGATGGTCACCAGGTGGCTGTTGTTCACGGGATAGAGCTCGGGCGGAGCCACCAGACGGCTGTCGTCGCGGTGGCCGGTAGCGGTCCGGGATACGGGAGTTTCGCTACCGTCAACGAGGGCGGCCAGCAAATCGGGCAGGTCCCGGTACCGGTCCACCCCCACCACCAGGTCCACACCCCGCGGCCCGCGGGTCAGGTCCTCACCCATCCGCTCGGCCATGCACCCGCAAACCCCGATGACCGGCTGGGGCAGCCCCCGCACATCACGGACGCGCCTGATCTCACCGATCCGGCTGAGCACCTTCTGCTCGGCATGATCACGAACGCTGCAGGTGTTGAGCAGGATGACGTCAGCGACGTCGGGGTCCCCCACACGCCGGTAACCCCGGTCCAGCAGGAAACCGGCGATGGCCTGGCTGTCGTAAACGTTCATCTGGCAACCGTAGGTCTCCACGTGGAACCGGACGCCGGCCGTGGTGTCCGGCTCCCCACTGGAAAGCACGGGAATGTCGGGCAGGAAATCAGTCATGGCTGTCTCCGATGATCTCGGCGAAAAGCCGGTCGCCTTCCCGGCGCACCGGCCGCAAGCGGACCAGCGAACCGGTCTCCCCGCCGGGGGGCACAAGGACGACCGCGTAATTGTCCGTGGTGGCCCTGCGCAGACCGGATTCCTCGTCGGTGGCCTCGAGCACGGCCTCCCGCTCGGTGCCCACTAGGCGATCCAGGAATGCGAGGTGACGCCGGGCGGCGAGGTCCCGCAGCCTATCCGCACGCAGGGAAACGGTCTCGGGGTGCACCGGGTCGCCCATTTCCGCCGCCACGGTTCCGGGCCGTGGCGAGAAGCGGAAGACGTGCAGATAGCTGAAGGGCAGTTCCTCGATCATGGCCATGGTGTCCGCGAATTCCGCTTCACTCTCGCCGGGAAAGCCAACGATGATGTCGGCGCCGATGCCGAAGTTGCGCCCCACGGTGGCGATGCTCCGCACGGCTTCCCGCGCGCGCCGGCCGTCATAGGGACGCCTCATGCGCCGCAGCACCGTGTCGCTGCCGCTTTGGAGGGAGATATGCAGGTGGGGGCGCAGGTGCTCATGCTCCCTGAACAGTTCCAGCAAGGCCGGGCTGACCTCGTTGGGGTGGATGCTGCTGAGGCGGATCCTCAGGTCGGGGAACTTCTCCAGCACGTGCCTCAGGAGCTCCGGCAGGGGAAGCCCCCCGGAAAGGTCCCGCCCGTACCCCCCGAGATGGATCCCGGCCAGGATGGCCTCGCGGTAGCCTCCTGCGACCAGGGTTTCCAACTGGGCATCGATATCCTCCACGGTCCTGGACCGGCCGGGCCCGCGGGCCTTCCAGATCAGGCAGTATGTGCAACGCAGATCGCAGCCGTCCTGGATCTTAACGAAGGCTCTGCTCCGGCCGCTGAAATCATCGATCACGGGAGAGTCGAAGACCGGATGAGGTTCGAAATCCCGCACATGCACCGAGGGACCGTCCGCCTCGAGGACCGCGGGCAGCCACTGCCGGACCTGCTCCTTGTCGACATTCCCGACCACGGCGTCGATCTCCGGGACACCGGCCAGGGACTCGGGCTGGGTCTGGGCGTAGCATCCGGCCACCAGGACCTTGGCGCCGGGGGACCGGCGCTTGGCCTGCCTGGCCAGCCGGCGGCATTCCTGATCCGCCTTGGACGTCACCGTGCAGCTGTTGAGCACGTACAGGTCCGCCTCGGCGGTCCAGGGCACGACCTGGATGGGCCGCAGCGCGGCGAGCTGGACCCGGATCCCCTCGGTATCGTACTGGTTGAGCCGGCAACCCAGGGTCCAGAATGCCACCCGGAGCTGCCTTTCCCCCGCAGCTGCCGGGGCGGCGTGCGGCCGCAGATCGGGGATGAGGTTCGGGCTGGAATCGCTCATTTCTCCTCCAAAGAAAAAGGGACGGGGCATGCCCCCGCCCCTCTCACAGGCGGACCTTCTCAGGTCTGGTAAGCCCGGCTTATTCCTCGCCGGCCTCGGCTTCCGGTTCGGCGGGTGCGGCAGCTTCCGCAGGAGCCGCAGGTTCCTGGAACTCGGCCGCCTCGCGCGCCAGAGCGGCGTCCTCGGCCCTGTCCAGTCCCTGATCCTCCTGGGCGGCTTCCGCGGCTTCCGCCGCCACGACATCCTCGAGCCGGGGATGCGCGGCGATGAACTCCTCGGCGGCCTCATCGCCGAAGTCCTTGAGGCGCTCGGCCACCGACAGCACGATGCGGCGGTTCTCCACATCCATCTTGATCACCTTCAGGGCGAGCTTCTCGCCCTCCCGGAAGTAGTACTGCGGCTTGTCGAGCTGGGGAATGCCCAGGTGCCCCAGGGGGATGAAGCCTTCCAGATCCTCCCCCATCTCCACGATGATGCCGTGATCGAGGATGCGGTTGACGACGCCCTCGATATCGCGGCCCACCGGGTAATCCTCGGCCAGGGTCGGCCAGGGGTTGTCCTGGAGCTGCTTGATGCCGAGGCTGATCCGACGCTTGTTGCTGTCGATGTCCAGGATCTGCACCTTCAGGGTGTCGCCCCGCTTCAGCATCTCCTTGGGATGGCGGATGCGCCGGGTCCAGCTCATATCCGAGATATGGACCAGGCCGTCGATGCCTTCTTCGACCTCCACGAAGGCGCCGAAGTCGGTCAGGTTCCGCACCTTGCCCTCGATGACCGAACCGACGGGGTAGCGTTCGGAAAGGGTCAGCCACGGATCGGTCTCGCACTGCTTCAGGCCCAGGCTGATCTTCTCGTTCTCCTTGTCGATCTTCAGCACCATCACATCCACCTCGTCCCCGATGGAGACGACCTTGGACGGGTGCTTGATGTGCCGGGTCCAGCTCATCTCGCTGATGTGGATCAGACCCTCGACACCCTTCTCAAGCTCGACGAAGGCGCCGTAGTTGGTGATGCTGACGACCCGCCCGCGGACGATGCTCTCCTCCGGGTACTTCTCCTCGACGTTGTCCCAGGGGTAGGGCTGCAGCTGCTTCAGACCGAGGCTGATGCGTTCGCGCTCTTCCTCGAAGTCCAGCACCTTGACGTCGATCTCCTGACCGATGGCCAGGACCTCGCTGGGATGGCTGACCCGGCCCCAGCTCAGATCGGTGATGTGCAGCAGGCCGTCGATGCCGCCCAGGTCGACGAAGGCGCCGAAATCCGTGATGTTCTTGACCACGCCCCGGCGGACCTGACCCTTTTCCAGCTCGGCGATCAGGGCGCGCTTCTTGCCCTCGCGCTCCTGCTCCAGGACGATTCGCCTGGAGACAACCACGTTGCGGCGCCGCTTGTTCTTCTTGATGATCAGGCACTGGATCTCTTCGCCCAGCATGTCCTCGAGATTCGGGACCTGCCGCAACGCGACCTGACTGCCGGGCAGGAAGGTATCCACGCCCCACAGCTTGACCACGAGCCCGCCCTTGATCCGGCGGTCGACGGTCCCGGTCACCACTTCGCCCGATTCGTGGGCGGTTTTGATCTTGTCCCAGACCTTCAGGAAGTCGGCCCGCTCCTTCGAGAGCACGACCAGGCCGTCCTGGTTCTCCAGCTTTTCGAGGAAGACATCGAAAGTGTCCCCCACCTTGACCTCGTTCTCCCCGAATTCCTCCAGGGGGATGACGCCTTCGCTCTTGAAACCGATGTTCAGCAGGACCTCGTTCTCTCGCACCTCGATGACGGTGCCGCTGAGGATCTGGCCTTCCTGGATGTCGGTGAGGGTTTCCTCGTACTGGTTGATCAGAGCAAGCATCTGGTCGTTGTCCAGATCCATCCCGTCACCGTCTTCCTCGAGGTAATCGAGGTTGACGATGCTTTCGGGAGAAAAGTCCTTGCTCAGGGTCGGCCCCGCGGGCGTCGGCAGCACTTCGGCGGCCGGATGGCGCTCGGTTTCGGCTGCTGCGGGCGGGGTGGCGGACTGGGGATCGGAAGTGGCTGCGGGAACAGGCGCGGCGACGTTCTCTTCGCGCGCGTCCTCCGCACCGGGGCTGGGGTTGGTGGTCATGAAAGGTTGCCTCCTAGTGACAGATGAATACACCGGGACCTCAAGGTCCGGCAGGTTGCATAAACTAACCCAGCCTTGCCGCTATTGCAAGGGGGTCACCGGGGATTTTCCACGGGATAGCGCGCTCAGGAACGGCCGAAAACCTTGCGTGAGCGGGCTTCCAACCGGGCGGCCTGGCCGGCGCCGAGCCGCTTTTCGAATTCGGTCTGGGGATGGCGGGCAAACGAGGCCGCCTGCAGATCCAGGAAGATCGCCTCGCAGAGCTGGGCGATGCGCCGGCTGATCTGCTTGGGGTCGAGCTGTTCCCTCAGGGCCGGCAAACCGTGCCACCACACCACCGGCCCGTAGGAAACCTCCAGCGGCGAGAGTGTGGAGCCCATGGGCATCCGGCCGTAACTGCCCCTGATGAAAATCGGTTGCATGGGCGCACCGCTGTCCTGGACCAGGATCCCCAGGCCATTGCGGACCGGGCCCGGCCTGCCGACGGGGCGCCTGGTGCCCTCGGGGAAGATCAGCAGGTTGTTCCCGGCCGCCAGGGAAGCCGAAGCCGCACGGAAGGCCTCCTGGTCGAAACCACGCCGCCGGATGGGGATGGAATCCAGCCAGTTGAAAAAAGCCTTCATGGGCCCGGGTTTGAACAGCTCCGCCTTGGCCAGGGTGTTGACGCGGTGCCGCATGAAGGTCCCCCCGACCAGGGGCGGGTCCCACAGGCTGATGTGGTTGACGGCCACGATGCAGCCCCGCGGCAAGGCCTTGCCCTCGTTGCCCACCTGCCGGAGCCCGTAATACCGGCCGAGGGTCTGCATGACGCCGTAGGCCAGGCGGTAATGCCAGGGCAGGGTGCGGCGGGAGGTGGCCAGATCCCGGTCGAGCAGGCGGTCCAGGGTGGGGTTCAACCGGCAGGCGCGGGCGCAGGCCTCGTTCTGGCGCTGGATATCCATGGCGCTGCTGTCGATGACGACCGCATCGGGCGAGATGTTCAAGGGGCTGGTCACACGCTCGCTGTCCAGCTTGTCGCGCTTGGCAAGATCGGCCCGGACCTGGTCTGCACTGAGTTCCTGGCCGCGTTGCCGGTACTGGCGCAGGCGGCGCTGGACGCGGGCTTCCAGCCCGGCCGAAAGGAAGATCTTGGCCGTGGCCAGCGGGAAAACCACGCTGCCGATGTCGCGGCCTTCCATGACCACGCCCCCGCGGCGGCCCATGTCCTGCTGGCGCCGCACCATCTCCTGCCGCACGGCCGGATGCGAGCTGACCAGGGATACGGCCGCTTCCACCTCGGTGGTCCTGATGGCGGCGGAGACATCCTGGCCTTCCCAGGTCACCCGCGCCTCCTTGCCGCCGGAGACCAGCTCCAGGCGCGAGGATGCGAGCAGGCGAGCCAGGGCCTGCTCGTCGCCCACATCCACCCCCCCCCGCAGGGCCGCCAGGGTCAGCGCCCGGTACATGGCGCCCGTATCGATGTAAAGCAGGCCGAAACGTGCCGCCAGGTGCTTGGCTGTGGTGGATTTCCCCGAACCGGCCGGACCGTCGATGGCGATGACCGTGTCCGCGGGCAATGGTGCGAGTTCCGGGGTCGGGATTCCGGCCAGTGCGGCTGGTTCCATGCTAGAGTTCCCTGCCGATGGCGCGGGCCACGGCGCGGCACGAAGCCACGAGTTCCCGGAATTCGTCGGGAGTCAGGGATTGCTGCTTGTCGCTGAGGGCCGCAGGCGGATCGGGGTGTGTTTCCACCAGCAACCCGTCGGCTCCGGCGGCGACCGCGGCCCTGGCCAGGGCGGCGACGAACCGGTGGTCGCCCGCGGCATGGCTGGGATCGACCACCACCGGCAGATGCGTCTCCTGCTTGAGAAGCGCGACGCCACCCACATCGAGGGTGTTGCGCAGGGAGGGATCGAAGGTCCTGATACCGCGTTCGCACAGGACCAGGTCCCGGCCGCCGGCGCTGAGCACATATTCGGCGGCCCAGAGCCATTCGTCGAGGGTGGTCATCATGCCCCGCTTGAGCAGGACCGGAACGCCGCTGGCCCCGGCCTCCTTCAGGAGGGGGAAGTTCTGGATGTTCCGGCTGCCGATCTGCAGCATATCGGCCGCCTGGGCCACCTGCTGCACATCCCTGGGGTCCAGCACCTCGGTCACCACGGGCAGGCCGCTTGCGGCGCGGGCTTCGGCCAGCAGCGACAAGCCCTCCGGGCCCAGCCCCTGGAAGCTGTAGGGACTCGTGCGGGGTTTCCAGGCACCGCCCCGCAACATCCTGCCGCCGGCCGCGGCCACCTGACCGGCGGCGGTGAGGATCTGCTCCCTGGTCTCGACGGCACAGGGCCCCCCGATCAGGACCACCTCGGACCCGCCGAACACAACCTCGCCGACCCGGACCAGGGTCGTTTCCTGACCGGGCCTGCGCCTGGCGATGGGGTTGGCGGCAGGATTGTTCATCGAGCGACGATCTCCTTGAGGGCGGCGATACAAAGTTCATTCTCGGCGGGCAAGCCGATGCTGATCCGCATGGCGCCATCACCCAGCCCGAAGGCGTCCATGGGCCGCACGATGATCCCCTTCTCCAGCAGCAGGCGGGCCCAGGTGGCGGCTTTCCCAGGCGCCCGGACCAGCAGGAAGTTGGTCTGGCTGGGCACAACCTCAAGCCCGATGGCTGCGAGTTCCTTGGCCATCGCTTCCCGCTGCTCCCGGTTGCGCCGGGCGCGGCCGGCGACCTCGTGCCAGTTGTCGAGGCAGGCGATGGCCGCAGCCTGGCTCAGGGAGTTGACGTTGAATGGTTCGCGTGTCCTGTGCAACTGGCTTATCAAGCCGTCATGCCCCACACCATACCCGACGCGCAGGCCCGCCAGGGAATGAATTTTACTGAAGGTCCTCAGAAGGACCAGATTGGGATGCTCGGCCAGCATGCCCAGGGTCTGCGGATAATCCTCCGCCGTGACATACTCGTAATAAGCCTCATCGACCGCCACGATCACGTTTTCTGGTATCAGCTCCAGGAAAGCCCCGAACTCGGCCGCCGTGTTGTAGGTCCCGGTGGGGTTGTTGGGGTTGCATACGATCACGAGCTTGGTCCGCTCGTCCACGGCGTCGGCCATGGCCTGCAGATCGTGCCTGTCCCCCGGGGCGAGCGGAACCGCGCGTCCGCACTCGAAGTGGACCCGGGTGGTCAGGGCGTAAACGATGAAGCTGTGCTCGCTGAACACCACGTTTTCCCCGGGGCTGACCAGGGCGCGGATCAGGATGTCGATGACCTCGTTGCTGCCGTTGCCGAAAATCACCTGACCGGGGTCCACACCCAGCAGGGCCGAAAGTTTCCGGGTCAGGTCATGGCAGGAAGCGTCGGGGTAGCGGTTGATGTCCAGGGCGGCCTTGCCGATGGCTTCGACCACCGCGGGCAATGGCCCTTCGGGATTTTCGTTGCTGGCAAGTTTGATCACCCGGTCAAGGTTCAGCTCGCGCTTGACCTCCGCGATGGGCTTGCCGGGCGAGTAGGGTTTCGTGGCGAGGATACCGGGGCGAAACAGCTTGGTGAAATCCATTCCCCATCCCTTCAACGGTTGCGGGTTTCGCTGGCCAGCGCCTCACGCAGCGCCGCCACTTCCGCGGGCGGCAAGGCCCGGAAGCGGCCCGCTTCCAGCCGGCCCAGGCTCACCGGACCGACCGCCACCCGGTGCAGCGTCAGGACACGGTTGCCTACCGCCCTGAACATCCGCCTGATCTGCCGCTTGCGGCCCTCGTGCAGATGCACCAGCCACGCTCTCCCGTTCTGGCGCACAGCCTCCAGACGGCAGGGCAGGCAGGGCCTGCCATCCAGTTCCAGGGTGCCCCCGGTGAAGATGCCGGCCTCCCTGGCCCTCAGCTGGTGGGCCAGGGTGACCGCATAGGTCTTCCAGATCCCGGAACCGGGCCGGCACAGGGCCTGGCTCAGGGTCCCCGAGTCCGTCCAAAGGAGCAACCCCGAGCTGTCCGCGTCAAGCCGTCCCACAGGCATGACCGGTGCCGGGAGATCCGCCTGGCGCTTGTAGGGCAGGAGGGTGGGTTGGCCGCCCTGCCCCTTGAGGGTGCAGACCACCCCCACCGGCTTGTGGAAGGCGAAGACCAGGCCCGTGGTCACGTCCTGGACCCGGGCGCCATCGACCTCCACCAGATCCCTGCCGGGGACCACCCGGGTCCCGAGGGCGAGCACGACCGCGCCGTTGACGGCAACCCGCCCCCCCCGGATGAGGTCCTCCACCCCGCGCCGCGAGCCCAGACCGGCATCGGCCAGAAAACGATTCAGGCGTACGGCTCCCGTATCAGGGTTGGGCGTTGTCTTCATGTCCGGCATCCTGCTCCGGCGCCGGTTCAGCCGGGTGATCTTCCGGGACCTCCTCGGCGGACCCGGCTTCCGGGCCGGTGACCGGCGCCTCGAAGTACTCCTCAAGCTCCTGGGCCGATATCTCCCTGCCGATCTGGTTGGCGAAATCACGCAATTGCTCGCGGTCCTGCATCACGTCCTCGAGCTCGGGCAGGGCCGGGAGCTGCCCCAGGCCCTTGAGGCCGAGGTGGTTGAGGAACTCCCGCGTGGTGCCGTACAACAGGGGGTTGCCGATGGCTTGCGAACGCCCGACGACCGTGATCAGGTTCCGCTCGGTCAACGTGCTGATGGCGCCGCTGCTGTTGACCCCGCGGATCTCGTCGATCTCCAGCCTGGTGATGGGCTGCCGGTACGCGATGATGGCCAGGACCTCCAGCCCCGCCTTGGACAGGCGCGTGAAACGCCTGGACTTGAGCATCTTCTCCACGCTGGGGGAGAATTCGGGCCGGGTGGCGATCTGCCAGCCGCCACCGAATTCAACCACGGTGAAGGCGTGACCGGCCTGGGTGTATTCGGACTCCAGTTCGGCGATGGCTTCCTTGATCCCGGCGGCATCGGCCCCGACCAGAAGCTTCTTGAGGCGGGCCACGGTCAACGGTCCGTCCGCCGCGAAGAGCAGCGCTTCGATTTCGCGCTTCACGCCGACCCCTCCAGGGCGGTGGGGACTTCCGGAGCGCCGTCGTCCTCGGCAGGGGCAGGCTTCTGGATCCAGATGGGCCCCTGGGCCTCGGTCTGCAGGAACTGGAGTTCCCCCCGTTTGACCATCTCCAGCACCGCTATGAAGGTCACGATGACCTCCATCTTGATGGAATCGTCGGTGAACAGGTCCTCGAAGGCGACCAGCCCGCCACTGGCCAGGCGCGTGTTGATGAGCGCGATCTTCTCCTGAACGGTGAACGGCTCGCGCGCCACGGCATGACCGGGTTGCTTGGTGAGGCGATCGAAAATTCCCGCCACCGCCGCCAGCAGGTCGAAGACCTCGATGCGCAACTTGGGCTCGAGATCCAGATCCCCCGCGAAGGGATACCGCGTACCCCGCAGGTGGTAGCTGCGCCGCTGGGTCTCCTGGTTCCGGAAGATCTCGGCCATCTCCTTGAAGCGCTTGTATTCCAGGAGCTGGCGCACGAGTTCCGCGCGCGGATCCTCTTCATCGGGTTCGTCGCCGGCCAGCCGCGAGGGCATGAGCATCTTCATCTTGATGACCAGCAGGGTCGCGGCCATGGTCAGGAAATCGCCGGCCTGATCCAGGCTCACGCGCTGGATGACCTGGATATGCCGGATGAATTGGTCGGTGATGCGGGCGATGGGGATATCGTAGATATCGACCTGTTCCTTCTGGATCAGGTGCAGCAAGAGGTCCAGGGGACCCTGGAAAAAATCGCTCAGCTCGACCTGATAGGCGCTGCTGGTCCGGAAATACTCCAGATCAGCGGGCAGGGTGTCCAGGTTCCAGACACCGCTGCCGCCTGTGTTCATCCGGGAAACTTCCTTGTCCCCGGCAATGCCGGCCGGTTCAACCACACTAGCCTCCTTATTGCCTCAGCCCAGCCCCATGGCCTGGTGGACTTCCTCCATGGTCCCGGCGGCGACGGCGCGAGCCTGCTCGCAGCCATGGGCGATGATCTCGTCGAGTTTCCCGGGGTCGGCGGCGAAGGCCTCCCGGCGCTCACGCAGGGGGGCGAAGTGCGCGGTCACCCCGGCGGCCAGCTTGAGCTTGCAGTCCACGCACCCGCGGCCGGCGCTGCGGCATTCGGCGGCGGTGGCCTCGGCCTCCTCGGGCAGGAACTTCCGGTACCAGGTGTAGACCGCGCACACCTCAGGGTGCCCGGGATCGCTGCGCCGCAGCCGCGCCGGATCGGTGTAGGCGGGCCGGATCTTCTCCAGGATCTCCTCCGGCGAAGCGGCGATCTCGATGGTGTTGCCCAGGGATTTGCTCATGCGCTTGCCGTCGGTGCCGGGGAAGCGGGCGAATTTCGTCACCAGGGCCTCGGGTTCGGGGAAGACATCCCCGAACAGACGGTTGAACCTGCGGGCCATCTCCCTGGTCAGCTCCAGGTGCGGCAGCTGATCCTCGCCGACGGGTACGGCGTGGGCCCGGTAGGCCAGGATGTCCGCCGCCTGCAAAACGGGATACCCCAGGTGACCGTAGCTGATTTCCCCGCCCAAATTCAGATCGCGGATCTGCTCCTTGAAGGTGGGGTTGCGCTCGAGGCGCCCCTTGCTGATGAGCATGGCCAGCAGCAGGTAGAGCTCGGCGTGTTCCTTGACCTGCGACTGGATGAACAGGACGGACTTCTCCGGGTCCAGCCCGGCGCCCAGCCAGTCCAGGAACATCTCGCGCGAGTGGTGGGCGATGAGGTCGGCCTTGTCCAGGGCGGTGGTCAGGACATGCCAGTCGGCCACCATGAAATAGCAGCGGTACTCGTCCTGCAGGCGCACCCAGTTCTCCAGGGCGCCGGTATAGTTGCCCCAGTGCAAGCGTCCGGTGGGGCGGTTGCCGCTGAGGATGATCTTGCGCTTGTCGGCGGGATCGGCGGTCATACGGATGGTATACCTTTACATCAGCAGGGGCCCTGGGCCCCTGGCCGTGGAAAATGGTGCCGGTTCAACACGGAAAAGTACCACCCCCGCCGGGAAGTGTCAAAGCACCTTCGGCCCCTCAGCCTCCTGCCCGGGGATGGGCCTGGCGCCATATGCTGTGCAGCCAGGTGCGGTCGACGTGGGTGTAGATCTCGGTGGTGGAGATATCCGCGTGCCCCAGGAGTTCCTGGACCACCCTGAGGTCGGCGCCTCCGGCCAGCAGGTGGGTGGCGTAGCTGTGCCGCAGGGTGTGGGGTGAGAGGCCCTCGGCCAGCCCCAACTCCCGGCCCCTGCTCTTGACGAGGTTCCAGACCGACACCCTGCTCAACCGCCCCCCGCGATGGTTCAGGAACATGGCCCGGCCATCGGGGCCTTTGCCCGCCAGCCGGGGCCTGGCCAGGGACAGGTACCGGTTCAGGACCGTCAGGCAGGGCCCGCCGATGGGCACCCGCCGTTGCTTGGAACCCTTGCCCCTGAGCAGCAGGGTGCCTTCGCCCGGGTCCAGATCCAGCAGATCCAGGGCGCACAGCTCCCCCACCCGGCAGCCCGAACCGTACAGGGTCTCGAGGATGGCGCGGTTGCGCAGGGGCAGGGGTTCGGGATCATCGGGCAGATCCAGGAAACGCGCCACCTGGTCCGCAGTCAGGTACAGCGGCAGCTTGCGGCCGCGGCGCGGTGCGATGAGGGTGGCCGTGGGGTCTTCGGCAATCACCTTCTCGGCCACCAGGAAGCGGAAGAAGGACCGCAGGGTGGACATGAGCCGCGCCCGGCTCGAGGCCTGCAAACCCGCGGAGACGGACAACAGGAAGGACCTCAGATCCTGGGCCGTGACCCCTGCGGGGGCCACTCCACTTTGCGTGGCCCAGCCGCGCAGGTGCGACAGGTCATGCTGCATGGCCGCGATGGTGGTCGTGGCCAGGCCCTTGTCCACCAGCGCGTGGGACAGGAAACCGTCGCAGGCCGTATCCCAGGCTTGCCGCAGATCGTTCATTGAGGCTCCCTTCGGCCGGCGAAGAACCTCAGGATCGTGGCCACGTCATGGCGATTGATCCCCCTGACCTCTTCCAGCTCCTGTGCCGGGGCCGCCGCGATCCTCTGCACCGAACCGAAATGATGCAGCAGGGAGAGCTTCTTGACCTGGCCGATGCCCGGGATCAGGTCCAGCTCGCTGGAGGTCGTCAGGTGATCCCGCAGCAAACGGTGGTAGGTGATGGCGAAGCGGTGGGCCTCGTCCCTGACCCGCTGCAGGAGCTTGAGCCCTTCGTTGCGGCGGCTCAGCTGCACCGTCCCCCCCTCCCGGTAGATCGTCTCCTGCTTCTTGGCCAGGCCGATCAGCTGCGCCCCGTGGAAGCCGTAACGGCCGAGGATGTCCCGCGCCACCCCCAGCTGCCCCGCCCCTCCGTCGACCACGACCAGGTCCCCCGGCGGCAATTCCTTCTCCGCCAGCCGGCCGTAATACCTGTCCAGCACCTCGGCCATGCTGGCGAAGTCGTCGACACCGGTCACGGTCTTGATGCGGAAACGCCGGTAACGGCTCTTGAGCGGCTTGCCGTCCTTGAAGAACACCAGGGAGGCCACCGTTTCCTTGCCCTGGAAGTTGGAGATGTCGAAGCATTCGATGGTCCTCGGTGCCGTGTGCAGGTCCAGCGCCTCCTGCAGCACGGTCACGGCGCTGACGGCCTGCGCCGGCTTGCGTCCTGCCTGGCGGGCCATGGCCTCCCGCAGGTGGAAGGCGGCGTTGGTCCGCGCCAGGGCCACCGCCGCGAGTTTCCGGCCGCGCACCGGCTGACGGATATGGATCGGTCCTCCCCGCAGGTCCGCCAGCCAAGCTTCCCAGCTGGCGGGGTCATCGATGGGCCCGGCCAGAAGCACCTCCAGGGGTATGTCCCCCGCGCGCGTGTAATATTCCCGCAGGAGCTGGGCCATCAGCTCCGGGGTGCCGCTCTCAAGCTTGACGATGAAAGGGAAATGGTGGCTGGTCAGGATGCTGCCGCCCCGGACCCGCAGCACCAGCCCCGCGGCCCGGGTGCCCTCCCGCGCCACACCGCAAAGATCCGCGTCTCCCTCGATTCCTTCCACGGGGGGGCGGTTGGCCGCGGTCTTGCGGAGCTGGGCCGCGAGATCGCGCAGCCGGGCCGCTTCCTCGTACAGGCGTGCCCGGGCCAGGTCCTGCATCCTGACCTCCAGCTCACCGAGCAGGTCCCGCGTCTTGCCGGCGAGGAAGGAGGCCAGGGCCAGGGTCCGGCGGCGGTAGTCCTCTTGGCCCTCCATGCCCGCGCAGGGAGCGCTGCAGCGTCCGATCTGCCAGTCCAGGCAGGGTCGGGGCACGGTCTGCTCCGGCAAATCCAGATGGCAGGTCCGGACCTGGAAGATGCCCGCGGCGAAGGACAGCGTCTGGCGCATGGCACGCACGTCGGTGAAGGGCCCGAAATACCTGGCCCCGTCGGACTCGATCCTCCTGACCACCGTCACCCGCGGGAAGGGTTCCTGCAGGGAAAGACGCAGGTAGGGGTACTGCTTGTCGTCCTTGAGCCGGATGTTGTAATAGGGGCGGTACTCCTTGATGAGCTGGTTCTCCAGTACCAGGGCCTGCGCCGCCGAATCGGTGGCGATGAAATCGAAATCCCCGATATCGGCCACGAGCTTGCGGGTCTTGGCATCATGACCAGACCCCGTGAAGTAGGACCGGACGCGCTGGCTCAGACGCGAGGCCTTCCCCACGTAGATCACCTTGCCGTCCCTGTTCTTGTGCAGGTAGACGCCTGGGGCTTCGGGCAGTCCGGCCAGCTTGCTCCGCAGCCTTTCCGCCCTGGAGTCGCTTTCGGATCGCCTTGACATCATCCCTGCGCCTTGTTAAATTGCCACGCCTGTAAGTTCAAAACGGAGGTTTTTGTCGTGCCCCATGCCAAGAGTTGCAAGAAAAGGCTCATTACGAGCCGCAAGCGCAATGAGCGCAACCGCGCCAACCGCGCCATGATGCGCTCCAGGATCAAGCGTTTCCACCTGAACATCGCGAGCACGCCGGCCGAGGAAAAGGCCACGCTGGTGTCCGAGATGTACAGCTTGATCGACACCCAGGCCCGCAAGGGTCTGATGCCCAAGAGCAGGGCTTCGCGCCTGAAGAGCCGCCTGGCCGCCGCTGCAGCCAGATAAACGGTTCCGGTTTTCGCGGACGGGCCTCGCCTGGCGGGGTCCGTTTTCTCATGTCCGCTATTCGGCACCCGCCCCCATCAGCACATTCTGCAACTCGTAGAATCCGGACTCCCGCGCGGTGGCGAATCTCACCGCGGGCAGGACGCCGCGCAGGAAGGCACCCCGGGAATGGGCGCGATGGGTCAGCACCAGGGTCTCCTCCTGGTCGCTGAAGGTCCAGGTGTGCTCCCCCACCACTCCCCCCAGGCGCTGGCTGCCGATGGCCGGCTGCGGGCAGCCCCTCGCCTCGGCATAGGCCGCGGCGAGCTTGAGGGCCGTGCCGCTGGGACGGTCCAGCTTGGTGGCATGATGGGTTTCAAGCTCGGCGGCGTCGAAACCCCGGGGCAGGGTCCGGGCCAGCAGCTGCAACAGCATCTGCAAGGCGGGGATGCCGATGCTGAAATTTGCGGCCAGCACCACGGGCCGGTCGGCGGCGAAGGCACGCACCGCCTCCAGTTGCTCCGGGCTGTGCCCGGTGGTGCCGATCACCAGGGGCGAGCCGAGTTCGGCCGCGGCGCGCAGGAGCCCCGGGGTGGCCGCCGCCAGGGAGAAATCGACGATCACCGCGCCGGGCGGAAGCGCCGAGGCCATGTGGTCCTGGCCCACCATGGGCGCCCCGTCCCGTTCACTGCCCGCGGCCGCGGACCCGGGTTCGGTGACCAGCCCGCACAGCTGCATATCCTCGGCGGAGCGGACCAGATCCGTCACCATGCGCCCCATGCGCCCCTCGGCGCCATGCACCGCCACCTGGATCATGACACGTCCCCGCCGTCGGGATCCCTGGCCATGAGGTCGGCCAGGGTGCCCTCGTAGAACTGCACCAGGAAGGTCAGGCTCTGCTCGTTGCAGGGGACCAGCGGCAGGCGGGGGTCCCGTTTGCAGAGCCCGGCCAGCGAGAGCAGCTCCTTGACCGGCACCGGATTGGTCTCGATGAAGCAGGCGTCGGTGATGGGAGCGAAGGCCCGGCTCATGGGCCAGGCCCGGTTGAGGTCACCTGAGGCCCATGCCTTCCAGAACCTGACCATGGCGCCCGGCAACAGGTTGCTGACCACGCTGATGGCGCCGCTGGCGCCGAGGCCGAAAATCTGGAAATTGAGGCCGTCGTCCCCGCTGAAGACCTTCAGGTCGCAACCGGCAACTGCCTCCTCGATCTGCCCGAGAAGGCCGCTGGCCTCCTTGAGGGCGACGATGTTGGGCTCGGCGCTCAACAGGGCACAAGTCGCCGGCAGCATGTTGACCGCGGTCCGGCCGGGCACGTTGTACAGCACGATGGGGATGTCCACCGCCCGGGCCACCGCCCGGTAGTGGGCGTGCAGACCGGGTTGCTGAGGTTTGTTGTAGTAGGGTGTGATGAGCATGGCCGCATCGGCCCCCCACTCCTTCACATCCCGGGTCTGATCGATGGTCACGCTGGTGGCGTTGCTCCCGGAACCGGCCACCACCACGCACTTGCCGCGACACATCTCCACACAGCTGCGCACCAGGTATTCCCTTTCGGTCCGCGAGAGCGTCGCGGCCTCCCCGGTGCAACCGATGGGCACCACCCCCGCCACTCCGGCGTTGATCTGGCGTTCCACCAGGGTCCGCCAGGCCTGGCGGTCGATCCCGTCACCGGAAAACGGAGTGACCAGCGCCGTATAGATCCCATCGGGCATGATCCAGGACTTGTTAACCATCCAGTTGCACCTCTCCCCTGAAGCTCACCTCGGCGGGGCCTTGCAGGAACAGTTGGTTTTCCTCGGCCTCGACCCGCACCACAAGTTCATAGCCGCCGGCGGTCCGCAAGCGGACGGGGCTGGCGGCCAGTCCGCGTCGGCACAATACCACGCCCGCCGCGGAGGCGCCAGTGCCGCAGGCGAGGGTTTCGGCCTCGACCCCCCGTTCGTAGGTCCGCAAGTGGACGAGGCCGGAGTCAGGATCGACGGCGGCCCAGTTGACGTTGCAACCGTCCGGACCGAAGCGGGGGTGATGCCTCAGGACGGGCCCCCACCTGGGAACGTCGACCTCGGCCAGGTCCTGCACACCCGGCAGCAGCACCACGGCGTGGGGTACCCCGGTGTCGCAGAAACCCACATCCTGCCAGGGGACGCCCTCGAACTCGACGGTCGTTTCCAGCCCGGACCATCCGGTCAACTGGACCTCGACCTGGCCACCTGCGGCCAAACGGCCCCGATGGCGGCCCGCCGCGCTGGTGAAAACACCCTCGTGGCCGGCCAGCCCCGCAGCATGGGCCAGGGCGAAGCTGCAGCGGGCGCCGTTGCCGCACATCTCCGCCTCGCCCCCATCGCTGTTGAAATAACGCATGCGGAAATCGGCCTGGCCGGGGTCCGGACCGATGATGATCAGGCCGTCCGCTCCGATCCCGAGCCGGCGGCGGCACAGGCGCGCGATGAGATCCGCGGCAAGATTCCCCATGGGCAGATCCCGCTCGAGGAACATGATGAAATCATTGCCGGCCCCGTGCATCTTGACGAAGGGGGTTCCTGCTTCACTGCTCATGGGTCTGAATTTCCTCCTCCCCCATGCCGACGGTGGAATCGGGGGCCGCCGCCGCAGGGGCGGTGGCGGTGCTGTCGAGGGCCGCGGTCGTGGAATCCGCCTCGGTGCCCGCGCTCCCGGTCTTCGGCTCCGGAACAGGCCAGGGCACGATGACGAAGGGATCGGCAGACAGCTCGAGATTGTTGAGCAGACCGGGCTCGACCAGCACCGGTTCCATCCCCAACCAGGGTTCGAGGGCGAACCCCGTGGTGTCGGCAACGGAATCCGACAGGGCGTACAGCAGGGTATCGGCCCGGCCGGTGATCAACGACTCGGGGATGACCGAGAAGGATGAATCGCGGTCCAGGTCCGCGAACAGGATCACCCGGTCCGGGCCTGGGGGAACCCCGGACAGGGTGTCGGTGAAGGCGGAATCGAGCACCGTGAACACGGTCGAATCGAAGGCGGCCGGCGCCGGTGCCCAGCCCGTGTCGTCCTCGGCGATGCCCTGGATGAAGACCAGGTAGCGGGGGTTGGCCGGCATGTTCTCTCTCGGGAGCAGACGCAACTTGCCGGGGGTGTCCACAGGGTAGAGTTCACAGGCGGCCAGTTCCACCGCGGGGGTCTCCTGCGTGATGCTGACCGTATCGGGCAGCAGTCGATGAGCCTCCTTGTCGCCGCGCCGCGCGTTCTGGTCGGGATCGTCGAAGGCATGCAGAAGGTAGGGCCCGCCGGGCACCGGCAGCCAGTCCAGATGGAATACGCCGTCGGGTCCGCTACGCGTCCTGCGCAGGAGGGGCTGCTCGTCCCAGGAGGCGGTGTCGGGGGGCACGGCGTAGAGTTCGACCACGCCGCCGGCCAGGGCGGAATCGCCCATGACCAGGGAACCGCTGATCCTGCCTGCGGGCAGGGTGCCGCCGGTGACCACCGGGAACCTGCGCTCGATCTGGCCCGCAACCTTGTGGGCATCCTTCATCTTGGCGCTGACCTCGACCACCACGACCGTATCGGGAGGCAGCGGCTCCTCGAGCTGAACCTCGGCGCGGATGGCGCCGTGCCACGAGGTCTTGCGGAATTTCCGCGGCGGGTACAGGTGCAGCCAGCTCCCCGCCGAGATGCGGTTCATCTTCTCGCTGAAGGAAAACTCCAGGCGATCCACCGGACCTGCCACGACGGCCGCCGAATCAGGCTGGAAGGACACCAGGGCGGGCGGGATCTCATCGACCGGGCCGCCGGGCGGGGCCTCCACCACCGCACAGGCGGCCAGGCCCGTCAGGCACAGCCCGAAGGCCAGGGCCAGAATCCGTCCCGGTCTCCTGCCAGCCCCGGCTGCCATCACTTGATGAGCGTCGCCAGGATGGCCCGCTGGGCGTGCAGCCGGTTTTCGGCTTCGTCGAAGACCACCGAATGAGGCCCGTCCATCACCTCGTCGGTGATCTCCTCGCCCCGGTGCGCGGGCAGGCAGTGCAGCACGATATGCTCGGGGTCGGCGCCGGCCAGGAGTTCGGTGGTGATGCGGAAGGGCGCGAAATCCCGGCGCCGCTGCTGGGCCTCGGCCTCCTGGCCCATGCTGTAGAAGGCGTCGCTGTAGATCACGTGGGCGCCCTGGACGGCCTCGGTCGGGTCATGGGTGATCATGAAGGAGGCGCCGGCGGCCTCGGCCTTGCGCAGGATGCCTTCGTCCGGCGTGTAGCCTTCCGGGCAGGCCAGGATGAAGTTGAAGGGGAACCGGATGGAGGCGTTGAGCCAGCTGTTGGCCAGGTTATTGCCGTCCCCGACCATGACCACCGTCTTGCCGTCGATGGAGCCCAGGTGCTCCTCGA
Source organism: Candidatus Krumholzibacteriia bacterium (assembly GCA_024763215.1). Classification (GTDB taxonomy): domain Bacteria; phylum Krumholzibacteriota; class Krumholzibacteriia; order LZORAL124-64-63; family LZORAL124-64-63; genus JAHJTW01. The sequence goes on along the minus strand of JANTFX010000006.1, from coordinate 20,681 downwards.
TGGTCATGATGTCGGCCATGACCTGGCAGGGGTGGTTCAGGTCGGTCAGCCCGTTGACCACCGGAACCGTGGCATGGGAGGCGAGCTGGACGACCTCATCGTGGTCGAACCAGCGGATCATGATCCCATCGACCAGGCGGCTGAGGACCTTGGCCACGTCGTGCACCGATTCCCGCTTGCCCATGCCGATCTCCTTGTCGGTGACGAAGAGCGACCGGCCGCCGAGCTGGCCCATGGCCACCTCGAAGCTGATGCGGGTGCGCAAACTCGGCTTGGCGAAGACGCAGGCCAGCACCCGTCCCGGATGCGAAGCGGGCAGCCGGTGTTCGCGGGCCAGGGGCTTCTGCTTGCGGGCCAGTTCCAGGATCGTCCGGAGCTCCTCCAGGCTGTAATCGTCGATGGCCACGAAATCCTTGCGGGCATTGGTTTGGGCGGAATTCACGGTTGGCTCCTTGTCTGGGGTTCCCGGTCCATGTTCGTCTCGGCCCGGCAAAAATAACCGGCAAAGGCGGCGGCGCCACCTGAAAGGCTCACAGGATGTAGCGGCTGAGGTCCTCGTCGCGGATGATATCAGCCAGGACCTTGTTCACATAGTCGGCATCGACGAGAAGCTCCTGGGGGCCGTCGTCGGGCACCCGGAACAACCAGTCGTCCAGCAGCTGCGCCATGAGGGTCTGCAGGCGCCGGGCACCGATATTCTCCATGCGTTTGTTGAGCTCGGAGGCCAGACGGGCGATCTCCTGCAGGGCCTCCGGCGCGAAGGAAAGCCGGCAGTGGTCCACCTCCAGCAGCGCGGTGTACTGCTGCACCAGGGAACCCTCGGTGTCGCGCAGGATGCGCACGAAATCCTCCTGGTCCAGGCTGGACAGCTCGACCCGGATGGGGAAACGACCCTGGAGCTCGGGGATCAGGTCGCTGGGCTTGCTCATGTGGAAGGCCCCGGCGGCCATGAACAGGATGTGATCGGTCTTGACCAGGCCGTACTTGGTGCTGACCGCCGTGCCTTCGACGATGGGCAGCAGGTCGCGCTGGACGCCTTCACGCGAGACGTCGGGCCCGGATCCGTGGCCGCTCTTGCCGGCGATCTTGTCGATCTCGTCCAGGAAGATGACGCCCCCGTTCTCGGTCAGGTCGATGGCCTCGGCCACGATCTGGTCCATGTCCAGGCGGCGCTGGGCCTCCTGCTCCCGCAGGAGCTTGCGCGCCCTGGCCACGGTCACCTTCTTCTCGGTCTTCTTCTTGGGGAATAGTTCCTTGAGGCTCTCGCCGAAGGAGGCGTCGAATTCCTCGCCGGCGGAGGTGAAGATGTTGGCGATGGGAACCTTGTTCTCCTCGCTGGTGATGGTCACTTCCCTCTCCTCCAGGGCTCCTTCCTGGAGCTGCTGGGCGATCTTGGCGCGGCTGCGTTCCCACCGGCCGCGCCGCTCGGGCTCCTGTTCCATCCCGGGCAGCGGCGGGAACAGGATGTCCAGCAACTGCTCCTCGACGGCCTGTTCCATGGCCGCGGTGAACTTTTTCTCCGCGCGGCGCCGGACCAGGCCGATGGCGTTCTCCACGAGGTCCCGCACCATGGAGTCCACGTCCCGGCCCACGTAGCCCTTTTCGGTGAACTTGGTGGCCTCGACCTTGAGGAAGGGGATGTCGGCGATCTGCGCCAGCCGGCGGGCGATCTCCGTCTTGCCGACCCCGGTGGGCCCGATGAGGATGATGTTGTTGGGCACGACTTCCCGCCGCACCTCCTCCGGCAGCTGCATGCGGCGCCAGCGGTTGCGCAGGGCGATGGCCACGGCGCGCTTGGCCTCCCCCTGCCCCACGATGAAGCGATCCAACAGCTCCACGATTTCCGGGCAGGTCCACATGGCCCGCTTCGAGGGTGTTTTGATCCTCATGTCAAACCTCCCCGCCGTCCGTCTCATCGTCGCCCGCCTCGAGTTCCAGCAGGGAAACGTTCTGATTGGTGTAGATGCAGATCTCGCCCGCGATGCGCAGGGACCGGTCGCAAATCTCGGCGGCGGAAAGTTCCGTGTTGCGGACCAGGGCCCGGGCCGCCGCCAGCGCGTAGGGCCCCCCGCTGCCGATGGCGGCCAGCTTGTCGTCGCTCTCGATGATGTCCCCGTTGCCCGAGACCAGGAAGATGTCCTTGTGGTCCATCACGAGCATCATGGCCTCCAGCTTGCGCAGGATGCGGTCGCTGCGCCATTCGCGGGCCAGTTCCACCGTGGCCCGGCGCAGGTGCCCGCGATAGCGCTCCAGGTGGCCTTCGAACTTTTCGAACAGGGTCAGGGCGTCGGCCGCCCCGCCCGCGAAGCCGGCCAGGACCCTGCCCTTGAACATGGGACGTACCTTCACCGCGCCATGCTTGGCGATGGTGGTGCCCAGGGTCACCTGGCCATCGCTGGCCATGGCCCCACGTCCCTCTCGCAAAACCGCCAACACGGTGGTCGATCTGATTTTCATACCTGATCCTTCGGTTCGGTTTCCGCCTGCCGGGCGCGGGGATGGGCGGCATCGTAGGCCTCCCGCAGCCGGCTGCGGCTCAAGTGGGTGTAGATCTGGGTGGTCGCCAGGTTCTTGTGACCCAGCAGTTCCTGGACGATCCTGATCCCCGCGCCACCATCGAGCAGATGCGTGGCGAAGGAATGCCGCAGGGTGTGAGGGGAAACCCCCTGCATGCCGGCCAGTTCCCCGCAATAGCGGGCGACCATGGCCTGGACGGTGCGTGGGGAGATCCTCCGCCGGCCCCGCCCGAAAAATACGGGGATCCGCGCTTCCGGACCGCCTACCGAACCATCCCGGATCGCCAGCCAGCGTTCCGGAGCACAGCGTCGGCCCAGGTACGCGCTCAAGGCCTCCAGGGGGCAGCCGTCAAGCGGCAGGATCCTTTCCCGGTTGCCCTTGCCCAGCACGCGCAGGCGCCGGTCGGGGAAGTCCAGGTCCTTCAGGTCCAGGCCCACGATCTCGGACAACCGCAGGCCCAGCCCGTAGGCCAGCTCCAGGATGGCGCGGTCGCGCGCTCCGCGCAACGTCGCCTCGTCGGGGAGCGCCAGGAGGGCAAGCACGTTTTCAACTGCCAGATCCCTGGGCAGCTTGCGGCGGCGACCACCCTTGCCGGTGGTCACCAACAGGGGCACCCTCTCGATGCGGCCGGTCAGAAGCAGAAAGCCGTAGAACGAACGGATGGCGGCCAGGTGGCGGTCGATGGTCGATGGCTGGCAGCCGTTGCGGCGCAGGCGGGCAAGGTGCACGCGCAGCCAGTCCCGGCCCGAGACCAGGTCGCCGGCCGCAAGGGGCTCTTCCAGCCCCCCGGGCCGGTCCTGAAGGTAGCTGCGGACATCCCGCATGTACGCCGCCACCGTGCGGGGACTCAGCCCCCTCTCCACTGCCAGGTGGTCCCTGTACTGGCGGACGATCCGTTCCATGTTCACCTCGGACGGCGCCGGACTGGCTGGTCCGGCAAGGCCTCGGCCCAGAACCGCATGGCCTCGCGGGCGCGTGCGGACTTGGCCTCCTTGCGGGCCTTCTTGCCCCGAACTTTTCCCGGCGGCGGAGGCAGCAGGCCGAAGTTGGCGTTCATCGGGGTCAGCCGCGAGGAGGTATCGTCGAACAGGAAGCCCTCCAACAACCTGCCACAGATGGTTTCCGGTGGCAAGGGGGGCAGGGCCAGCCCCTGGATCCGGGCCGCCACCTTCAAAGCGGTGACGAGCCCCGAGGCCATGGACTCAACGTACCCCTCGACGCCGGTGATCTGGCCCGCGACGAAGACATCCGGGCGTCGGGGAAAGCTGAAATCACGAGCCAGCACCCGGGGGCTATCCAGGTAGAAGTTGCGGTGCATCTGGCCCAGGCGCACGAACTCAGCCGACTGCATCCCCGGCAGCTTGCGCAGGATCCGTTTCTGCTCCGGATGCTTGATCCGGGTCTGGAACCCCACCAGCCCGTACAGGGTCCCCTCGCGGTTCTCCTGCCGCAGCTGCACGACCGCGAAAGGGCGCTCGCCCGTATGCGGGTTCTCCAGCCCCACCGGGCGCAAGGGGCCGAAGGCCAGGGTCCGGGGACCGGAGGCCGCGATCTCTTCTATGGGCTGGCAACCGTCGAAGAGCATGCCGCGGTCGAAGTCCTTGACGGTGATCTTCTCGGCCGCCAGGAGGTCGGCGACCAACTCCTCGTACGCCCGCTGGTCCAGGGGGATGTTGAGGTAGTCCGCGTCTCCCTTGCCGTACCGGGCCGCGCGGTAGATCACCGAGGTGTCCAGGGAATCCAAGGTCACCGTGGGTGCGATGGCGTCGAAGAAATGCAGACCCGGCCGCCCGGCGATCCCACCCAACTCGGTCTGCAACGTGGGGCTGGTCAAGGGCCCGCTGCAGACCACCCACAGCCGGTCCGGGCCGGGCTCCAGCGCCTGGATCTGGTCACGGACCAGCCTGATCAGATCCTCGCCCCCGACCATTTCCTCCACCTCGGCGGCGAAGGCAGCCGGATCGACCGCCAGGGCCGCGCCTGCGGGCACGGCCGCCCGGGATGCCGCACCCAGCAACCGGCAACCCAGCAGTTCGAGTTCGGCCTTGAGGCAGCCGGAAGCGGTGTCCGGATCAAGGCTCTTGAGGGAATTGCTGCAGACCAGTTCGGCCAGAAGACCGGTACGGTGGGCGGGGGAGCTGACCCGGGGCCTCATCTCGTGCAGCGTCACGGATATTCCGCGGGCGGCAAGCTGCAGGGCGGCCTCGGTGCCTGCCAGCCCACCCCCGACGACATGAACGTCCGTCATGCCTCAGGCACCGTGCGCTTCTGCGGGGCCTTCTTGGTCACCTTCTTCTTGACGGCCTTCTTCTTGGCGGTCTTTTTCTTTGCCGTTTTTTTCTTGGTCGTCTTCTTCTTGGCGGTCTTTTTCCGGACCACCTTCTTCTTTCCCTTCGCAGGTCCCCGTTCGGCAGCGGCCTTGAGCAGGGACACCGCTTCATCCATGGTGACCTCTTCCGGGTCGGTATCCCGCCCAAGGGAAGCGTTGACCTGACCGTCGGTGACATAGGGGCCGTACCGGCCCTTGAGGATCTGCAGGGCCTTGCCGGTGGCCGGATGGGTGCCGAGTTCCCGCAGCACCGGCTTGCGGTTCTTGTTGCGGATCCGGTCCAGGGCCTCTTCGAGGGTGATGGTGAACAGGGTGTCGACGGTCTGCACGCTGGCGAAAACCCGGTTGGATTCCACGTAGGGTCCGAATCGCCCCAGGCCGGCCCGCACAGGCTTGCCCGTCTCGGGATCGGTGCCGATCTCCCGGGGCAGGGACAGGAGCTTCAGGGCGTAGGCCTGATCGATGGTCGAAGGGTCCGTCTTCTTGCCCAGACTGATCCGCTTGGGCTTCTGGTCCCCTTCCTGCTCCCCCAGCTGGAGGTAAGGGCCGAAAGGACCCACCAGGGCGTAGATGTTCTGACCGGTTTCGGGATGGGTGCCTATGGGCTCCTTGCTGCGCTCCTTCTGCTGGATCAGGGCCAACGCCTTCTCGCAGGTCAGCTCGTCGATGAGCATGTCCACGGGCACCGTGGCCCTTTTTCCCTCCTCGCCCTCGATCTCCACCGAGACGTAGTTGCGCCCGATCCTCAGCACCACCGGCTTGCCGGTCTGCGGGTCCTCGCCCAGGGGCAGGCGTGGGAATTCGATCCTGTCCAGCTCCCGGGCGATGACGGCGTCAAGCCCTTCGTCCTGGTTGCTGCCGCAGCCCCTGTAGAAGCAATCCAGGAATTCCACCCAGTCCACTTCGCCGGCGGCGATGCGGTCCAGGTCCTCCTCCATGCGGGCGGTGAACTTGATGTCGACGTACTGGTTGAAATGGTCGCGCAGCAGCTGGGTGACCGCCATGCCGATGTACGAGGGCAGCAGCGCGCCCCCCTTCTTCACCACGTACTGGCGCGACTGGATGGTGGAAATGACCGTGGCGTAGGTGGACGGCCGTCCGATGCCCTCCTCTTCCAGCTTCTTGATCAGGGAGGCTTCGGTATAGCGGGCCGGTGGCTGGGTGCTGTGGCGCAGGGCCTCGACGTCCTGGACCTCGACCCCATCGGCCTGATCCGGCGTACCGATCGCCTGGCCCTGATGCAGGGGCGGCAGGATCGCATCCTTGTCCGAACGGCCATAGACCAGCAGGAACCCGGGGAACTTGACCACCGAGCCGTTGGCGCGCAGGACCAGGTCCTTCCCGGCCGCCTTGACTCCGAAATCCACGGCGGTCTTGGCAAGCCTGGCGTCCGCCATCTGGGAAGCCAGGGCCCGGTTCCAGATCAGGGTGTAGACGGCCAGCTCATCGGCTTCCAGGAAGGGCTTGACGTCCTCGGGAGTCCTGGCCAGCACCGTGGGGCGGATGGCCTCGTGGGCTTCCTGGGCGCCCTTGGACTTGGTCCGGTAGCGCCGCGGCCCCTTGGTGAACTGCGGCCCGAAGCGGTCCTTGATCACCGCTTCGGCCTCGACCAGCGCCTTTTCGCTCATGGTCAACGAATCGGTACGCATATAGGTGATCAGACCTTCGCGGTCCCCGCCCATGCCAACACCCTCGTACAGGCGCTGGGCGATGCGCATGACCCGGCTGGGCGACATGCGCAGCCGGCTGCTGGCGGCCTGCTGCAGGGTGGAGGTCGTAAACGGCGGCGCTGGGCGCTGGGCGGTCTCCTTGGCTTCCACCGCCAGGACTTCCCAGGGGACGGTGACCTTGGCAGCCTCGGCCAGGGCGGCCGCCTCCTTGGCACCCAGCAGGATCCGCTCGCCGGGTTTGCGGAGTTGCCCGGTATCGGGGTCGAAATCCTTGGCCCCGGCGGGCTTGACACCGTCGACGGCAACCAGGCGCGCGGTGAAATGAAGGTCGCCGGCGGTCAGCAACGCCTCGATGTCGAAATACTCGGCGCTGTGGAATGCCTGCCGCTGCTCCTCCCGCTCGACGACCAGGCGCACGGCGACGCTCTGGACCCGCCCGGCCGAGAGGCGGGTGCGGACCTTCTTCCAGAGCACGGGCGAAAGGCTGTATCCGAACAACCGGTCCAGGATCCGGCGCCCTTCCTGGGCCCGCACGACCTGCATGTCGATGTCCCGCGGGTTCTCCAGGGCGGCGTTGATCGCGTCCTTGGTGATCTCGTGGAAGGTGATGCGCTTGACCGGGACCTTGGGCTTGAGCACCTCCAGCAGGTGCCAGCTGATGGCCTCCCCCTCGCGGTCCTCATCCGTGGCCAGCAGGATCTCGTCCGCCTTGGCGACCAGTTTGCGGAGTTCGGCCACCTGCTTCTTGCTGTCCTTGGATACCACGTAGACGGGCTTGTAGCCGTCATCGGGGTTGACCCCGAGCCTGGCCCAGGGCTCTTTCTTGTACTTGGCGGGGATTTCCGCCGCCGAACCGGGAAGGTCCCTGATATGACCGTAACTGGACGTGACCTCGTAGCCCTTCCCCAGAAAGCGGGAAATGGTGCGGGCCTTGGCCGGGGATTCGACGATGATCAGCTTCAAGATCCAACCCTTCTGGAAATAAAAGGAAACCGGGTGCCTGGTGGCCCCGGAACCTGTGGGAATGCCACTGCGTCCGTCAATGGACCGACCCGAAACCCTCCGAAGCGCCTCCGGTCATCCGCGGCTGGTCCGGCCTGAAGATAACCTGCTCGAGGATGCTGTCCAGATCCTCGGGCTCGATGGGCCGCACCGACAGGTAGGAAGCGTACTGCACGAGCGCTTCGAGCTGCGCCCGCGAGATCTGCTGGGTCTGCAGCAGCCGCAGCAGGTAGCCCAGGCTGGCCCCCGAAAGGTGCGCGGCATCCTCGGAACCGAAATGCCTGAAGGTCCCGCGCGAGGGGGCGTCGGCGGGAAGCTCCGGAGCCCACCGGCCGGTCTCCGCCTGGTCCCACTGGGCCTCGATCCAGTCCAGCAGGCCGTTGACATCCTGTTCGTCCAGGCCGGCGGCCGCGGCCTCGTCCTGGATCCTGTCCTGGATGTCCGCGCCCATCTCCGGATCGGCCGCGAGGGCCTCCAGGAGGATCAGCAGCAGGTGTTTCATGCGGTCGCGTTCGTGTTCCATCATTCGACTTTCAGTGCCTGGGCCCCATGTCCTGGCGCAGAAAAACTAGCACGGCCAGGGGCGGGCAGCAAGCCTACCCCTTCTGCGCTCCGCAACATTTCTTGTATTTCCTGCCGCTGCCGCAGGGGCAAGGATCGTTGCGCCCCACCTTCGGCACCTGGCGTTGCACAGGCCGCTGACGCACCGCCTCGGGGCTGTTGGTGGACATCACCTGGTCGGAGCCGCCGCCGGCGGCCTGCTCGTAGGCCGAGACTTCCTTGTGGCTTGTCTCCATGCTGGTCACGTCGGCAGCGGGTACCGGAGCTGCGGGGGCCAGCTCGGCGCGGAAGAAGAGGTTCACAGCACCCCTTTCCAGCCTCTGGATGAGCCCCTCGAACAACTTGAAGGATTCGGACTTGTATTCCACCAGAGGGTCGCGCTGCCCGTAGGAGCGCAACCCGATGCCGCTGCGCAGCATGATCAGCTCGTTGAGGTGATCCCGCCACTGATCGTCGAGCACCTGGATCAGGACGAAACGCTGCAGCTGCCCGCACAGGTCCTCGCCCAGGCGCTGGATCTTGTCCTCGAGCTTCCGGACGGCGGTTGCATGGAGGCGTCCCTCGAGCTCGTCGTAATCGATCTCGAGCCGCTCGGCATCGCTCACTGGCAACGGGGTCAGGATCAGCCCCTGGTACAGGAAGGCCAACTTCTTCCAGTCCCAGAAATCAGGAGCGTTGTCGCGGTCGGCGCATTCGGCCAGGATGCCGCTGACGGCGTTGGCCAGGAAATCCTCGAAGGTCTCCGCCAGCTCCTTGCCCTCCAGGGCGTCCCGGCGCATGCCGTAGATGACCTCACGCTGCTTGTTGACGACGTCGTCATACTCCAGCAGGTGCTTGCGGATCTCGTAGTTCTGGGTCTCGACGCGCACCTGCGCCTTCTCGATGGCCTTGGTCACCATGGAATGCGTGATGACCTCGCCTTCCTGGACACCCAGCTTGTCCATGACCTTGATGATCCGTTCGGGGCTGAACAGGCGCATCAGGTCGTCCTCGAGGCTGAGGAAGAAGATGGCCTGCCCGGGGTCGCCCTGGCGCCCGGCCCGGCCCCGCAGCTGCCGGTCGATGCGGCGACTCTCGTGCCGTTCGGTGCCGATGATCTGCAGACCGCTGATCTGGTCCTCGTACACCTCGGGATCCAGGTCGGGATCCTCGGGCCAGCGTTGGGGAAGCTCCAGGACTTCCGGGGCCAGCTTGATGTCCGTGCCGCGCCCGGCCATGTTCGTGGCGATGGTCACGGCGCCCACCTGCCCCGCGTCCTTGACGATCTCGGCCTCGCGGTGGTGGTGCTTGGCGTTCAGGACGTTGTGGTTGATGCCCCGCAGGCGGAACAGCCGGCTGAGCAGTTCGCTGACCTCGACCGTGGTCGTACCCACCAGCACCGGCAGCCCCAGACGGTGCAGCCGCGTCACCTCGTCCACGATGGCCTTGTACTTCTCCTTCTTGGTCTTGTAGATGACGTCGTCCAGGTCTCGTCTGGCGATGGGCCGGTGCGTGGGGATGACCACCACGTCCAGCTCGTAGATCCCGTTGAACTCCGCCTCCTCGGTCTCCGCCGTGCCGGTCATGCCCGAGAGCTTCGCGTACTTCCGGAAGAAGTTCTGGACGGTGACGGTGGCCAGGGTCTGGGTCTCGCGCTGGACCTGCACACCCTCCTTGGCCTCCAGGGCCTGGTGCAGCCCCTCGCTGAAGCGGCGGCCAGGCTGCAGGCGCCCGGTGAAGGTGTCCACGATGACCACCTTGCCGTCCTGCAGGACGTAGTCGACATCCTTCTCGTACAGGGAGTAGGCCCTCAGGAGCTGGTCCACGTTGCTGATGCGTTCGTTCTTGAGGGCGTATTCCTTCTCCACGGCGGCGAGCCTGGCGGCCTTCTCCTCGGCGGGCATGTCCGGGTCGGCTTCCAGCTCACCGGCCACACCCGACAAATCGGGCATGACGAAGAAATCCTTCTCCTCGCTGGCCAGGAATTCCTGGCCCTTGTCCGTCAGATCGACCTGGTGGTTCTTCTCCTCCACCACGTACAGCAGGTCCTCGTCGGCCTCCCACATGGCCTTCTGGGCCATGTAGGCCTCCTCGGTATGCTGGATCTTCTCCAGCACGCCGGGGATCTGGGCCAGCTTGCGGAAGCGGGGGTTCTTGGGCGCGCCCCGGCTGATGCGCAGGAGCTTCAGGGCCGTCTCGTCGTCTATCTCGACGTCTTCGCCCTTGAGCGCGGGCCGCAGCACGCGTTCCACATCGCCCAGCCAGTCGTTTACGATCTTCATCTGCCGACGCACCAGCTTGGCCACGCGGGGCTCGAGCTCCAGGAACTGGTGGGTGGACTTGTCCACCGCACCGCTGATGATCAGCGGGGTGCGGGCTTCGTCGATGAGGACGGAGTCGACCTCGTCCACGATGGCGAACCAGAAATCGCGGTGGACCAGGTGCTCGGGCTGGACCACCATGTTGTCCCGCAGGTAGTCGAAGCCGAACTCGTTGTTCGTCCCGTAGGTCACGTCGCAGCCATAGGCTTCCCGGCGCTCCTCGGGGGTCATCTCCCCCTGGATGCAACCGACGGTGCAGCCGAGGAACTCCAGGACGCCCCCCATCCACTGGGCGTCGCGCTTGGCCAGGTAATCGTTGACGGTCACCAGATGGGACCCCCGGCCGGGGATGCTGTTCAGGTACAGGGGGAAGATGGCCACCAGGGTCTTGCCCTCGCCCGTGGCCATCTCGGCGATCTTGCCCTGGTGCAGGACGATGGCGCCCATGAGCTGGACGTCGTAGGGGACCATGTCCCATACCTGCTCGGTGCCCCAGACCACCCAGGACGCCTTGCGCTCGACCAGCCGGCGGCATCCCTCCCAGACCACGGCGTAGGCTTCGGGCAGCATATCGTCCAGGCTCTCACCGTCGTCGTAGCGTTGCCTGAATTCCACCCGCTTGGCGCGCAACTCATCGTCGGAAAGCTCGGCGAGGGGGCCCCTGATCTCCTTGATCCTGTCCACAACCGGTTGCAGCTTGGCGTAATCGCGTTGCCGCTTGCTGAACATGCGTTCGAAAAACCCGCGCAGGCCGTTGGCCATGTTTCCTCTCCCCGGGGCCGGGTTCACCACCCGGCACCACGTTGGTTATTGCTCGGTGTGTCCGGTCGGCGGCGAGCCCGGGCCGGACGCCAGGATTCCAGCGTAGATGGCACGATCCTTCAAGACCTTTTCCACGTAGCGTCTGGTCTCCGGATATCCGATCCAGGACAGATAGAGCGCGTCGTCGGCGCCCTCGCCCAGCTGCTTCCACCACCGCCGGGCCGCCGTGGGCCCCGCGTTGTATGAGGCCACCACCGTGTAGGGATCGCCGTGATACCGCCGGCGGTTCTCCTCCAGCAGGGCATCCCCCTTGGCTATGGAAACCACGGGGTCGGCCCAACCTCGCCCGCCCCCGGGTTGACCTTCGTCAAAGTGGAAGGGCATGATCTGCATCCAGCCCAGGGCCCCGGCGCGGGACCGCGCTCCGGGATCGAACAGGCTCTCGTTGCGGGCGACCCCGAGCAGGAGGGCCGGCTCGTTCCGTGCTTCGTCCAGGGCACGCCGTACGGGCCCGAAAGCGGGAAGCGGGTAAAGGAAAGGCAATTTTTGGTCCGAGGGCAAACTCCCATCCGGAATCAGGACCGCCAGGCCCACCACCGCACGCAGATCCTGCAGGGCCAGGGCCATCCCCAGCCAGGCATGCAGGAGATCAGGTTCGTCTCGGGTGATCTGCCGCAGAGCGGGGAACAGGGACCACGCTGCCGGGCCGCCTTCGGGCCGGGCCAGAAAGACCTCCTGGGCCAGGACCCCGTCCCATAGACCGTCATCCGGCCGTGATCCTTCTCCTGCCTCTGCCACCCGCCGGGCCAGATAGTCCAGAGCCAACCCACGCGCATGGGCGGCGTCCTGCGCCCTGCCCAGGGCGGCGCGCAGGGAATCCAGGCCGGCCGCGTCATGCTGGCCGCAGGCCAAGGCCGCCCAGCGGCGCCAGTACTCCAGGCGCAGGGAGCTGCCATCCGGCAGGCCGGCCGCCCCGTTTTTCCCGGCCATGGCCCACGCCTTGCCCGCGCGGACATCTCCCGGGTCGGGAGCGGGGTCACAACCGGTGCCTTCGCGCCAGGAGGCCACCCGGACGCAAAATACTTCCTGCTGGTCCTCGGGAAGCATACCCGTGCCCATGGCCAGCAAAGCTCCGGCATGGCCGTCGGCCCCCTGGGCCACGGCCAGGGCCAGGGCCTGCTCCACCCACTGGCGCACCCTGGTTCGCATGGCCCGGGAGCCCGCCCCGTACCGCGCCAGGCCCACGGCCCGCTCCAGGTCCGCAAGGCCACGCGCCCAGTCGCCCTGCAGCAAACGGCGCTCCGAAGCCCGGCGCCACAGATCCATGCGCCAGCCGGAACGCAGATGATCATCGCGGGCCATGGCCTCGTAGCGGTCGGGCCGCCCCCCCGCCGCCGACCGCGCTCCCTTCAACCACCAGCCCTGGGCCTGGAAGTCCCAGGGCGGGTGCCGGTAGCGATCCATGAATTCGCGTCGCTCCTGCTTCCGCAGAACCGCGGCCCCCAGGCCGGCCTTGAGCTCGAAAGCGAAGCCGCTGCGGTCCAGATCGCCGCTGCTCAGCCAGCTCCTCGACAGCCCCGCCAGGACCGCGGCTTGCCCCCTGGTTTGATGCTGTCGGCCCAGCAGGGGCAGACCGCGTTCACGGCGGTGCGCGGTCCAGATGGCCCACCCGCTCTGCCGGTCGTACGGCCCGAGCTCGAACAGGAGGGGCCAGGGGTCGCCGGGATCGTCCTTCCTTGTTCCGGTCAGGGATCCCAGGGCCCGTGCGCGCAGATCCCATATGAAGCGCCGGGCGCTTGCGTCGGGGCCTTCCCAGGTGGCGGACAGCCCCGCGGCGATGCCCATGGCCCCCAGGCTATCGCCTGCAGCCAGGGTTGCAAAAAAATCCAGGGTCTGCACAGCGTCCCGCAGCAGGCCCCCGGAGGTTTTCATAGGCGGCGAGGAATTCCCCTGCCCTGCCAGGTAGTCCAGGATCAGGCGCCGGGAATCCGCCCACTCCCCCAGCGGGCCGGGTCCCGCCTCCGACCCGAGCCAGCAGGAGACCACCGGCCGGGGGTCCTGGAAATGATGCCGGGGATCGAGCAGGGAGGCTGCGACCTCGACCCAGACCGAATCGACCGTCGCGGGCAACCAGAGGTCGGACGGGAAACCATGCGACAGGGCCATGGTATCCGGATCACGAAACCGGCCCATGACGAAGTCTGCGAAAAAAGGGTCGTGCACCGGGCCCTGGGCCTGGCAGATATCGGCCAGGCCCAGGCAAACGGCCAGGACCAGCAGCAACCGCGTGCGCAATATCATCGCAACAAGACCACCTTCCGGACTCCCCCCGCAGGCAGCCCTTCCAGACGCATCACATACATCCCCGCCGGCGCCGGGCCGCCGCGGCTATCGGTGCCGTCCCAAAGGCCCACCGCCTGCCCGGCCGGCAAATCCATTTCCCGTACGAGGCGGCCCCGCAGATCATAGACGGCCATCCGGCCTGCCGCATCGCTCGCCAGGCTGGTCTCGAACCTGATGGGCGCCTGGCCGGGGTTGGGCCAGACCCTGCCCAGGGGCGATGCGGCCGCGGCAGATCCGGGATCGACCATGGCCACAGGAGGGGTGGCCACCCACCCCGGGGGCCCTGCAGCCAGCAGCCGCAGGACGGCCTGCCCGCTGCCCACCATCCCGCTCAGGACCGCCTCCTGCACCCCGGCCCCGGGGACCACGGCCACGGCCCCGACGGTTGACCAAGACTTGAGAGACGGGTCATACACCTGCACCTGGAACTCGCCTGGCAGCTGGTCGGGCCAGGGCCACTGCCACCGCAGCTGCGACGGGCTGCAGCCCTCGGTGTCCCAGCCGGCGGCAAAGGGCAGCAGATCGGCTAGGTCGTACACCGGCTCGATGCTGCTGACGAACCAGCCTCGCCGCCGCCACAGGCCGTTGCTGCCGAAGTCCAGCTCCAACCGCCAGACTTCGGGCGGCTCTGCGGGCACGCTGAAGACATCCACCCGCCATATGATTTGCCCCTCCTGGAAGGACAGGGAATCGCCGGCGAAAACCCCTTGCCCCTTGAGCACGTTGTCGGCGCGGGGCGAGACATCGAATTCATAGCCACCTATCGGGACCGCGGGCACGCTCAGGCCGGCACCCCGCCAGCGCACGTTCCCCCCGTCCATGGCCACGGCTCCCGAGAGGACTTCCGCCTCCACCGCGTGCACCAGGCGGATGCCCATGACCCCCGCCTCCAGCGGGGCCGAAACCAGGGCCGCGTCCGCGCGGTTCCCGTAGTGGACTTCGGGCCAGGCCGCTCCGGTGGAAAATTCATCCCCGGTGCAGGCCAGGATCCCGCCGGAGCCGAAAGGCCCCCCCGTTTGCCCGGCCCAGCGTTGCCAGGTCGTCCCGGCGCCCGCGGCCACCTGCCACGTTCCCGGCCAGGACGTCCGGAAATCCAGATCCGCCGGGGACTGCTTCCAGACCACCTGACGGTGCTGCGCAGGAAAGGAATCCCCGACGGCGGTGAAGCCGAAGGAGAACTCGGTGGAGGCCCCGGCCGGAGGTTCCGGCCCGCTCATCCAGACAAGAGGTTCCAGGGGACGGTAGAGCCCCGTCCCGTCATCCGCAAGGGACACGAAAAGCGAAGCCCTGCCGCCGTCGAATGATCCCCAGGCCGTGTCCTCGACGGTGATGGCGCAGGCCAGATCCTGAAACGGCCGACCGGTGGCCCGGGCTTCCAGATAGGCGGCCTGACCGCCGGGATCGACGTCGAATGAGAACTCCAGGCCGCTCACAGGATCCGGAACCACCGTGAAGCTCACCTGGCCGTCCTGGTCCGTGATTCCTGACAGCGAAAATCCCGGCGCCTGGTGGCCATAGCCGCTGAAACCGGGCTTGCCCACCGCCGGGAGGTCGTGCCGCTGCCCCAGGCCCGGGAAGACATCCCCCGCACCCCCGGTGTCCAGCCCGTCGTGCAGCGAATCATTGCCATCGGCCTCGACGACCCCCACCCGCAGGTGCCACCCGGCCAGGTCATCCAGGGCCCGCTGGCCGTCGGCGAGGGCCGGATCCACATGGTAGACGACCATCTGGCCCGCCGGCAGCGCGGCGTCGAATGGCGCCACCAGGCTTGGATCCCTGACCTCCAGCAGGAAATATTCCGCATCCGTCTGACCCACCGGTTGCATCCTGCCCACGCAACCGCCCCCGGACACCGGCAGCAGGACCACCGACCCGTCGCGGTAAGGGGTCAGATCCTCCACCGGGGCCCACCCCATCTCAAGCAGGGTGTAACCATCGGGAAGGGCCGCGCCGTGCCCGTCCCCGGTGCCCCAGGCTCCGGCGGCCATCAGACTGAAGATGCCCAGCCCGCCCCGGGAAACGACCTCGCTCTGCCCCGATGGAGCCAGGGTGGGGTCGTAACGGTCCTCCATGCCCAGCAGATGGCCCACTTCATGGGCCCAGACCCCCGGGCCGCTGGATATGCTGACGGTGGCGTAGAACGAGGCGCCGATGCCCCGGCTGTAAACGGCCTGGTCCAGGTAGAACTGCAAGGCCTGGATCAAACCGGATTCGGGATCGTTCTCCTGGCCCGGGCCGGCATGCAGAATCAGGACCCCGTCCACCTGGCCGTCGTCGTCCCCCGAGCCGGGCAGGCCGTCGGGCCCATCGGCATCCACCAGGGCGAAATCCAGCCCCAGGTCGGCCAGGGCGGTCAGCGCCTCCCGGGCCAGGGCTCGGCTGCGGGAAAATCCGTGCCAGCCGATATCCGAATAATCAGCCCGCGGGCCGGCCAGGTGCACCACCGGAGCCAGTTGGGGGGACAGCTTCATCCGGCCGCCCGAAGCGACGGAAAAATACCGGGACAGGGCTTCGCTGTCGGAGCCGAACACCCTGGCGGCCAAGGACTTTTCAAGCCCCGCTTCAGAAAACCGTTGATCGGCGAAGTCCACGGGAATCACCAGCAAACCGAAGGAGGCCCCTGCCGACTTCCCGGCTGCGGCCAGGGAGGCCGTCCGTACGGATCGGCGCTGTTGGGCGCGCAGTTCCGAAAGCCTGGCGTCACCGGTCACCTCCGGCCAGAGCTTCCCGGGCAAGGCTGCCGCCGGCGTGAACAGGCCGGCGACCACCAACAGCGACCAGATGGCCGGCACCAATGGCTTGAAGATGTTTTTCATGACTCCAGGCAGGCGGTTTGGGGGACGGAAGCCTACCTCTTCAGTATAGTGAAAAACTTCAATGGTTGAAATGACGCCGCCCCGTGAGCACCAGGGTCATCCCCAGGGCGTCGGCGGCAGCGGCCACTTCCTGGTCCCTGATGGATCCTCCGGGGGCGATGACGGCCTTCACTCCGGCCGCCGCCAGCCGCTGGATGCCGTCCGGGAAGGGGAAAAAACCGTCCGAGGCCGCACAGCAACCCTGGAGATCCAGATCCTGCTGGCCGGCTTTCATGATGGCCAGTTCGGTGCTGTCGACCCGGCTCATCTGACCCAGACCCAGACCCAGCGTGCCTTCGGAATCCCCCAGCACGATGGCGTTGCTCTTGCCGTGCTTGCAGACCTTCCAGAGCATGGCCAGGGTTCGGCTGGTCAGCTCGTCGGGAGCGGGGCCGGCCACCAGCTCGGCATCGTCCAACTCGGGGAAGCCGGCATCCTCGTCCTGCCGCAGCTCCAGGGCTCCCCAGGACCGCCCCTTGCCGGCGGTGGCCCCGGTGAACTTCTCGAAATCCACGGTGAGGACCCTCAGCTTCTTCTTCCTCAGCAGCCTGGCCAGGGCCTCGGGAACGTAGCCGGGCGCGGCAACGATCTCCAGGAACCGGCCCGCGAGGATCTCGGCTCCATCCAGATCGAGATCCTCCCTGAAGATGAAGATCCCACCGAAGGCCGAGACGGGGTCGCAGCGGAGGGCGCGCTCCAGCCCGACCGCTCCGGATCCCAGGCCGAATCCGCAGGGATTGGTGTGCTTCAGGGCCGCGCAGCAAGGTTCCTCGAAGTCGGCCACCAGCTTCAACCCGGCCACCAGATCCACGAGGTTGTTGAAGGAAAGTTGTTTGCCTCCATGCTGAACCAGCCCCAGCGCCTCCAGATCGCCACCCGGCAGGTCGATGTCCATCACCGCGGCCTGGTGCGGGTTCTCACCGTAGCGCAAGGGGATCCCTGCGGGGTCCCGGCCGGTGAACCAGCGGGCGATGTTCCGATCGTAGGCGGCGGTGGCCCTGAAGGCGGCCGCGGCGAGTTTCCTTCGCAATGAGGATGAGATGACCCCTCCGCCGGAATCCAGCTCCGCCATGAATTCCTCGTACTGGTCCGGGTCGGACAGCACGCACACGCGGGCATGGTTCTTGGCGGCCGAGCGCAGCAGGGACGGCCCCCCGATGTCGATGTGTTCGATCACGGCGTCGGGATCGGCCTGCCCCGCGGCGGCCTCGTTGAACCGGTAGAGGTTGACCACCACCACGTCGATGGGCGTGATCCCCAGCTCCTGCACATCCGCGAAGTCCTCCACCCGTGGCCCCAGGATGCCGCCGTGGATGGCCGGGTGCAGGGTCTTGACCCTGCCGCCGAAGATCTCCGGAAATCCGGTCAGGTCGCTGACCTTGACCACCGGCAGACCCAGGGCGGCGATATGTGCGGCGGTCCCACCCGAGGCGATGAGCTGGAACCCGGCGCGGTCCAGGGCCGCCGCCAGCGTGTCCAGACCTCGCTTGTCCGTGACGCTCAGCAGGGCGCGGCGGGGGTAGCTTGTCACAGGTATGCCGCCCATCTTTCGGCCTCGCTGGGAAAGAGGATGTCCAGGACCTCCCGGTAGCGCCGGGAGGTCTGCGAGAGGATCTCGGCGGGGATGACCGGACCCGGCGGCTCCTTGTTCCAGGCGCAGGTATCCAGGTAGTTGCGCAGGATCTGCTTGTCCCAGCTGGCCGGTTCGCTGCCGGGAGCATGCCCGGCCGCGGGCCAGAAACGGCTGGAATCCGGCGTCAGGACCTCGTCGATGAGGGCCAGGGAGCCGTCGATCAAGCCGAACTCGAACTTGGTATCGGCGATGATCACACCCCGGTCCAGGGCGCGGTCGGCCGCCTGGCGGTAAATGTCCAGGCTGGCGGCACGCATCCTGTCCGCCGGTTCCTCCCCTACCAGGCGCACCATCTCCGCGAAGGGGATGTTCTCGTCGTGACCGCTGTCGGCCTTGGTCGAGGGGGTGAACAGGGGCTGCGGCAAACGGTCCCCCAGCTTGAGGCCGGCCGGAAGTTCCTGCCCGCAGATCGTGCGGTCCACCCCGTAGGATTTCCAGCCCGAGCCGGCTATATAACCGCGGACGACGCACTCGACGGGGTAGCGATCGGCCTTGCGCGCCAGCAGGGAGCGGCCGCCCAGGACTTCGGCAAAGTCGGAGAAAGGAGCGGGGAAACTTCCGGGATCAGCGGTCACCACGTGATTGGGCAGCAGATCCGCGAAGAAATCGAACCAGCCCAGCGACATGGCGTTCAAAACGACCCCGCGTCCCGGGACGATCTGATCCATGACCACGTCGAAGGCGGAAATGCGGTCCGTCGTCACGATGAACAGGTGCTCACCCAGGTCGAAGATGTCACGCACCTTGCCCTCGAAGTCGGGCACCAGGCCCAGATCACGTACCGATTGCAGTTCAGACATGAAAACCCCTGACGACGGGTGTGGAGCGCAGGACGGCCGGACGCAGGCATACTAGAAATGCTCCCGGAAAGTGTCAAGGAGCAGCCTCGCCGCCGGAAGGGCCATACATGGTGGACCAGTGCAGATCCCCACGGGGACACCATTGCAGCAGGATGCTCCCGGAGCAATCGGTGCGCACCACCGCGAGGGTGTCCTGCCCCACCACGTACGGTCCGTGGCTGGGGTGCCGGTACCTGTTGCCCCGGCCGCAGCTTACCAGGCACAACCGGGGGTGCAGAGCCGCCAGGAAATCCCGGGAACCGGAAGTTCGGCTGCCGTGGTGGCCCGCCTTCCAGGCCTGGGTCGGGCCGCAGCGGGGATGGGTCGCAAGGAACATGGCTTCCGCGGCGGTTTCCTGATCGCCCCCCCACACCATGACCGTGCGGCCGGCGCGTTTCAACCGGAGCATCAGGGAGCGGTCGTTCTCGCCGGGGAGATCCTCGTCCGGCGCCGGAGCCTGGCAAAGCTCCAGGGCCCAGTCGCCCCACGCGTGCAGGACGCCGCAGCGGGCTCGGGGCGCGGCGGCGCTTCCGGATGGGGGCTCGGCATGGCCGCCGCACAGCCATCTCTTGACCGTGCACTCCCGCGCCAGGGCCTGCGCTCCCCCGGTATGATCCAGGTGGCCGTGGGTCAGGACCACCAGATCCAGGACGCGGATGTTCTGACGCGCGAGGTAGGGCCCCAGGGTCCGATCCCACATGGTCCCACCCTGCCCTCTGCTTCCCAGCACCCCGCCGGTATCGATGACGCAACGCCAGCGGTCGGGGAAGGACACGATGGCGCAATCCCCCTGACCGACGTCGACCTGCCAGGCCACCGGCGCCCGGTGCGGATAAAGGGTCCGCCCCGTATGAACCAGCAGGAAGATCACAAGCAAGGGGAGCGCCACCAGCAGCGACAGGCCTGGCCGGCCCCGCATTCGGCCTTGGCGCATCCGGGCCAGCACCCAGAGCAGGACCCCGGATGTTACCAGCCACAAGAACCACCAGGCAGGAGGCGGCGGCATGAATCCCATGGCCGCACCGGCGGTCAGACGGGTCAAGGGGGTGCTAACCAGCAGCAGAAGGCGCCAGCCGAGGATCGCCAGAGCCCCGATGGATCCGGCAAGCTGTCCCCACCAGCTGCAGGCCAGGGCCAGAACCGTCAGCCACACGACCAGGCCGAACAGGGGCACGGCCAGGAGATTGAACAGGGGCGACCAGGGATTCAGGTAGCCGAATCCCTCGGCGATCACCGGCAGGGTGAACCACTGGGCCGCCAGGCTCACCCCCAGGCCCGAGGCCAGGGTCCGGGCCACGGCACCACCGTTGACCTTGAATTGCCCGCTGGCCCTGCCTGCGGCCAGGATCCCACCCGCGGCGAAAAATGAGAGCCTGATCCCCGTGTCCAGCATCTGCCAGGGGCCCCACCACATGACCAGCAGGAAAACCAGCCCCAGCAGCCGCAGGGGATCCCCTCGCCGCCCCAGCCAGCCCGCTGCCAGTCCCAGACCCGCCACACCGGCCGCGCGGGTAACCGATCCCGGCGCACCGGTCAGCAGGACATACAGCAGCAACCCCGGCAGAACCGGGGCCAGCTTCCAGCCCGGCCCCCAGCCCATGGCCTCGGGCAGCAGCAGGATCACCCCCAGCAGGATGCCGACATGGAGCCCGCTGAGGGCGAACAGGTGGGCAAGCCCCAACTTCGTGAAGGGCCTGGCGGCTTGAACGGCCAGAGGCGAACGAACACCCAGCAGGACCGCAGCGGACAGCGCCGCCTCGGGGGCGGGGAACAGGGCCTTGATCCTGCGCAGCAGCCCATCATGCCACCTGGTCAGCCAGCGGGCAGGACCGGGCACGGCGCCGGGAAGCCAGTTGAGGCCGCCGTCGTC
>JANTFX010000005.1 GCA_024763215.1 Candidatus Krumholzibacteriia bacterium | reverse complement strand
GCATGCCCTCGTCGATGTCGCCGGCCTCGTCCAGGAACTCGTCGATCTCGTCCGCGCCCATCCCCGTGAATGAATCACGCAGGGGGCGGAACCCGTCAGGGGTATGGCACAGTCCGCAGGAGATGGCGAAGGACAGTTCGGCTGCGTCGTCCGGATCGGCGGGCCACTCCGGTTCGGCAGCGGGCTTCATGGTCATGAGGTATGCCGTCAGGGCCGCGTTCTCGGCCTCGGTCCCGTACCAGGGCGGCATCAGGGCGCGTATATTCTCCAGGCGAGGCACCAGGCCGGCCACCGTCTCCTCATCCCAGTGCGCCAGGAAAGGCCGCAGGCCGTTGTAACCGTCCCGGGTGTGGCAGGGCTGGCAATAGGCCAGGTACAGATCATGCCCCAGCCGCACCGGATCGCTCATGGCGTCCGGCGATATCCACCTGGCGCTGGCGGCCATGCCCGCCTCTTGCACCTGGGCTTCCTGCGACTTCAGCATCCCCGTGCTGTACATGTAGCCCTGGATGACGAAGGGCTTGCGGCCGGCCTCGCGGGACCACTCCCCCGCGCCCATGGTCAGCAGGCCGCACAGCAACAGCACGGCCACCAACCCCTTGTTCCACACCCTGGGCAGCAGCAGCGGCACCAGGGCCAGCACCGTGGTGACCAGGATTCCCAGCTTGAAGTACCCGACCACCGTGGGCAGGATCGGTATGGCTCCCAGCAGGGCCTCTTCGTCGCGCCACACCGCGATCGAGGAGCCGTACCACCTGGCCGCCAGGGCCACCACGACCATGCCGACCACCGCCCAGGCGGCGTTCCACCGGGTCACCCGCGTGCGGAAGGCGCCGCGGGGCAGGAACGTGGCGGTCATCAGGGTGAACATGCCGGCGATGGCGAAGCCGCCGAAGGTCCGGATGATCGTCGAGGGCCAGTAGGTGGGGTTGAAGAAACCGGTCCAGAAGCTGTGGTTCTCCAGCCAGCCGCCCGGGGTGAGCATGAAGGTCACGATGCCGTTGATGATCACCAGGGACATGAAGGCGGAGATGAAGTAGACCCAGCCCACCAGCTGGTGGGTCCTGGGGTCCAGCCGCTTCCAGCCATAGTAGTAGACCAGGGCCGCGCCGATCTCGAGGAAGAAGAACACCCATTCCATGGCCCAGCCCCACACGTAGCCGTGGATCAGGGCCGAGGTGCCGTGGGGCGAGATCAGACCGATGGTGGTCCAGATCCCCACGCCGCTGATGGCCCCGTACACCAGGGTCAGCAGCATGAAGAAACGGCTGTGGCTCTTGACGAACTGCAGCAGGTCGCCGTCGTCGGTGCTTCTGGCGCGCATCTCGGTGACCACCAGCCACAGCCCCCCGCCGACCGCGAAGTGCGAGACGAACACATGCAGGATGGAGACCCAGGCTATCAGGACCCCGGCTCCCATGGACAGTTCCCAGACCGGATAATTCATACATACACCTCCCGTTCGATCTTCATGGCCCCGCGGGCCTGCCTCGGGTATACTCCAGAGCATCGTTGGCGTCCACAACCGAATCCCGACGGGCCATCCTCATGAACCAGCAGGCCACCAGAACTGCCATCGGATCCCATGCCGCAGGGACGATCATGTCGATCGTCATGGCACTTCTGGCCGGGGTGGCCCCGGCCAATGCCGGGCCCCTTTTCCAACTGGTGGACCACACGCCGTTTCCGCACCGGGGCAAGAGCTTCGGCGCCACCTGGGCCGATGTCGACGGTGACGGCCGGCTCGACCTGTTGCTCGACCATCACGGCCATGGCATGGGCGTGTACCTGACCCGTCCCGGCCTCACCTTCGCCCGTATGGACAGCTGCGCGGTCCTGCCCTGCCTCGATGTCGACCAGCACGGCACCGCCGCCTGCGATTTCGATTGCGACGGCGACTGGGATCTGTACGCCACCCTGGGGGCGCACCGGGGCCAGGGCATCGGCGTGAATCGTTTATGGTCCCGGGGCGGGGACGGGAAATACCACGACACCCTGGGGGTGGGCGATCCGCTGGGCGATCCCCGGGGGCGAGGCAGGGGGGCCCTCTGGGTCCGCCTCGATGGCGACCGGTATCCCGAGCTCCTGGTGCTCAATTACCGGACTCCGGCGCGGCTGTTCCACTTCGACGGCTCGTCCTGGCAAAACTGGAGCCCCATGGTCAACCCCTACCTCGACCCCGCTTCACCGCGCGCCCACCTGAAGGACGGGCACGGCTTCTGGCTCACCGCAGCCGCTGCCGGAGACATGGACAACGACGGCTATACCGACCTTGTCCTCGCCGGAGACGGGCATTTCCTGTTCCACAACGACGGGCAAGGGAACCTCACCGACATGACGGCCCAGGCCGGTCTGCCCCGGCGTGCGAACACCCTGCTCGAGGTGGTCCTGGGCGATGTGGACAACGATGGGGACCTGGACATCCTGTATCTCTTTCGCTGGTTCGGCGGCGTTCAGATCATGTTGAACGAGAGCACCCCGAACCACCTGAGCTTCCGGCCCGGCCCGGACCTGAAGCACCTGCCCCTGGCGGAGGAACTCGATTCGGCCCTGCTGGCGGACTTCGACAACGACGGCATCCTCGACCTGTACGTCCTGATGCAGGACCGGCAATTCCATTCCCGGCCGAGCCTGCTGGCCAGAGGAACCGGGGACGGAAATTTCCAGGATGTATCGGACTCCTGGGGCGGCCGCGGGGATGTGGCAGCCCTGCCCTGCGGAGCCTGGCCGCTGGATCTGGACCGCGACGGCGACCTGGATCTGGTCCTGATCCGTGGCCGGGAGGATTTCCCCCTGCGGGATGGCCTGTGCCTGCTTTACGCCAACCATGCGGCCCACAAGGGGATCACCCTGGAGTTGGCCACCGGGAAATGGGCTCCCCACGGCATGGGCGCCCGCATCGAATTGCGGACCTCGGCCGGGATCCAGACGCGGCAGGTCCGGAGTGTGGCCCATTACTGGAATTCCACCGTCGCGCCGGTTCATTTCGGCGTGAACACCGATTCCGGACCGTACCGCGCCACGGTCACCTGGCCCAGCGGATCCCGCCAGAACATAGACATCCCCCATGCCGGCGCCTACTACC
The DNA here is from genome assembly GCA_024763215.1 of Candidatus Krumholzibacteriia bacterium. Taxonomy (GTDB): domain Bacteria; phylum Krumholzibacteriota; class Krumholzibacteriia; order LZORAL124-64-63; family LZORAL124-64-63; genus JAHJTW01. The sequence continues at coordinate 66,860 of JANTFX010000005.1, read as the reverse complement.
TGCAGGAGGGCCGGGATATCATTGACCGGACATCCGGCTGAGGCCGCCGCAGGCCCGAAATTTTTCCACCTCACCCGGGAACTTCCCCCTTTCCCCATTGTTATCCCGCGGTTGCGCTGGTAGTCTGGCGCAGCCTTTTTGCTGTTTTCCCAGTTCTTCTTCCAACCCCTGAGGAGCCTTCGTCATGATCGAAGTCCAAGGCATCACGAAGAGCTTCGGGACAACGCTCGCGCTCGATGACGTGTCGTTCAGGATCGAAAAGGGGGAAATCCTCGGTTTCCTCGGTCCCAACGGCGCGGGCAAGAGCACGACCATGAAGATCATCACCACCTTCATCGCGCCCGATGCCGGCACCGTGAAGGTCGATGGGATCGACGTCCTGGAGCAGCCGCTGGCCGTGCGCGGCCGCATAGGTTATCTGCCCGAAAACGTTCCCCTGTATCCCGACATGAACGTCCAGGAATACCTGACGTTCGTGGGCAGGGCCCGCGGCCTGGACGGCGCGCGCCTGAAGCAGCGCCTGGACTGGTGCGTCGAGGCCTGCGGCCTGGTCACCGAATTCAAGAAGCCCATCGGCGACCTGTCCAAGGGCTTCAAGCAGCGCACGGGCCTGGCGCAGGCGCTGATCCACGACCCGGACATCCTGATCCTGGACGAGCCCACCAGCGGTCTGGACCCCCTGCAGATCCTCGGCATCCGCGACCTGATCAAGAGCCTCGCCGGGCACAAGACCATCATCTTCTCCACGCACATCCTGCAGGAGGTCGGCCCGGTGACCGACCGGGTGGCCATCATCAACGAGGGCCGGATCATCGCCGACGGTCATATCGACAAGCTCGCGCGCGAAGCCATGCGCAGCGACCGGGTGATCCTCGCGGTGCGCAACGCGCCCGGCGGCGTGGAAGAGGCCCTGCGCGGCCTGGACGAGGTCACCGAGGTCAAGGCCCTGACCGTGCGCGACCTGGACGCCAACCGGGGCAGCCGCTTCGAGGTGCGCGGCCCCTTCGACCGCGACCTGATCGGCGCCCTGGACCGCCTGTGTAAGCAGCACGGCTGGGAGCTGACCGAGCTGCGCGAGGCCGTGTTCTCCCTGGAAGACACCTTCATCGAGCTGACCCGGCGCTCCCTGCGGGGGAACCACGACCGGGCAAGGGGGGTGGCCTAGATGCGGAACATCATGACGGTCTTCAAGCGCGAGTTCTCAGCCTACTTCAACAGCCCCATCGCCTACATCTTCATCATCGCCTTCCTGGTGCTCAACAGCGGGCTGTTCATGACGGGCTTCTTCCTGAACGAGACGGCAGACCTACGGGCCTTCTTCGGGAACCTGCCCTTCTTCCTGATCTTCTTCATCCCGGCCGTGAGCATGCGGCTGTGGGCCGAGGACAAGCGCACCGGCACCTTCGAGCTGCTGATGACCCTGCCCATGAAGGCCCGCGACGTCATGCTGGGCAAGTACCTGGCGGCCTTGACCTTCTACCTCATCGCCCTGGCCGGCACCCTGCCCCTGGTGGTCATGGTGGCCGCGCTCGGCAACCCCGACATGGGCGCCATCTGGAGCGGCTACATCGGCAGCGTCCTGCTCGGCGGGCTGTACCTGGGCATCGGCACCTTCACCAGCGGGCTGACCCGCGACCAGATCTCCGCGGTGATCCTGGGGATCATGGCCTGCTTCCTGGTCTTCATCCTGGGCGTGGGCGGGGTGGCCGCCACCATCGACGGCTGGCTGCCGGGGCTGGGTTCCTTCCTGCAGAACTACGTGGGCCTGTCGGGCCACTACGACACCATGCTCAAGGGCGTGATCTCCCTGGGGGATCTGGCCTATTTCCTGGGCCTGACCGGCCTGTTCCTGACCCTCAACACCCTCTGGCTGGAAGGGAGGAAGTACTAGCATGAGCAGCAAACGACGCAACTTCCGTCTGACCTTCAGCATCGCTACGGTGTTGCTGGCCGGTATCGTATTTTTCCTGATCTCGGTGCTGGGCAACATGCAGGGGGCCCGCGTGGACATGACCAGCGACCAGCTCTTCACCTTGTCGCCCTCGGCGGTGAAGATCCTCGAGGGCCTCAAGGTGCCCGTCCAGGTCAAGCTCTACATCACTCCCTCCGAGAAGATGCCCACCCAGCTGCGCAACCTCGAGCGGGACATCACCGAGCAGATGCGCAACTTCTCCCAGGTCAGCCACGGCATGCTGCAGTTCTCGGTCCACAACCCCCAGGACGACCCGGACATGCAGAAGAACCTGGCGGCCAAGAACATCCAGCCGTTCCAGGTCCAGTCCATCGACAAGGACGAGATGGGCATCAAGGTGATCTGGAGCGCCATGACCATCGCCTACAAGGACAAGCCCGAGGAGGTGCTGCCGCGGATCCTGCCCCAGGATCTGGCGTCCCTCGAACAGGATGTCATCGACCCCATCTACCGGCTGACCCGCGAGAAGACCCCCCGGATCGGGATCTTCGCCCCGAAGAAGGACGTGGACCGGCAGCTGGCCATGATGTACCTGCAGCAGGGCATGCAGCCGCCCGAGCCCCAGGACCAGTACACCAAGCTGGCCGACATGATCCGGCAGGCCCACTACGAGGTGGTGCCGGTCACTTTCACCAAGAGCGAACCCGTGCCCGACGACCTGGACTGCCTCGTGGTCATGGCCCTGACCAAGTTCAACGAGCGGCAGGTCTACGAGATCAACCGCCTGTTGCGTAGCGGGGTGCCGGTGATCATGGGCGTGCAGGCCCACGAGTACAACTACGCCCCCGGACGCAGCGGCGGCTGGACCATCTCCGGCAGCGACCTGGATACGGGGCTGGAGCCCATGCTGGACAAGTGCGGCCTGGGGGTTTCCCAGGACCACTTCTTCGACAGCTCCATGGAGACCATCGACCTGCCGCGCGAGGTCAACATCGGGGGCCTGCGCATGCAGACCCGTGAGCCGGTGAAGCTGCCCATCCAGATCCGCGTGACCGAGAACCAGATGCTCAAGGACTCCCCGCTGGTCAACCACATCAGCCAGCTGTTCTACCTGTGGGGCACCCCCGTCCAGCCCGATCCGGATGTCCTGTCCAAGAACGGCCTGAGCGCGACGAACCTCATCGTCAGCAGCCCCGACTGCTGGGCCATGAAATTCGACACCGCGCCGCTTCCGGGCAGCGCCATGGACCCGCACGGCAAGAAGATGCTCGGCCCCCAGCCGCTGATGGTCAAGGCCGAGGGCGTCTTCCCCGACGCCTTCGCCGATCAGGGCGTCCCCGAGTGGCCGGCCGACGGCGACACCACCGCGGCCGCGGCCGCACCGGAGCCCGAGGTCCAGCCCGAACCGTCGACCCTGCTGGTCATAGGCAGCGCCAAGATGTTCGACGACAACATCCTGGACGCCCCCCAGAACAGCGACCTGATGCGCAACGCCGTGGACTTCGTGGCCGGCTCCCACGACCTGCTGAACATCCGCGCCAAGAGCCTGACCCAGCGGGTGATCCGCCCGGTCCAGGCCGCGCAGAAGATGATCTGGCGGCTGTTCGTGGTCCTGCTGGTGCCGGTCATCCTGGCCATCTACGGCATCATGCGCGCCGGCATGCGGCGCAAGGACGCCGCCCGTTACGCCGCGAACCTGCACCACCACGGTTGAGGACACGGGAGGAGGATACGACATGAACAACACCCGCAATCTCATCATCCTGGTGGTGGTGCTGGTGGTGCTCGGCGGCATCAGCCTGCTGCAGCGCGCCAGCCATCACAAGGAGACCAACCGCGCGGCCACCGAGACCCTGATCCCGACCGAGTACGCCGCCGACGACCTGGACCGCATCACCCTCGGCCAGGGCGCCCAGGACGTGACCGTGGACCTGGTCCGGGATCCGGACGGCTGGAAGGTCGCCACGGCCTGGAACGTCAAGGCGGCCGCCAACCGCATCGACGGCCTGCTCAAGGCCGTCAGCAACCTGAGCGGGGAGTTCCGCTCGGACAAGGCCGACGTCGTGGCTGATTACGGCCTGGCCGATACGACCGCGGTGCACATCCGTTGCTACAAGGACGGCAAGCCGGTCATCGCCCTGGAAGTCGGCAACCGGTCCCAGGGCCAGCCGGGCAACTTCGTCCGTCTGGACGGCAGCCACGCGGTCTATCTGAGCACCGTGAGCCTGCTGTCGCCCCTGGGCATCTACGGCGATATCAGCGCGCCCAAGAACAAGCAGTTCCTGGACCTGCAGGCGGTCAAGGAGGACCGGTTGGCCATCGACCGCATTATCCTCAAGGACGGCAAGCACGTCCTGGAGATGCAGAAGGAATTCACCGTGACCGAGGTGGACTCGTCCGATACCACCGGCGCCGAGCCCAAGCCGGACCGTTCGGTCTGGGAGTGGAAGCTCATCAAGCCCCGCAAGGAGGCCCTGGCCAAGACCAAGGCCGACGGCGTGATGGGCACCCTGGTGAGCATCCGCGCCACCGACGTGGGCGATCCCGGGCAGGACCTGGCCGCCATCGGCCTGGACAAGCCGTCCCGCACCGCCACCCTCGTCAAGCAGGACGGCAGCGAGGTCGTGCTGGAGTTTGGTGACAAGCGCGAGGCCGAGGGCGATCACCCGGCCGGCACCTGGATGCGCGTCCGGGGCCAGGACACCCTCTGGGTGGTGACCGATTACACCACCAAGAACATCTTCAAGCAGGTCGACGACCTTCTGCCGAGCGACAAGTAGCACCTGCCCATCCAGCCGGGCCCCCGCCCCGTGCGGGGGCCTGCCCCACCCCGGGTCGGCGGATGTTCCGGGGATGTTCTGGGGATTTCCCTCACCCGGTTTCATGTGTTAAGTTTTCGACGACCATCGGCCCTGGTCGCCGGTGGATGTGGCCGCCTGGAAGCGGGCAGGAGGAAAATATCGTGAGCGACAAGGAATCGGCGGGAAGCCCCCCCTCGGCGCAGGAACATTCCCTGCTCCTGAAGAACGGGATCATCCTGGACTACTTCCCCGTGGCCATGGATGCCGAACCGGACCCCCGCGTCGTCCGCGGGGATCTGCGCATCAAGGGAGAGCGCGTCGTCGAGCGTGGCGAGGATCTGCAGCCGCAGGCGGGTGAGGAGGTCGTCGACCTGTCCGGGGTGACGCTGTTGCCGGGGAATATCAACGCCCACGGGCACCTGTACGCCACCCTCGCCGCGGGCATGCCCCAGCCCACCGCCCCCCTGGAAACGTTCACCGACATCCTGACCGAGGTCTGGTGGCCCCTGGACCGCTCCCTGGACAACGAGGCCGTGTACCTGAGCGCCCTGGCCGGCGGTTGGGACGCGGTGCGTTGCGGCACCACCATGATCTTCGACCACCACGCCAGCCTGGCCGCCGTCGGCGGCTCCCTGGACCGCATCGAGCAGGGCCTCGGCGAGATCGGCCTGCGCGGCTGCCTCTGTTACGAGGCCACCGACCGGGGCGGCAAGGGCCAGCGCGACATGACCCTGGAGGAGAACGAGCGCTACCTGATGAAGCTCGCCGAGCAGCGCCCCGGCGGCGTCCCCCGCTTCCGCGGCCTGGTGGGCGCCCACGCCAGCTTCACCCTCGAGGACAAGACCCTGAAGCTGCTGGGGGATATCTGCAGCCGCTACGACACCGGCCTGCACATCCACCTGGCCGAGGGCCCCACCGACCGGGAAGTCAGCCGGGAGCGCGGCTGGAAGGATCCCCTCGAACGGCTCGAGGAGAACGGGCTGCTGCATCCGGGCAGCCTCTTCGTCCACGGCGTGGACCTGTCCCCCCTGGACATGCAGTCGCTGGAGGATCACCGCTGCTGGCTGGTGCACTGCGGGCGGTCCAACATGAACAACGGGGTGGGCCGCGCGCCGGTGGACCGCTTCCCGTCCCGCTGCGCCCTGGGCACCGACGGCCTGGACGACAACCTGTGGGGCGAGCTGCGGGCCACCTATTTCCGCGGCAACGAGGGCGGCCGCGGGCCCTTGGGCCACCAGGGCGCCGCCCGCTTCTGGCTGGGCAACTACCGCCTGGCCCGCGAGGTCTTCGGCGAGCCGTTCGGCAGCCTGGATGCGGGCGCGCCGGCCGATTTCATCGTCCTGGACACCTTCCGCAAGACACCCCTGGCCGGCGACAACTGGCTCAGCCACCTGCTGTTCTGCTTCCACCCCTGGGACATCGCCTCGGTGTACGTGGGCGGCAAGCGCATCTACACCCGCGGCGACGCCCCCCCGGCGGACGCGGCCTTCCTGCAGGACACCGCCGCCAGGATCTGGAAAATGATGGAGATGAGGAAATGACCAAGCCCGGCAACACCATGGTCGCCGCCCAGGCGCGCGGCGACCGCATCATCGGCTTTCTGCGCGACATCGTGGCCATCCCCAGCCTCAGCGGGCAGGAAGAGCCCGTCATCCGGCGCATCGAGCAGGAGATGCGCGATGTCGGGTTCGACGAGGTCCGCATCGACCCCCTCGGCAACATCCTTGGGCGCATCGGGGACGGGCCGCGCGTGGTGGCCTTCGACGCCCACATCGACACCGTGGACGTGCAGGACAGGGACCAGTGGGAGTGCGATCCCTTCGAAGGCAAGCTGGAAGAGGGCCTTGTCTACGGCCGGGGCGCGGTGGACCAGAAGGCCGGCATGGCAGCCATGGTACACGCCGGAGCGATCATGAAGGAGCAGGGCCTGCTCGATGGCGTCCAGGTGTGGATGGTGGGCTCGGTCATGGAAGAGGACTGCGACGGCCTGTGCTGGCACTACATCCTGCAGGAGAAGGAGCTGGCGCCAGAGTTCGTGGTATCCACCGAACCGACCAACATGCGCCTGAACCGCGGCCACCGCGGCCGCATGGAGATCCGCGTGCGCACGCGCGGCCGCAGCTGCCACGGCGCCATGCCCCACCTCGGGGACAACGCGGTGTACAAGATCGCCCCGGCGATCACGGCCATAGAACAGCTCAACGAGCAGCTCGCCGACGACCCCTTCCTGGGCAAGGGGACGTGCGCGGTGAGCTGGATCGGCTGCAACACCCCCAGCCTGTGCGCCGTGCCCGACCAGGCCGAGTTCCACATCGACCGCCGCCTGACCCGGGGCGAGACCCGCGAGTCGGCCCTGGCCGAGGTCGAAGCCGCCCTGTCCGCGGCCGGGGTCGAGGCCGAGGTCTTCACCCTGACCTACCGCGAACCGGGCTGGACGGGGCTCGTCTACCCCATGGACAAGTACTTCCCCACCTGGGTGCTGGACGAAGATCACCCGGTGCTGGATGCCGCGCGCCAGGCCTACACCTCGGCCCTGGGCCGCGAGCCCGAGATCTCGCGCTGGAACTTCAGCACCAACGGCGTGGCCATCATGGGCCTGCACCAGGTGCCGTGCATCGGACTGGGCCCGGGACCCGAGCAACAGGCCCACCGCGCCAACGAGCACTGCCCGGCCTCCCATGTCATCGAGGCGTGCGCCGTCTACGCGGCCCTGCCGGCCCGCTGGGCCGCGGCCGGGCCAGGGTAAGCGCGAATAAGTTTGACATTTATGCCATTGTTTTGATATAATCTCACCATCGCCCAGGATGAATCTGTGACGGATTCCTGGTCATGGGCAGGGCTTGCCCTGCCGAGGGTACGGTTTGACCCCAACCGAATCAGGAGTTCTATGATGAAATCGTTAACGATGCTCGGCCTGCTCCTGCTGTTGGCCGGCTCGGCCATGGCCCAGGTCTCGGATCTGCTGATCTCCGAATACGTGGAAGGATCCGCTGACAACCAGGCCATCGAGATCTACAACGGCACCGCCGACGCGGTGAACCTTTCCGGTTACGCCATCGACCGCTACCCCAACGGCGCCGCGGGCGCGGCGGGTTCGGTCGCCTTGCCGGCGGTCAGCCTGCCTTCGGGCGGCGTGTTCGTCGTGGTCAACTCCCTGGCCGGATCGACCCTGCTGGCGCTGGCCGACTTGGCCGACGCGGAGCTGGCGTTCAGCGGCAACGACGCCCTGGTCCTCAGCTACGCCGGCCAGCCCGTCGACAGCATCGGCCGGGTCGGCGAGGATCCGGGCAGCTACTGGGGTTGCAACGACGGCACGACCCAGAACCACACCCTGATCCGCCTGCCCAGCATCTGCAGCGGCGACGCGGTGATCGACGACGCGTTCGACCCGTGCCTGGAATGGTCCTTCGAGGCGGTGGACACCTTCACCTACCTCGGCAGCCACCACGACAACTGCGGCAGCGTGGCGGACGAGGCCACCGGCTGGGGCGCGTTGAAGGCGACCTTCAGATAACAACCGGCTTTTGCTGTTTCCGTGCCGCCCGCCACCGCGCGGGCGGCTTTTTCAGGTTCGGGCTTGGACCGCGCCATGCGTAGGGGTTACCATTGCAGGGTACAAAACCGGCACCGGAAACCTTCCGCGAGAAAGAGGCCCCGCCATGAGCAAACCCCTGCAGGGACGTCATTTCATCACCACCCAGGACTGGTCCGCCGACGAGCTGGAACTCGCCCTGCAGACCAGCTGGGATCTCAAGCGCAAGTTCTACCGCGACGAGCCCCACGCCCTGCTGCGCGACAAGACCCTGTTCATGATGTTCTACGAGCAGAGCACGCGCACCCGCAACTCCTTCGAGGCGGGCATGACCCAGCTCGGCGGCCACGCCCACGACCTGACCCCCGGCAAGCTGCAGCTGAGCCACGGCGAGACCGCCGAGGACACCGCGCGCGTGTTCAGCCGCATGGGCCACGGCATCTGCGTCCGCAACTGCGACTGGGGTGTGGGCAACGCCTTCATGCGCAAGATCGCCGGCATCAGCCGCGTGCCGGTCATGAACGCCCAGTGCGACATCTACCATCCGTTCCAGGCCATGGCCGATCTGATGACCATCCGCGAGAAGTTCCTGAACGAGGTCCGCGGCCGCAAGATCACCGTGAGCTGGACCTACGCGCCCAGCTATGTGCGCCCCATCAGCGTGCCCCACAGCGAGATCCTGCTGATGACCCGTTTCGGCCTGGATGTGACCCTGGCCCATCCCCCCGAGTTCAAGCTGCAGCCGGAGATCCTGGCCCAGGCCGAGGCCAACGCCAGGGCCGCCGGGACGAAGTTCGAGGTCACCGACGACATGGATGCGGGCTTCGAGGGCGCCCACATCGTCTACCCCAAGAGCTGGGGCTGCCTGGTGCACGAGCCCGACCGTGAGGCCGCCGTGCAGCACATCGAGAAATACCCCGACTGGATCTGCGACGAGCGGCGCATGGGGTTGGCCGCCCCCGAGGCCATCTACATGCACCCGTTGCCGGCCACCCGCGGCCAGGAGGTCACCGACGCGGTGATCGACGGCCCCCAGTCGGTGGTCTGGGACCAGGCCGAGAACCGCCTGCACACGGCCAAGGGCATCATGGCCCTGACGATGTAACCGCCATGACCGCCGCACGCCTTCCCGCCGTCCACACCAACCCCCACTGGCGGGGCTGCCGCTGCGTGGTCTGCGGCCGCATGTACGGCACCGACTACGAGGGCTTCGTGTGCGAGGACTGCGGCATCGACGGCATCCTGGACGCGGAATACGACCTGCAGGCCTTGGCGGCGCTGACGCGGACCGAAGCAGCGGCGTGGTCCGCCCACCCCGGTGCATCGGGCCTGTGGCGCTTCGCCGACCTGCTGCCGGTGCAGCCGGAAGCTGATCATCACGGCTGGAACGTGGCCGGGCTGCCGCCGGTGGCCGCGCCGCGCCTTGCGGACCACCTCGGCCTGCGCACACTGGTCCTGAAGGACGACACCCGGCTGCCCTCGGGAAGCCTCAAGGACCGCGCCGCGGCGGTGGCCGTCGCGCGCGCCGTGCAGCTGGGGTTGGATCACATCGCCTGCGCCTCGACCGGCAACGCCGCGGCCTCCCTGGCGGTGTTGGCCGCCCGCGCCGGCCTGCGCAGCAGCATCTTCGTGCCCGCGGCCGCCCCGCGCGCCAAGCTCGCCCAGCTGCTGATCCACGGCGCGAACCTGGTGCGCGTGGACGGCACCTACGACCAGACCTTCGAGATTTCCCTGGGGCAAATCACGGCGAACCGCTGGTACAGCCGCAACTGCGCCCACAACCCCCTGCTGGTCGAGGGCAAGAAAACAGCAATTCTGGAGCTGGTGCGTGATTGGGGCGGCGCCCCGGGAACCGCCGGCGCTGCTCCCGACGTGGTCATGGTGCCGGTGGGCGACGGGTGCATCATCTCGTCGGTGGCCAAGGGGCTACAGGAGTTGCACACCCTGGGAGTCATCGACCGCTTGCCGCGGGTGATCGGGGTGCAGGCCGCGGGCGCCGCGCCCCTGGCCACCGCGTGGGGCGCATGCACCGCCGAGCCCGCCGCCATGAGCGGCCGGGAGATCCTCGCGGCCATCGAGCCGGTGCAACCCAACACCCTCGCCGACTCGATCAGCGTGGGCATCCCCCGCAACCGCGTGAAGGCCTGGAAGTACGTCGCCCGCACCGGCGGCGCCTTCCTGAGCGTGCCCGATGAAGCCATCCTGGAGGCCATCGGCCTGCTGGCGCGCCTGGCCGGGGTATTCGCCGAGCCCAGCGGCGCCGCGGGCCTGGCCGGCGCGCTGTCCGCCCGTGCTCAGGGCCTGATCGGCGATCACGATCAGGTCGCGGTCATGGTCACCGGCAACGGCCTGAAAGACATCGACGCCGCGCTGAAAACCGTGACCGTCCCCGAGCCCATACCGCCGACTGCCTGACCCGGAATAAAGCTCGAAACATACACATATGCGGGTGTTCTAATACCTCATGCTAATTATTCGTCCCATCGATCATGATGCGTCCCGCTCAAATATCCGGTACCTGTTTCAAGGCTGCCCTTGCTGATTCCTCATCATGGTGCAATTGCTGATGACACCGAGAGCAAAGAACCACCAGATTGTCCAGGTCTGGGCTACCACCACCAGCTCTGGGCACGCGATGGTGGATCTGCAGAAACCCGGTATTGGAACATCCAGGCCTTTCGCATTGGTAACGGGCGCGTTTCAGTGCTTGCCGACGTATACGCGGCGGGATGGTATGTTTGCGTGCCCCAGTGGAATCCTCGATAATCGCATCGCAATGAGCTGCCTTCAGCAAGGCCTGAGGCGCGCGGATCTCGCCCCGGCTGGTCGGTAACACCGCCTCACCACAATCAGGACACACGAGGATCACCTGCAAGTAGGCCGATTGTTCATGCTGCGTTTTTCCCGTTGCTGCGTTTTCCAGGGCTTGAAGAACGATCTCTTCACGGGACAGGCCGGTAGCGGCTTGCCCCTGTTCCAGCAGGCGGGACAATTCGGCATATTGGCTGCCCGTCAGCCGCAGATTGACATACTGCAGGGTCGTTTCAGGTAATACTTTCGGCTTTTGGGGCTTTGGCTTCATGGGCAGACCTCCATCACGAGAAGGCTGCGACTCCGGCGATTTCTTTTCCGGAAAAACATTGGGAACCGAATGCGACGGCGTAGCTGCCAACTGCTCGACGGTCAAGGTGCCGGCTGCCTTGATCCATTCCAATTGTTGCTCAGGATCGGCTTTGGATGTGATGATCCGGGCATGGGACCAGGACAGGTTCCCCTCGGCCAAGGCCGCCTCAACTTCGGGGAATCTGGGCAGGCGGCGCGCCAGCGTGAGGAAGTCTGAAACCTGGCGTGGAGTCAGCCCGGCCACGGCCTTTCCATAATTTGACATTGTCTTGAAGCCAAGCTTGCGATAGATCAAATGTTCCTTGATCTGCAACAGGTAATAAACCATGCGCACGAAATCCCTTCGCAAGGATTTCGCCGAAACCACGAAGTTGTTGTGGAGGCTGGCTTCAGCCGGGGTCAGTGCCAGGGATTCGACATGACTCGCCACAGCGTCGGGAAATAACTTGTCCGTCATCTTTCGGTGTCACATTTCCGGGAAGGAAGGGGTCCTTCCCAGATCAAGCAAGACCTGTACGAGGGTCAGACATACACATATGCGGGTGTTCTAATATTTCACGCTAAAATTCATACCAAACAATCAACACAGATTTCCGCCGCGGTGCCTCCGCAGCCAGGCCGAAAAATCTTATTTGAAATCCCAGACCGAGCCCTCGGGGCCATCCATGACCGCCACCCCCAAAGCGGCCAGCTCGTCGCGGATGGCGTCGGCCGCGGCCCAGTCCTTCGCCGCACGCGCCTCCTGGCGCTTCCGGACGAGCGCCTCGACCTGGTCGATGTCAAGGCCGGTGCGCGCGGCCTTCATGTCGCGCCGCTGCTGCAACCACTGGTCGGGATCCTGCCCGAAGCAGCCCAGGACCTCGGCCACCTGGGCCATATCCGTCTCGAACCGCTCCAGGCTGAGGTAGCGGGCCGCCTTGCCCACGCCCTTGCCCGAGGCAAGCAGGCTGTTGGCCTCGGCCAGGGGCTTGCTCAGCGCGCCCAGGGCGCCGCCGGTGTTGAAATCGTTGCGCATGTGCGACACGAAGGCGGGCAGCATGCCGGCGATGTGCTCGGTCACGGGCTCCTCACCACCGGGTTTCTTGGCCGCGGCCAGAAAAGCGCGCGCCTGGCGCAAGGTACGATAAATGTAGGCCAGGCGGTCGTCGGCCTCCTCCAGGCCGGGAAAGCGCACGCGCCGGCGCAGGACATCGGATTCGGTATGCGCGCCGCAGGCCTCGCACACGCCGGACTCCTGTTCGCTCTTGCCCAGCAGCGCCCCGCACGCCGGGCACGGCACCTCGACCTCGAAGTTCAGGCCGCTGCGGTAGTGCACCGTCAGCAGGAAGTAGCGCAGGGATTCGGGCGGGTACAGGGCGGTGATCTCGCGGGTCGTGAAGAAGTTGCCCAGGCTCTTGGACATCTTCTCGCCGGCGAAGTTGATGAACCCGTTGTGCACCCAGTAGCGGGCGAAGGTGTCCTCGCCGTGGGCGCCCTGGCTCTGGGCGATCTCGTTCTCGTGGTGCGGGAACACCAGGTCCCGGCCGCCGCCGTGGATGTCGAAGCTGTCACCGAGGTGGGTCGAGCTCATGGCCGAGCACTCGATGTGCCAGCCGGGCCGGCCCGCGCCCCACGGGCTGTCCCATGAAGGCTCGCCCGGCTTGGCTGCCTTCCACAGCGCGAAATCCAGGGGCGACTCCTTGCGCTCGTCCACGTCGATGCGGCTGCCGGCGCCCTCGAGCATCTCCTCCAGGTGGCGCTTGCTCAGCTTGCCGTAGCCCTTGAACGCCGCCACCCGGTAGTAAACGTCCCCGTCCACCGCATAGGCCAGCCCCTTGTCCACGAGGGTCGCGACCAGCGCGATGATCTGGGGGATATGGTCCTGCACCCGCGGCTCGACATCCGGAGGCAGGATGTTCAGCGCTTCCATGTCGCGATGGTATTCGTCGGCGTAGCGGTCGGCCAGTTCGCTCGCCGGGACACCGGCTTCCCTGCTGCGCGCGATGATCTTGTCGTCGATGTCCGTGATGTTGCGCACGTACTTGACCTGGTAGCCCTCATGCCGCAGGAAACGCACGATAACATCGGGCACCAGGGCGGCGCGCGCGTTGCCGACGTGGGTCAAGTCGTACACTGTGGGGCCGCAGCAGTACATGCCCACCTTGCCCGGGGCGATGGTCTGCAGGGGGCATTTCTTCCCGCTGAGGGTATCGTGCAGTTCGACGGGTACAGGCGCGGTTATCGGTGCATCGCTCATCGTATCATCCTCACCACGGGCAAAAGGGATGGGGCCGGTTACCGCGGCAATTTAACAGGGTAAAGGCCCCGGCACCAACCGGGATCAGGCGTCGCCCCGGGAAAAAGCCTCGAGAAGCCGCCGCGCGGCCTCCGTGGCGGGCAGGCGTCCGGCGGCCACATCGTCCTCCAGGGCCTTCAGCTGCTGCTTCACCCCCGGCCTGGACAGGAGTAGGTTTTCCAGGCCCTCGCGCACCAGATCGCGCAACCAGGCGCGTTCCTGGTCGGCGCGGCGGGCGGCCAAGGCGCCGCTGGCGCGCCCGGTGTCCATGAACTCGGTGACCAGATCCCACAGCTCGGCCACCCCCTCGCCCTGCAGGGCCGAGCACATCACGGCGCGGGTCCTCCAGCTTTCGGTGGCCGGCCGCAGGTAGTGCAGCACCTGCTCGAAATCGGCGCGGGCCGCCGCGGCCGCCTTGCGCCCGGGGCCGTCGGCCTTGTTGATCACGATCAGATCGGCCAGTTCCATGACACCCTTCTTGATGCCCTGCAGCTCGTCCCCGGCCCCGGCCAGCAGCACCAGCATGAAGAAATCCACCATGGACCGCACCAGGGCCTCGCTCTGGCCCACCCCCACGGTCTCGACCAGGATCACGTCGTAACCGGCAGCCTCGAACAGCACGATGGTCTCGCGGGTCTTGCGCGCCACCCCGCCCAGGGTGCCGCCCGACGGTGAGGGCCGGATGAAGGCGCCCGGGTCGGCGGCCAGCTTCTCCATGCGGGTCTTGTCGCCCAGGATGCTGCCGCCGCTCAGACTGCTGCTAGGGTCGACGGCGGTGACGGCCACCTTGTGCCCGGAGGCGGTCAGGTGGCCCCCGAGCGCCTCGATGAGGGTGCTCTTGCCGGCCCCCGGCACCCCCGTGATGCCCACGCGCACGGCCTCGGTGCGGTGGGGCAATAGCGCCGTCAGGACTTCACGCGCAAGCTCCTGGTGCGTCGGAGCGCCCGATTCGATGAGGGTGATGGCACGGCCGAGGATCACCCGGTCGCCTGCCCGCACGCCGTCAATGTATTCCCGGGCCGTCAGGACGCGGCGCGGTGGGCCGCCGTTGCCGCCACCGTTGCCGCCACCGTTGCCCCCGCCTGCCCCCGGCAAGCCGTCATGGCCCCCGGCAACGCCCTTGCGGATGTGAAGGGCGGACTTGAAATCATCCTGATCCCGGGACCTATCCCCTGCCATTTCCGGTCGCCTTTCCGTTGCCCAGCCTCATAGCCGCTGTCCGCTTCGGGAAGGCTACCACGGTGCCGAATATCCAGGCAACACGAGTTGATACCGAATGCGTTGATTCGGGATTGACCCCGGCCAAAGAAATCCGTAGCCTGACATTCAGGAGTCAATTCTCCTTCCCCGGGGCATAGAAAAGTCGGTTCCATGCACCGCCAACGAAGCATTCCCTCCTGGCTCGGCCTTCTCCTGCCTGCTGCCGTCTGGGGAGTTCTGGTCGCATCCTGCCAGGACCAGAACCCCGTGCAACCCCCACCAGCGGCCAAGGCGACCGTCATCGTCACGGTTGATCCCGATTCCATCCAGGAAGTCTGGACCTTGAGCGGACCGGCCGACTTTTTCCTGCTCGGCAGGGGAACCTCGACCTTGCCCGACCTCCAGGCCGGAACCTACTCCATCCACTGGGCCAGCCCTCCATGCTGGTCCCTGTCGGCATCCGCCGACAGTGTGGCCACCGCAACCGCAGGCGACACCACCGTCTTTTACCAGGCCTATGCCGCCCAGCCGCAGGCATGCGGAAAGCTGGTCATCAACATCCTTTTTGCCGATGAGCAGTTTGCCTCCCTCAGCGTACCGTGGACCCTGTCCGGACCTGATGATTTTTCCCTCACCGGCCAGGGAACCGCCTACCTGGACATGATCCCACCGGGGGAGTACCGGATCCAGTGGGCGCCTCCTGAGGGGTTCAGATTCCTCACCCAGACCCCAACCGCCACCGTTTCCACCGGAGAAACCGGTATCCTCAGTGCCACCATCGAGGCGGATCTCTCGCAGCATGGCCGCATCGAGGTCATCAATTATCCCCTGGGTCTCAATGCCTTCTGGGAGATCACAGGGCCCGGCAACCCCATCACGGGATGGGGAAACCAGGCGATCGACTACCTGGTACCGGGTGACTACCATATTTCCTGGGCCGAGGTACCGGAATTTTCCCTGGTTCCGGAAACCGAGTTCGACCTCCACATGGGCCCACACCAGATCATCACCTTCACGGGCGAGTACCGCAGGCAGGTCCCGGCATCGGTCAAGGGCATCCAGGTCCGTCCCGGTGATGGTCCAGGGCTGGTTGATGTGTCCTGGCAGTGGGTGCAGGACTCGCTTTACCCGGTCACCACCTACGAGATCAGAACCAGCCCCGACGGTCCCCTCACCGATGCCAACTGGAACCAGGCCCGCCGGCTCTCCGAACAGGCTGCCGTTGCGAACCAGGAATCCTACACCCGGACTTTTTCCGTAGCTGAAGACGGCATGGTCCCAGGCGTCATGAATTGGTTCGGCGTCAGGGCGTGGGATGGCGCTGGGCAACCGTCACCTCTGGAAGGCCAATGGGGTACCGTCCCCACCCAGACAGGAGCGGTCACCGGCAGGGTCATCGCCGCCGATGGCCAGCTTCAGGCAGGTGTCCCGGTGGAACTCTCGAGAGAAGGGAAACCGCCGCTGCGCACGACGACGGACATCGACGGCGCTTTCGCGTTCTCGGCAATCCTGAACAACCTCCCCATCTCCCTCAGGACGGTTTCAGGCGAAACCGATCCCGGTCGCTGGTTCGACTACACCCTGGAATTGCCGGTCGGTTCCCCGCTCGAGGACCTGCCCCTGCCCCTGGTCGAGCAACACGAGATGGACTCCCGTTGCACCCTGGCCACTCCTGATTTCATGACCTATCTGCGGGCCATGACCAAGACGAACCTCCCGACGGACAACCGTCCCGACACCAAGCTCTACAAGTGGGACCACTGGCCGCTGACCGTATATCTTCCCGCCGACGACACCCCCGTCGAAGTCGACTTCCAGGCCCAGAGCCGGTGGGCTCTGGAGATATGGAACACGACCATGCCCGAACCCTATTTCGTCGAAACCGACGCTCCCGAGACTGCCGATGTGGTGTTCGTCTACTCGGATCAGTATCCCACCCTTAACGGCCAGGTATCCATCCTGGAACCCCGTGGAGGCTACGTGGTGGGGAACATCATCCCGCAACGGATGGAGGTCTACCTGCACAGCACCATGGATTCCGCACAGCGGGTGGCGGAGGTCGCGCTGCACGAATTGGGGCACGTCATCGGGATCGCCGGCCATTCCCCGTGTTCACGGGCCGGCTATCTGATGTACATAACCTCGGCGGGGGTTCTGGACAACGGGCCCGAAAACGCCATCCACCCGGACGAGCAGGCGCTGGTGGAGGCCATCAGGCATCTGCCGCAAGGGCTGGACATGGCGGGGTTCAATCCCGACTGATCCCCAACCTTGTCATCAGCTCCTCCAGCAGCTTCTGCGCCGCCACCGGAATCACCGTGCCGGGCCCGAAGATGGCGGCGGCCCCGTGGTCGTACAGGAACCGGTAGTCCTGGGCGGGGATCACCCCGCCGCAGATGATCATGATGTCCTCGCGTCCGAGCTTCTGCAGCTCATCCACAAGCTGGGGCAACAAGGTCTTGTGGCCCGCCGCCAGCGACGACATGCCGATGATGTGCACGTCGTTCTCCACCGCCTGGCGCGCGGTCTCGACAGGGGTCTGGAACAGGGGCCCCACGTCCACGTCGAAACCCAGATCGGCGAACGCCGTGGCCACCACCTTGGCGCCGCGGTCGTGCCCGTCCTGGCCCATCTTGGCCACCAGGATGCGCGGGCGCCGGCCCTCGTGCTTCTCGAAGGCCTTGATCATATCGTCGATGCGTGCGATGTCCTCTTCCTTTCCCAGCTCGGCCTTGTACACGCCGCTGATGGTGCGAATCTCGGCCTTGTGGCGGCCGGCGACCTTCTCCAGGGCCGCCGAGATCTCCCCCAGGGTGGCGCGGGCCCGGGCCGCGACAACCGACAGCTCCAGCAGGTTGCCCCTACCCGTTTGGGCGCACGCGGTCAGCGCGTCCAGGGCGGATTTCACGGCGGCCGCGTCACGCGTCCGGCGCAGTTTCTCCAGCCGCGCGATCTGCTGCCTTCTGACCTCGGTGTTGTCCACCTCCAGGATCTCCAGGGGATCCTCCTGCTCCAGACGGTACCTGTTGACCCCGACGATCACCTCCCGGCCCGAGTCGATGTGGGCCTGGCGGCGGGCGGCCGCCTCCTCGATGCGCATCTTGGGCAGGCCGGCGGTGATGGCCGCGGCCATGCCGCCGTGATCCTCGACCTCCTGGATATGTTCCCAGGCCCGGTGCATGAGGGCGTCGGTCAGGCTCTCAAGATACCAGGAACCGCCCCACGGGTCGACCGTGCGGCAGATGCCCGTCTCGCTCTGCAGGTAGAGCTGGGTGTTGCGGGCGATGCGCGCCGAGAAATCCGTGGGCAGGGCGATGGCCTCGTCCAGGGCGTTGGTGTGCAGGGACTGGGTCCCGCCCAGGGCCGCGGCCATGGCCTCGACGCAGGTGCGCGCCACGTTGTTGTACGGATCCTGCTCGGCCAGGGACCAGCCGCTGGTCTGCGAGTGGGTGCGCAGGGCCATGGACTTGGGATTGGCGGGCGCGAACTGCCTGATGATCTTGGCCCACAGCATGCGGCCGGCCCGCAGCTTGGCGATTTCCATGAAGTAGTTGGTGCCCTCGGCCCAGAAGAACGACAGGCGCGGCGCGAAGGCGTCGATCTCCAGGCCCGCCGCCAACCCCGTGCGCACGTACTCCAGGCCGTCGGCCAGGGTGTAGGCCAGCTCGAGGTCGGCCGTCGCCCCGGCCTCCTGCATGTGGTAGCCGCTGATGCTGATGCTGTTGAACTTCGGCATATGCGCGGCGGTGTAGGCGAAGATGTCCGCGATGATCCGCATGCTGAACTCGGGCGGATAGATGTACGTGTTGCGGACCATGTACTCCTTGAGGATGTCGTTCTGGATGGTGCCGGCCAGCTGCTCGGGCCGCGCGCCCTGCTCCATCGCCGCGGTGATGTAGAAGGCCATGATCGGCAGCACGGCGCCGTTCATGGTCATCGAGACCGACATGCGGTCCAGGGGGATGCCGTCGAACAGCACCTTCATGTCCTCGACCGAATCGATGGCCACCCCGGCCTTGCCCACGTCCCCGACCACCCGCTCGTGGTCGCTGTCGTAGCCCCGGTGGGTCGCAAGGTCGAAGGCCACCGACAGGCCCTTCTGGCCCGCGGCCAGGTTGCGGCGGTAGAAGGCGTTGGATTCCTCGGCGGTGGAAAACCCCGCATACTGGCGCACGGTCCAGGGCCGGGTCACGTACATCGAGGCGTACGGCCCGCGCAAAAACGGCGGCAATCCGGCCACGTAGCCCAGGTGTTCGCAGGCGGCCACATCGGTGGCGGTGTAGACGGATTTTACGGGAATCTGCTCGTTGGTCAGCCAGACCGGCCCTTCCGCAGGAAGGGCCCTCTTGCCCGCAGGGGGCTGGGCGGTCAACCGCTCGAAGGTCACCGCGCCGAAGTCGGGCAAACGGCTCATGATGTCACCTCCACGGCCCCGGCCAAACGGCCCAGCACATCCAGCATGTCGCTGCGGGCGTGCAGGAACTCCGCCACCCCCGCAGCACGCAGCTCGTCTTCCAGCGTGCCGGGCTTGCCGGCCAGGATGATCCGCAGCGGCGGGGCAAGCGCGGCCATCCCGCGCGCGGTTTCGGTGGCCAGCCGGGCGTAGGTATCGTCCAGGCCCACCAGCACAACCGTCGCGGCCCCGGCATCCTGGGCCGCAGCGACGGCCGCTGCGGCCGTGTCGTGATGGCCATGGGCAAGCACCTGGAAACCTCCGCTTGCGAAGAAACCGCGCACGAAATCCAGCCGCGGCATGTAGCGGGCCGGATCGCCCAGGCAGGCGCAGCACACGCGTGTCGCAGGCAGGTCGCCGCCGGACAACACCCGCTGGCGGATGGCCTCGAAGGGTTCGGCATCCCGGCGCGCGGGCACAGGGTCGACCATCAGATCATCCGGCCCCGGATCGATGAGGGCCCCGAGGCGGGCGCCCGCCCTGACGGCCTGGATCATCCCGTCGAATCCGGTGGCCAGGCCGCTGCCCCAGGGAGCGCGGCCGTCCAGCTCGGCCTTGCGCGCGGCCTCGATCCCGGCATCATCGTTCTTACGGGACGGCATCGGGGATGCCTGGGGGTCGCAGTAGCGGTTCACCCCCACCATGGCGTCCTTGCCGACGGCCAGGCGCCGGCGTCGTTCCGCCGCCACGGCGGCAATCCGTTCCTGCACCCAGCCGGATTCCAGAACCGCAACGATGCCGCCGGCCTGCTCCACGGCCCGGGCATGCTCCCAGGCCCGGGCGGCCAGGTCGGCGGTGAGCCTCTCCGGATACCAGGCGCCGCCGGCCGGATCGGCCACCTTGTCCAGATGCACCTCGTGGGCAAGGATCAACGGCACGTTGCGCGCCAGGCGGCGGCTGAACTCGTCAGGCAGCCCCAACGCCCGGTCGAAGCAACCGGTCTGGATGCTGTCGGCCCCGCCCAGGACCGCGGCCATGGTCGCTGTGGTGACCCGCAGCAGGTTGGGGTACGGCTCCACGGCGGCCATCATGCGCCCGCCGGTGCGCGCGTGGATGAAGGCCGGCAGCGGCTCGAGGCCGGCCGCAGCCTGGACCCCGCTCCACAGCAACCTCAGGGCGCGCAGTTTGGCCAGGGACATGAAGAAATCGGTGTCGACGCAAATGTGGAAATGGACCCGGGCAACCGCGGCGTCGGGCGCGATGCCCCGGGCTTCCATCTCCCTGAGCAGGTGCAGGGCCCCGCTCAGGGTCAGCCCCAGGGACAGGGCGTGGTGGGCGCCGCCCTCGTGCCAGATGGTCTCGCGCACGGGCAAGGTGCGCACCCGGGGGGCATCGGCGGCCCAACCGGTGATCAACGCCAGGTCGTCGTAGAGCCTTCCCATGGGCACGGGCAGACGGCCCTGCTGCGCCAGACCCGCCACCGGGTCGCAACCTAGGAAACCGCACCTCTGGCCGGGAGCGACCTCCGCCCCTTCCCACCACAGAGCCAGCATGGCCGCCAGCGGCAGGGCGGCGGCTCCCCCATCGGTCATCACCGGCGTGCCGGCCGGATCGACGCCCTCCAGGGCGGCCTGCAGATCCTGAAGATCGGCCACGGACGTGCCGCTCGCCCCCACGGCACCGGCGGCGGCGCTCAAGGGGTCCTGGCCCGCCTGGCCGGCGGCATCCAGCACCAGGTGGACCGCCGTCTGCCCCCGCTGCAGATCATGCCGCAAGGCCGCGTTGAAATCAGCGGGCAACGGCAAGGGGATTTCCTGCGCCACCAGCCAGGGGGCTTCGCTGCGGCCGCCGGGGCGGGAACCACGGCTGTAGGGGACCTGACCGGGCAAGGCATCAATCCAGGGCAGATCCCGGGTCTCGGCGGCCGTCGGCATGGGCTGGATCGTGAGGCCCTCGAGGGTGCGGGTGAGCATCGCCTTTGCGAAAGGCACACCCTTGAGCAAACGCTCAACCTCGGCCCGCCACTGCCCAAGATCCGGCACCGGAAATTCAGCCAGCAGACGCCGATCGCGCTTCGGGGAAGCATCAGTCATGAATCATCATCCTTGGCATGAAGTTGGCCGCAACCTAACACATCTACGCAGATCAGAAAATCGTTACCGGCCTGGTCTCAAGTCAAGGGGGCCCGGCGATTTTGTTAAATTATTATCATTACCTACACCAGCGAGCCCGACAGACCCCGGCGGCAAGGGTTTCGGTTGCATTCTGCCGGGGAAGCCGTGAAAATGCAGAGGAAACCAATCTTTGGCCACCCTGGGAGAAGCCATGGATTTTGATGCCGAGCTCTTCGAGGCCATCGTCGGGGGATCCTCCGATGGTTTCTGCATGGCCGCCCGCGGCGGGGATTGCGTCCTGGCCAATGCGCGCCTCTGCGAGCTGACCGGGTATTCCCGCGATGAGTTGCTGGCCATGGGGGTTCGGGATCTGTTCCCGGCCAAGCATCAGGATCTCATCCAGGGCACCTTGACCCGGGGCTGCCCCGGCCCCTGGCGGGGCGAGGTCCTTTGTAAGGACGGTTCGGCCCTGCCCGTGGACGTTACAGGCCATCCCGTGGAGATGGAGGGCCGCCACTTGGCCCTGGTGATCTTCAGGGACATCACGCCGGTCATCGCCGCCGAAACCGAACGGGCCACCAGCGAGGAACTGTTCCGCACCCTGTTCGAACAGTCCAACGACGCCATCTTCATCCACGACCTCGAAGGCAAGTTCATCCGCCTGAACAGCAAGGCCATGGAAATCTTCGGGTTCACCGGCGACGATCCTGACCACTTGACCGTAAAGGACCTCCACCCGGAATCGGAACTCGAAAATTCCCGCAGGCAATTCGCAAAGTTCCTGCAGGAGGGGTCGGTCAGGTTCGAGACCCTGTTCCAGCGTCGGGACGGGACGGTTTTCCCCGCGGAGGTTTCCTCCGCCATCATCCATATCGACGGCCGGCCCCTGGCCCAGGGCATCGTCCGGGACCTTTCGGCCCTCAAGGCCCTGGAGCAGCGTTACCGTGGCCTGTTCGAGCTGTCCCCGGTGGCCCTGTGGGAGGAAGATTTCTCCGGGGTCAAGGCGCTCATCGACCGCTGGCGGGGCGAAGGCGTGACGGATCTGGATGCGTTCTTCACCGCGCATCCCGAAGCCCTCCTCGAATGCAGCCTTCAGGCCAAGATCCTCGACGTCAACCGGGCCGCCCTCGCCCTGCACGGAACCACCGACAAGAAGGTCCTGCTGGAGGGCCTGGACAAGATCTTCACCGAGGAGTCCCTGACCGCCTTCAGGCAGGAGATCGTGGGCCTGGCGTCGGGAAAAAGCGGGACCGAAGTCCAGGGCCGCGTCCGCCGCATGGACGGCACCTCGGTGGATGTGATCGTGAACACCTTCCTGATGCCCGGCTGCCAGCAGGACTGGAAACGTGCGGTGGTCTCGGAGGTGGACATCACCCGGATCAAACAGCTCCAGCGCAATCTCCAGGAGGCCCAGCGGTTGGCCAAGATCGGCAGCTGGGAGCTGGATCTTGCCTCCGGAGACCTGTGGTGGTCCCCGGAGGTCTACCGGATCTTCGAGATCGACCCGGCACAGTTCGGCGCCTCCTACGAGGCCTTCCTGGCCGTCATCCACCCCGCCGACCGCGATGCCGTCGACGAGGCGTTCTCCCGCCATATCAAGGATGATGCCCCCTACGACATCGTCCACCGTCTGCTGCTGGAAGAACCCGGCGGCACCGAGCGCATCAAATACGTCCAGGAAAAGTGCCGGACCGAGCGGGACGAGCAGGGCCGCGCCCTGCGCTCCCTGGGCACGGTACAAGATGTGACCGCCAGGATCCTGGCTGAGCAGGAAAAGGAAAGGCAACAGCAGAAGATGGAACACGTCCAGAGGCTGGAGAGCCTGGGCGTGCTGGCCGGGGGCATCGCCCATGATTTCAACAACCTGCTGACCGCCATCATGGGCCATGCCTCCATGGGCCAAGGCGAAGCCGGCTCCCCCGATCGCATGGCGGACCATTTCCACGCCATCGAGGAGACCAGCCGGCGGGCGGCCGAACTCTGCCGCCAGATGCTGGCCTACTCGGGCAAGGGGAAGTTCCTGGTCCAGCCGTTGAACCTTTCCGAGCTGGTCGAGGGCATGGTCAGGCTCCTGGAGGTCACCCTGTCCAAGAAGGTCGTGGTCCGGTACGACCTGGCCCCGAACCTGCCGGCCATCAAGGCCGACCGCACCCAGATCCAGCAGATCATCATGAACCTCGTCTTCAACGCCAACGAGGCCCTCGACAATCGCAGCGGCAACATCATGATCGCCACCGGGCTGATCCAGGTGGACCGGGATTACATGGCCTCGCTCTACCTGCAGGGAGACCGGATCAAGCCCGGCCCGCACGTGTTCATCGAGATCAGCGACACCGGCTGCGGCATGGACGCCGCAACCCTGGAGCACCTGTTCGAGCCCTTCTTCACCACCAAGTTCACCGGACGCGGCCTGGGAATGAGCGCCGTCCAGGGCATCGTGCGCGGGCACGGCGGCGCCATCAAGGTCTACTCGGAGGTCGGCAAGGGCACCACCTTCAAGGTGTTTTTTCCGGCCGTGGATATTCCCGCCCTGCCCCTGGCGGACGACGAGGCCGGTGACTCAGCCGCCCAAGAAGGAACCGGGCTCATCCTGGTCGTCGACGACGAGGAGACCATCCGCAACATCGCCGCCCTGGCCCTACAGCGGGCCGGCTACCGGACCGTGACCGCCTGCGACGGGATCGAGGCCGTGGCCATGCTGAAGGAGAACGCGGAGGAAATCGTGGGCGTGCTGCTGGACATGACCATGCCCAGGATGGGCGGCGAGCAGGCCTTCACCGAGCTGGCGCGGGTCAAGCCCGGGCTGAAAGTGATCCTCTCCTCCGGCTACAACGAGCAGACCGCCACCCAGAAGCTGGCGGGCAAGGGCCTGGCCGGATTCATACAGAAGCCCTATTCCCCCCGCGACCTGGTGGCCAAGGTCACCCAGATCCTGCGGTAGCGTCGCGCAGGCGTTTCGGACCTTGCTATTTTGGGCATATGTGCATAATTCATGGTATCACTGCGTAGACTTCAGCCCCGCGGAGGCGCCATGAAGATTGCCATCGCCAGCGGCAAGGGAGGCACGGGCAAGACCACCGTCGCGGTGAACCTCGCCTCGTACCTGGCCGAGACCCGTCCGGTCGTGCTGGTGGACCTGGATGTCGAGGAGCCCAACTCCGGCCTGTTCCTGGGGGCCGAGGCCACGGACGGCCGGGACACCTTCAAGATGATCCCCGCCTGGGAAAGCACGACCTGCAGCCATTGCGGCCAGTGCCAGGAAGTGTGCAACTTCCACGCGATCATCGCGCTGCCCGACCAGGTGATGATCTTCCCTGAACTTTGCCATAGCTGCTACGCCTGCAGCGAACTGTGCCCCACCTCGTCGCTGCCCATGCAGCCGGTGAAGATGGGCAGGATGTCGTGGCTGAGCGCGGGCAACCTCTCTTTCGTCGAGAGCCGGCTGGACATCGGCCAGGAACAGGCCGTGCCGCTGATCAAGCAGACCCTGGCCTTCGTGGACGAGCGCCACGCCGCGGTCCCGATCCGCATCTACGACTGCCCGCCCGGCACCTCGTGTCCGGTGATCGAGGCGACCAGGGAGGCCGACTTCGTGGTGCTGGTCACCGAGCCCACGCCTTTCGGTCTGAACGACCTGAAGCTGGCGGTCGAGACCATGCGACATCTGGACAAGAAGTTCGGCGTGGTCGTCAACCGCCAAGGCCTGGGCGACGACAGGGTCGAGGCCTACTGCGCCGCCGAAGGCATCCCCCTGCTGGCCCGCATCCCCAACGACCGGCGCATCGCAGAGAGCTACGCCCGCGGGCAGCGGATCTACGAGCACTTCCCGGTGGTCCGCCGGCAGCTGGCCGCGATCATGGATGCCATCAAGGAGGCCGCCTCATGAAGGAAATCGTGGTCATCTCCGGCAAGGGCGGCACGGGCAAGACCTCCCTCACGGCGGCCTTGTCCTGGCTGGCCGGCGCGGACATCGTGGTCGCCGACTGCGACGTGGACGCCGCGGACATGCACCTCTTGCTGCAGCCGGATTTCGCCCGCGCCGAGGATTTCCACGGCGGCCAGGTCGCCCTCATCGACCAGGATGTCTGCACCGCCTGCGGAGCCTGCGCCGAGGTATGCCGCTTCGACGCCATCACTCCGGGTAACGACTTCTACGCGGTTGACCCCATCTCCTGCGAGGGCTGCGGCTACTGCCCCCGGGTCTGCCCGACCGAGGCCATCGTCATGGAGGACCGGCTTTCCGGCCAGTGGTTCGTATCCAGGATCCGGACCGGGGCGACCATGGTCCACGCCCGCCTGGGCATCGGCGCGGAGAATTCCGGCAAGCTGGTGGCCAAGGTCAAGAACGAGGCCAAGCGCATCGCCGCCGAACAGGGCAAGGAGTTCATCCTGGTGGACGGCTCGCCGGGGGTGGGCTGCCCCGTGGTCTCGTCACTCTCGGGAGCGGACTTCGTGGTTCTGGTCACCGAGCCCACCGTCTCGGGCCTGCACGATCTGCAGCGGGTCCATGAACTGGTCGCCAGGTTCCGCATCCGCTGCGGCTGCATCATCAACAAGGCCGACCTGAATCTCGAGGTGACCGCCGCCATCGGCGAGTTCCTCACCGCAAACAACATCGTGGCCCTGACCGAGCTCCCCTACGACGAGGCCTTCACCAGGGCCATGGTCGCAGGGCGCACCATCGTCGAGGAAAACGACGGCCCCCTGGCCCTGCAACTGAAAGACTGCTGGGAAAAGATCAAGCAAACCGCATGAACAAAGGAGAACAAGGTATGAAGATCGCACTGACCGCCCAGGGTCCCCACTGGGACTCGGCCATGGACCCCCGCTTCGGGCGCACCCCCTACATCCTGATCTACGACGAGGACACCGACGAGCTGACGGCCATCGACAACCGCGCGGTGGACAACGAGGCCCACGGCGCCGGGCCGCTGACCGCGCGCAAGCTGCTCGATGCCGCCCCGCAGGTCCTGATCACCGGCAACGGCCCCGGCGGCAACGCGGCCGCGGTGGTCGCCACCGCCGAGATCGCCATCTACGTGGGCGCGGGCAACATGACCGCCAAGGAGGCGTACGCGGCGTACAAGGACGGCAAGCTGGAAAAGATGTAGGGGCCCCGCTCAGGAAACGGGCCTGACCATCGCCATCACCAGCGCGGTCACCTCGGGCGCCTTGGCCTCCAGGCGGATGTTGCGGCGCGAGAGGACCCAGTCGGTGGCCATCTCGTCCAGCACTCCGAACACCGCCTTGGCCGCCAGCACCGGATCCAGGTCCGTACGGAACTCCCCCCCGGCGACCCCCTCGGCTATGACCTCGGCGATGATGCCCAGGTAGCGGCCCACCTTGGCGCGGGACAGCTCCTCCAGAAAATGCAGGCTGTGGCGCAGCTCGACCTGGGTGATGATGGCCAGGTCCCGGTCCTGGCCAACCAGGGTCAGGTGCAGCTCGACGATGGCCCGCAGCTTGGCCTCGGCCCCGGACAGCCCCTCCAGCTTCCGCCGGCCCTCGGCGATGAACCGGTCCAGGGCGCGCCCGAACAGCGAGGCCAGGATCTCTTCCTTGTTCTTGAAGTACAGGTAGATGGTGCCGTCGGCCACCCCGGCGCGGCGGGCGATGACCGCCACGGTGGTCTGGTGGTAACCGCGGCGGGCGATCTCCATGGTCGCCGCGTCCAGGATGCGTTCCTTCTTGTCATGCTCGTCTTTTCGCGCCATATATGAACACCCATTCACTACCGATCATCGCTCGCCCGCAAAGCTGCGGCGGCGGCACGGAACCTTCTTATCGGATAATATTGCCATTTATTGAGCAAAACAATGAAATTTTCGGATAAATCTAAATGGGTTGACATCCCGGACGATACTGTTTAGGATAATGAATAGGCATTCATTTTACACATCCAGACGGAACCCTGGTCCGGCCCGCAGGCATCCGTGCGGGCCCACCCACGAAAGGCGGATTGCATGCGCAGGCAGATCAAGAAAGTCGCCGTGCTCGGCTCCGGAGTCATGGGCAGCGCCATCGCCGCCCACTTCGCCAACGCCGGCATCCCCTCGCTGGTCCTGGACATCGTCCCCAAGGACGCGGGCGACGACCCCCGAGCCCGCAACGCCATCGCCGCGAAGGCCGTGGCCGCCCTCAAGAAGACCAAGCCCTCCCCCCTGTTCTCGGCCGGCCGCATGGCGCTGATCGAGACCGGCAACCTGGAGGACGACCTGCCGCGCCTGAAGGAGGCCGACTGGGTCATCGAGGTGGTCAAGGAGGACATGAAGATCAAGAAGATCGTCCTGCAGAACGCCGCCCCGCACATCGGGCCCGAGGCGATCTTCAGCAGCAACACCAGCGGCCTGTCCCTGACCGAGATGGCCGCAGTGCTGCCGGACGACCTGAAGCCCCGCTTCCTGGGCACCCACTTCTTCAACCCGCCGCGCTACATGAAGCTGTTCGAGCTGATCCCCACCGCGGACACCGATCCCGACATAGCGGATTTCGTGGCCGATTTCGCCCGCACCCGGCTGGGCAAGGGGATCGTCGTGGGCAAGGACACGCCCAACTTCGTGGCCAACCGCATCGGCGTGCACGCCATGATGGCCACGGTGAAGGTCATGGACGAGATGGGCCTGAGCATCGAGGAGATCGACGCGTTGACCGGCCCGGCCATCGGCCGCCCCAAGACGGCCACCTTCAAGCTGGCCGACCTGGTGGGCCTGGACACCTTCGTGCACGTGGCCGACAACATCCTGCCCCTGATCCCCGACGACGAGGCCCGCGATATCTTCGCGGTGCCCGACTACCTGCGGGCGATGATCGACAAGGGCCTGCTGGGCCGCAAATCCGGCTCGGGCTTCTACAAGATGGAGAAGCAGGACGGCAAGAAGGTCTTCTACACCCTGGATCTGGAAACCCTGGAGTACCGGGAGAAACAGAAGCCCAAGTTCCCCGAGCTGGCCGCCGCCAAGAGCGTCGAGGACAAGGCCGAGGCCCTCAGGATGCTGGCCTTCGGCAAGGGCAAAGCCGGCCAGGCCATCTGGAAGCTGCTGGCCGCGACCTTCAGCTACAGCGCCATGCGCCTGGGGGAGATCTGCGACCAGGCCGTGCAGATCGACCAGGCGGTGTGCTGGGGCTTCAACTGGAAGCAGGGCCCCTTCGGGACCTGGGACACCCTGGGCTTCCGCAAGGTCACCGAGCGCATGCGCGCCGACGGCCTGCCGCTGCCCGCCTGGGTCGACGCCCTGTACGACGGCGGCGCCGAGACCATCTACCGCACCACCGACGGCGTGCTGGAAAGCCCCACCGCCGAACCGGGCGTGTACGCCCCGGTGCCCACCGACCCGCGCGCCCTGCGCTTCGAGGTCCTGCGCCGCGGTGAGCGCGAGGTGCGCCGCAACCCCGGCGCCAGCCTCATGGACCTGGGCGACGGCGTCCTGGGCCTGGAGTTCCACTCGAAGATGAACGCCATCGGCCAGGACACCCTGAACATGGTCATGACCGCATGCAGCGAGGCCGAGAAGAACTGGCAGGCGCTGGTGATCGCCAACGACGCGGACAACTTCTCGGTCGGCGCCAACCTGATGATGCTCATGATGGAGGCCGCCGAGGGCAACTGGGACGAGATCAACCTCATCGTCCACGCCTTCCAGACCGCCACCGGGCGCATCGAGCACTGCGGCGTGCCGGTGGTGAGCGCTCCGGCGGGCATGGCCCTGGGCGGTGGTTGCGAGATGACCATGGCCGCCAACGCCGTGCGCTGCGCCGCCGAGACCTACATCGGCCTGGTGGAGTTCGGCGCGGGCGTGATCCCCGCCGGCGGCGGCTGCCTGCGCCTGTACCAGCGCAACGTGGCCCTGCTGACCGACAGGAAGGACCTGCAGCCGGCCTTCCGGCGCACCTTCGAGACCATCGGCACGGCCAAGGTGGCCACCAGCTGCGAGGAGGCCCGCGAGCTGGGCTTCCTGCGGCCGGGAGATACGTGGTCCATGAACCGCGACCACCTGACCGCCGACGCCAAGGATCTGGCTCTGGCCCTGGCCCGCACCAACCACGTCTCCCCCGTGCCGGAACAGGCCATTCCGGTCATGGGCACCGCGGGCAAGGCCCTGGCCGAATCGGTCCTGTTCAACATGCAGCAGGGGGCCTACATCAGCGAGCACGATCGCAAGATCGGCATGCACCTGGCGCACATCCTCAGCGGCGGCGACGTGCCGCCGGGCACCACCGTCAGCGAACAGCACATGCTCGATCTGGAACGCGAGGCCTTCATGCGCCTGCTCGGCGAGCGCAAGACCCTCGAGCGCATGCAGTACATCCTGAAAACCGGCAAGCCCCTGCGGAACTAGCGGGCAGAAGGAGAGCAAGATGAGAGAAGTCGTTGTCATCGCCGCCCGCCGCACCGCCGTGGGCAAGGCCATCAAGGGGACCCTTCGTTACACCCGTCCCGACGACCTGGGGGCCGCCGTGGTCAAGGACATCCTGGCCCGGTTCCCCGACCTGGATCCGGAGCGCATCGGGGACGTGATCATGGGCTGCGCCATGCCCGAGGGCGAACAGGGCATGAACGTGGGCCGCAACATCGCCCTGCTGGCGGGGTTGCCCGTTTCGGTGCCCGGCATGACCGTCAACCGGTTCTGCAGCTCGGGTCTGCAGACCATCGACATCGGCGCCCGGCAGATCATGACCGGGCAGTCGGATTTCGTCATCGCCGGCGGGGTCGAGACCATGACCATGGTCCCCATGGGGGGGCTGCGCTACCTGCCCAACCCCACCCTGGCCGCCGAGAACCCCCAGTTCCTGACCAACATGGGCATCACCGCCGAGAACGTCGCAGCCAGCGACGGGATCAGCCGCGAGGCCCAGGACGAGTTCGCCTACCACAGCAACATGAAGGCCGCGGCGGCCATCAACGAGGGCCGGTACGCCGACGAGATCACGCCGGTCATGGCTCAGCTGCCAGGCACCGACAAGAAGGGCCGCCCCGTCACGAGGGAGGTCGAATTCAAGGTGGACGAGGGCCCCCGCGCCGACACCACCGTCGAGGCCCTGGCCCGCCTGCGGCCGGCCTTCAAGCAGGGCGGCACCGTGACCGCCGGCAACAGCAGCCAGATGAGCGACGGGGCGGCGGCCGTGCTGCTGACCACACCCGAGCTGGCGGCCGAGCTGGGCGCCGAGCCTTTGGCCCGCTTCGTGGATTACGCGGTGGCCGGCGTGGAACCCGAGGTCATGGGCATCGGCCCGGTGGCCGCGGTGCCCAAGGTCATGGCCGCCGCAGGGCTGAGCCTGGACCAGATGGATGTGATCGAGCTCAACGAGGCCTTCGCGGCCCAGAGCCTGGCGGTCTGCAAGCGCCTGGGCCTGGATCCCCAGGACCCGCGCCTGAACCCCAACGGCGGCGCCATCGCCCTGGGCCATCCCCTTGGCTGCACCGGAGCCAAGCTGACCACCAGCGCCCTGTACGAACTCAAACGACGCGGCGGCAAGTACGCCCTGGTGACCATGTGCATCGGCACGGGCATGGGCGCGGCCGGCATTTTCGAGGCGATCTGAACCCGGGCGGGCCGCGGCCCGGTCCCAGTCAAGGAGTAGACCATGGCAGAGAAAAAATATCCCACCGGAGGCGAGTTCCTGCTCGGCGAAACCGATCCCCGGGACGTGTTCACCCCCGAGGATTTCAACGAGAACCAGCGCATGTTCGCCACCACCTGCGAGGACTTCATCGAACGGAACATCGTGCCGGTCCAGGAGGAGCTCGAATACGAGGGCAACACCATGCTGGGTGCGGGACTCCTGAAAAAGGCGGCCGAAACTGGCTTGCTCATGGTGGACATCCCCGAAGCCTACGGCGGCATGGGCTCGGACAAGGCCACCATCATGCTCATCAGCGAGAAGATGTCCGAGAGCGGCAGCTTCGCCGTGACCCACGGCGCGCACTCGGGGATCGGCACCCTGCCCATCGTGTACTTCGGAACGCCCGAGCAGAAGCAGCGCTTCCTGCCCAAGCTGGCCACCGCCGAGATCCTGACCTGCTACGCCTTGACCGAACCGGGCAGCGGCAGCGACGCCCTGGCGGCCGCGACCACCGCCAAGCTGACCGAGGACGGGAAATACTACATCCTCAACGGCAGCAAGCAGTACATCTCCAACTCCGGCTACGCCGACATCGTGATCCTGTTCGCCAAGATCGACGGCGAGCATTTCACGGGCTTCATCGTCGACCTCTCCAGCGAAGGCGTCACCCTCGGCGCCGAGGAGAAGAAGATGGGCTTCAAGGGCTCGTCCACCCGCTCGATCACCCTGGAGGACGTCAAGGTGCCGGTGGAGAACCTGCTGGGCGAGATCGGCAAGGGCCACCGCATCGCCTTCAACATCCTGAACGTGGGACGGTTCAAGCTGGGCGCCAGCACGGTGGGCGGCTGCAAGTACGTCCTGAAGCACGCCGTGCCCTACACCAAGCAGCGCCATCAGTTCGGCCAGCCCCTGTGCAATTTCGGCCTTATCCGCCGCAAGATCGCGGACGTGGCCGCCCACACCTTCGTGGCCGAGTCCATGGTGTACCGCACCGCCGGCCTGTTCGATCTGGCCATCGGCACCCTGGACAAGAACGCCGAGGACTTCGATTACCAGAGCATCAAGAAGGTCGAGGAGTTCTCCATCGAGTGCTCGATGATCAAGGTGTTCGCCTCGGAGGCCCTGGCCCACGCGGCCGAGGAGGGCGTCCAGATGCTCGGCGGCTACGGCTACTGCCAGGAATACCCCCTGGAGCGGGTCTACAGGGACGAGCGGGTCAACCGCATCTTCGAGGGCACCAACGAGATCAACCGCCTGATCATCCCCGGCATGATCATGAAGAAGGCCCTCAAGGGCGAACTGCCCTTCCTGCAGGCGGCCCAGGCGGTGGCCGAAGAGCTGACCGGCCTGCCCTCCTTCTCGGAACCGGGCGAACCCGAGTTCCTGGAGACCGAGGGCAAGCTCATCGCCAACATGAAGAAAGTGGTGCTGGCGGTGCTCGGCCTGGCGGCCCAGAAGTTCGGCAAGGACCTGAAGAACAAGCAGGAGGTGCTGTCCGACTGCGCCGACATCATCATGCAGGCCTACGCCTGCGAGAGCGGCTGGCTGCGGACGCTGAAGAAGGCCGCGGCAGACGGCGAGGAAAGCGCCGCCGGCATGGCCGACATGATGACCCTGTTCACCCACGACGCCATGGACAAGGTCGCCGTCCTGGCGCGCAACGTCCTGTCGGCCACCGTCGAGGGCGACGAGCTGCGGACCTACGCCGCGGGGCTGCGGCGGCTGGCCAAGCACGACCCGGTCGACCGCAGCCGGCTGCACGACGCCATCGCCGCGCGGGTGATCGAGGCCGAAGGCTACACCCTGAAATAGCCCGGCTGATGACCTTGCGGCCAGTCCAGGGGCGGCTTCCTCCCAGGGGGGAAAGCCGCCCCTGTTGACGTTTTATCCCGATTTTTCGTATAATTGTGCCTGAGGGAGGGGCATGGCTCCGATCATCACCGGCCACACTTTCTGAAAATGGTGCCTTCTTGAACGGAAATCCCGCTTTCCGGGTCGCCACCCGGCTATTTTTTTCCCTGACCCTGGCCGCCCTCATGGCCGCGGCGGTCGGCTGCGGGCGCGAAGCCCCGTACTTCGCACCGGCCACCCTGACGGTGACTTCGGTGCCCGCAGGCGCGGCGATCTTCCTGGACGGCGAGGATACCGGGCAGACCACCCCGTTCACCTTCGAGGACCTGGACAGCGGCTCCTACGAGGTGACCGTCGAGCTGGACGGATTCGTCAGTTCTCCCGGCAGCGAGCTGGTGCAGCTGGCCCCCCTGGCCGAGCGCGAACTGAGCTTCACCCTGAGCAGCACCGGCCTCCAGATCGCATCCGACCCTGCGGGCGCGGCGATCTTCCTGGATGGTCGGGACACCGGGCAGGTCACCCCCGCCAGCCTGGCCGGGATCACCCCCGGCACCCACCTCCTGCACCTGGAGCTGGCCGGCCACCACGTCTTCCCGGCCGCCATGGAACTGGATGTGCCCGAGGGCCAGGTTCTGGATATCCCGGCCGCCTCGTTCCTGATCCGCGCCGACCACACCGTGCTGTGCGAGGGGTTCACCAACATCTACTGCAACGGCTGCCCCCAGCTCTCGGCCGACCTGCACGACATGCAGGCCGACCCCGAGTTCGGGCCCCAGCGCGTGGTGATCCTCAAGTACAGCATGCAGTGGCCCCTGGTGACCGACCCCCATTACCAGTACAACACCGCCGAGAACGACGCGCGGCTGTTCTACTACGGCTTCGCCAACATCAGCGCACTGCCCTCGCTTTACGTGGACGGGGCCATGGCCGGCAGCGCCGGCAATCCGCCGGACATGCAGGGCATCAAGGATGCGGTGACCGCCGATCTGGACCCGGCGCCCGGTTTCCTGATCGACGTCACCGCCGATGTGAGCGGCCTGACCGTGCCGGTCACCGTCACCCTGACCGCGCTCGACGGCGCGGTGGATTTGACGGGCAAGGCCCTGCGCGTCTCCCTGGTCCAGAGCGAGGTCGATTACCCGGAGCCCCCGGTCGAGCCCAACCTCGGCGAGACCACCTTCTACTGGGTGTTCCGCGACCAGGCCCCCGACATCACCGGGCTGGGGATCATCGCCCCCGCAACGCCCGTCGACTTCCAGACCACCTTGACCCGAGACGACTGGGATCCGGCCACCGTCGAGGTCATCGCCTACGTCCAGGACGATGCCGACCAAGCGATCCTCCAGGCCGGCTCCACCATGGTCACGCCCGTAGCCGCCTTCGCCCCTGCCAACCCGCAAGAAGGGACCCGATAGCATGAAGCACCTGATGCTCGCCTGTTGCCTGCTGCTGGCCGCCACGCCCGTGGCCGCCCAGTACGCCTTCCATTTCGAGGTTCCCGAACAGGGCGCCGTCTCGGACCTGGTGCAGATCCATTCCTTCCACAACGAGGTCATCAACACCGGCAGCGTGGAAGACACCTACACCGTGACCATCGTCAAGGACATGCCGCAGGACTGGGTCGGTTCGCTCTGCGAAGGCACCCTGTGCTATCCGCCGTTCGTGACCGAGATCAACTTCACCCTTGCCGCCGGCGACACCACCGATCTGCTCATGGACATCACCCCCCTGACCGACCTCGGCACCGGGACCAGCACCCTGACCCTCACCAGCCAGGGCAACCCCGGCCTGAGCGAAACCCGCGTTTTCTCCGTGGTGACCCCCGGCCTGGACGGCCTGCTGGTCGACGGGGACGGTGGCCAGGACTTCGAGACCTACTACCAGGACGCGCTGACGGGGCAGGGCCTTGCTTACGGCTACTGGAACCGGGACGCCATCGGCACCCTTTCTGAGGCCGAGATGGATTCGTTCGAGGTCATCATCTGGGTGGCCGGTGGCAATCCGGATGCCATGACCGCCGCCGACCTCTTTTCGCTGCAGTCCTTCCTCCACGACGGCGGGGTCGCGGTCCTGTCGGGCCAGGACCTGGCCCGGAACTTCTGCAACCCCGGCGGCGCCCAGTACAGCCCCGAGGCCAGGACCCTGTTCAACCATGTCCTGGGGGCTGATTTCCTGGCCGACGACGTCGGCGACGACACCATCGCGGGTGTGGCCGGCGACCCCGTGGCCGGCGGCTATTTGCTGACCCTCGCGGGCGGCAGCGGGGCCGGCGCCAACACCAGCCCCGACCTCATCACCGGCGTCGTGGCCGGGGTCCCCAGCTTCCAATATTCACCAGGTGCAGTTGCCGCGGTGCGCAACGGCTGGAACCTGGGCCGCAGCTACTTCATGGCCTTCGGCTTCGAGAACATCAGCTCCGCCGCCGACCGCCAGGGGTTGATGGGCGATATCCTGGCCTACCTGCAGTCCCCGGCGGTCACCTCCACGCCGGAGATCGCGCCCTCCCTGTTCATCACCGACCCGGTGGCCGCCCCCAACCCCTTCAACCCGCGCACGCGTATCCGTTTCACCGTCGGCGGCCAGGACCCCGTTTCCGGAGCCGTCAAGGTCTATGACCTGCAGGGCCGGCTGGTCCGCACCCTGCGCACGGGCATCTTCCAGCCCGGCCCGGTGGAGCTGGCCTGGGACGGTCGGGACCGGAAAGGCGCCGTCGCCGCGGGCGGCCTCTACCTGGCGCAGGTGGAGCTGTCCGGCAGCAGGCGCACAGTGAAGCTCGTCATGGCCAAGTAACGCCGTTGCTGCGGGATTTGCCCCGCGGCCGGAGCCTTAACCGAAAGTTCCCATCCATGACCCGGAACCGTCGCTGTCATCTGCCCGTCCTGATCCTGCTGCTGAGCCTGTCCGGCCTGGGCCGAAACGCCGCCGCCGGCCAGGACTGGTCCCTGCCGACCGCCGACGGCGGCAGGGTCTCGTACGCCGCCTCGCTGCAGCAAGGCCCCGTGCTCATCTCGTTCTGGGCCACCTGGTGCCGCCCCTGCCGCAAGGAGCTGCCCCACCTCGAAGCCCTGGCCGAGCAGTATGAGGGGCGGCTGACGGTGATGGCCGTCAACACCGACGGTCCCAAGGCCGTGGCCAAGGTCCTGCCCATCGTCCAGGCCGAAGGGCTGGACCACGTCGTTGTGGCCATGGACACCGCGGCCGACCTGCAGGAGCGCCTGCACGTGGGCAGCATCCCCTTCCTGGTCCTTTTCGACCGGCAGGGCAACGAGGTCTACCGCCACATCGGCTACAAGGAAGGGGACGAGCTGGAGCTGGCGGCCAGGGTCAAGGCCCTGCTGGAGACCGCCGCCCCCGCGGTGAGCGTGCGGGCTCCGTCCTCAGCCGGCGTGGCCACCGCCTCGGACCGCTTCGAATACTCCTACGACACCGACACCCGCCGCGAGATCGTCGAGAACTGGCTGGACGTGGCCTACACCTTCGGCAACCTGCGCACCGGGATCCTGTTGAACAGCCGCGCCCCCAGCGAGGAGGGCGTCCGCGAGAACAAGATCGCCCACCGCTTCGTCAGCTTCGACCGGGGCGACTTCAACGTGCGGGCGGGGCACTTCTACGGCCTGTTCGGACGCGGTTTGATCTTCAACGCCTACGAGGATCGCACCGTCCGCATCGATACCCGGTTGGACGGGCTGATCGTCAGCGGCCACGGGCCGCGCTGGCGGGCCACCGCGTTTTCCGGCACCCCCCTGGCCCGCGAGGTGGACATCCGCGGCCTGGACGGCCAGTACGAACTGCCCGGGTTGCTGCGGTTGGGTGTTTCCGGCCTGACCTTCAGGCCGGATGACTACGTGGCCCCCGACGGCAAGGTCAACCGCGAATGGGCCGCCGGGGTGCGGGCCAGCCGGCATTTTTCCGGCGGTGATTTCTACGTCGAGGGCGCCTGGAAGAACCGCTACGACTTCCTGGCCGACACCGGCACCTACGACCAGAGCTACGGCAACGCCTTCTACGGCAATTTGAACCTCTACCACGGTCCCTGGTCCGTCTCCTGGGAGACCATGGACTACGACCATTTCGCGGTCCTGGACCGCGCCGACGGCAAGACCACCCTGAACCGGCCGCCGGCCCTGGCCCGTGAGCTGACCTGGACCCTGCTGAACCGCGCCCCCCACAACCTCAACCCGGACAACGAGCAGGGCAACAACCTCGACGTGATCTACCATGCCGGCCCATGGGACCTGAGCGCCACCGGCGCCCACCTGGAGAACCAGGCCGGGGCCACCGTGTATGATCTGGCCTACGGAGAGGTCAAGCGGGACACCGGCGGGCCCTGGGCCTGGCGCGGCGGCTTCGCCTACCAGGAGAACGAGGGCCGCAGGCAGACGGTGGTCGGGGAGTTGATCTGGCGCAAGTCGCCGGCCGTATCCTGGACCCTGCAGGCCGAGCAACAGCACGTGCGGCTGGGCGGCGGCCCCGGCTTCAGCCTGGGCGCCTACGATGTGCAGTGGTTCAAGCTGGAGCTGGAAACCCCGCCCCACTGGGCGCTGGTGGCCATGCTGGAAACCAACAACAAGTACCCTGAGCAGCGCGGTCCCAGCGAGAAGGAAGGCCCGTTCCCCGCCGGGCAGGTCACCTATACCTTCAGCGACGGCGGCAACTTCAACATCTGGTTCGGGCAGCGCCAGGAAGGCTTCCTCTGCTCCGGCGGGGTCTGCAAGTTCGAGCCGGCCTTCACGGGCGTCGAGATGTACGGCACCTTCCGCTACTGACCCCGGCGCGGATCAATCCTCGATCGCCAGCCGCGTGAAGGCCTCGTTGAGGGCCGTGACCGTGCTGCGATCGCGGCCTTCCATGTAGTAGCGCAGCACCGCGTCGGTGCCCGAGGCCCGCAGTTCGAACCACTGCCCCTCGAACTCGATGTAGGTGCCGTCCCCGGCGTGGAAGACCTTCTCCAGCGGGGGCAGCTCCACATCCGCAGGCAGAGCCGCGGCCAACCGCGCGGCCGCCTCGGACAGGGGCAGGTCTTCCAGGGCGGCGAACCAGGCCACCACCGCTTCCTTGCGCCGGTTTCCCTGGTCGCGAGCCCGCTCCCTGGCCTCCCCCTGCAGGGATTCATCGAACAGCGTCACGTCCAGCCGCTGGTAGAAGCGGTAGCGGGTCCGGTAGCGCTCCAGCAGATCCAGATAGTAGGCGGCGAAACTGCCCCCGGTACGGTGCAGCCGGGCCCCCAGGCACAGGGCCATCAGCCCGATCTGCATGCCGTCCTTCTCCTTGGGCGCCAGGCTGGTCCGCCGGCCGCCGCGGCTGGTGACCGGTTCGGCCGGCCCCATGGCCGCCCCCCCGCTCTCCTCGGCCATCATCAGCAGGCGCGGCCGGGGTCCGAACCCGGTGGTCGCCCCGGTCACGTCGGTGGCCCGGCAGGGGTCGGCTCCGGCGGCGATCTGCCCTTCGAGATCCCTGACCAGGGCGGCGAAATGCTTGAACCCCACCGGCACCCGGAAGGTTTTCAGCCCGCCCGTCTTCTGCGCGATCTCCCCGATGCTCAAGCTGGTGGGGAAGGTCGTGGCCACGATCCAGTCGTAACGGTCGAGCTGGCCCGCCTCCTGCAGGGACGAGATCTTCAGGGCCGTCAGCATGAAGTAGATCTGGTTGGGCTTGAAGAAGACCAGGCAACGCTCCCGGTCCAGGGCATCGACCTCCAGCCCCGCTTCCTGCGCCCGCGAAGCGAGGACCGCCGGCGCGGTGGTCACCATGTTGAAGCGGTCGCCGTCCGGATCCCAGATGAAGAATACATGGCAACGACCGGACTGCAGCAGTTCCTGGGCGCCCACATGCTTGTAGATCTGCGGTTTGCCGGGGTCCACGCCGTAATTCACCCCGTCGAGCACGCCGATGCCGTGGTAGCTGGAGTTTTCCTGCTCGTGGGTCAGGAACACGCCCTCCTGCTCGGCCACCGGAATGCCCAGGGCGCCGAAGATCCGCCGGGCGGCCGGCCCCATGGAGCCCCCTTCGGTGCAGAATCCGGCCCGGAAACCGTCGGCGAAGGAAGGTGGCAGCTCGGCGAGCAGGGGCGCCGGCACCACCTGCTGCAGGTAATCCACATAGGCGTCCACCGGATCGAAATCCCGGCGGATCAGGGGGTCGTCAGCGGAAGCCAGGGCGATCTTCAACCCCGAGGACGCCGCCTGCCCCACCAGCTCCCGCACGCGCACAGCGATCAGATCCGCCATCTCCAACAGCTGCCCGCCGCTGGCGTCCATGGGTTTCCAGCCGCCCTTGTAGCTCTGGCTGTGGCTGGCCGTGAAATTCTCGCCGCCGTCCAGCTCGTCGCAGAACACCCCGAAGGACGACAGCCAGATGGGGGTGGTCCGCTGATCGGCCGGCCGCAGGTGCACCTCGATGCCCCTGGCGGCGTAGATCCGCGCGGCCAGGTCGATGAATTCCTGGGTATGGGGCCTGACCTCGCCCCCGATGTGCAGGGAACCCAGCCCGTGTTCGGCGGCCAGCTGGGCCCTGGCGGCCAGCATCAGCGCCACGGTCAGGGCGTTGAACGGGACCTGGAGGTTGAACAGGTCGTCAGGATCAAGCAGGTCGCGGTAGCCGGCTGTGCCCAGCTTGAACGAGTCCGCCCATCCGGCCAGACCGGCTTCTTCGACCAGCGCCGCATCCAGCACCAGCTCTTCGGCCCGGCGGGCAAACGGGGTAAAAAACGGCAACCGTCCGCTCATGCGTCCTCCCCCTCGGGGTTGAAAGAGATATCCACGACCTTGCGTACCACGGCGCTCTCGACCTCGAAGAACTCCGCAGGGCGGAAATTGAACAGCGAGGCGATGATGTTCGAGGGGAAGACCTCGATGCGGGTGTTCAGATCGCGCACGTTGGCGTTGTAGAACCTGCGGGCGGCCTGGATACGGTCCTCGGTGTTGGCCAGCTCCTCCTGCAGGGCCAGGAAATTATCGCTGGCCTTAAGATCCGGGTACGCCTCGGCCACCGCCAGCAATTTCTGCACGCTGCCCACCAGCTGCTTTTCGTCGGCCGCCTGGCTGGCCGGCGAACCATGGGAGTTGCGGGCCTTCTCGCGGGCCTCGGTGACCGCCGCCAGGGTTTCGCGCTCATGGGCGGCGTAGCCCTTGACGGCCTCGACCAGGTTGGGGATCAGGTCGTAGCGGCGCTTGAGCTCGGTGTCGATGTTGGACCACGACTCGCTGACCTGCTGCCGGATGCGCACCAGCAGGTTGTAGTTCAGCGCCGCCCAGCCCAGGATCACCAGGGCGAGGATCAGGATAATCCGGATCATGGCTTGGATCCGCCTTTCATCTGCTTGATCACGTAATCGGGAATCAAATCCAGCATCCTGCGGGCGACCGCGAGGGCCTCCTCGTGCCGGGCCGGGTCGTTGTACCCGTTTCTGTAGACCGCGATCTCCCCCATGCCGAACTCGATGCTCACCGCCGGCGCCTGCATCAGGTAATCCATGGTCCGGCCGTGGATGATGTCGTAGGCCCATTTGCGGTCGTTGGACTTGACGTAGAACTTGCGGCTGAACTCGCCCGACTCGAAATCGATGTCGTCGGCGCCCAGGAACTCGCCCACCTTGTCGAAGGCGTGCTCCCTGCGGATCAGCAGGGGGATGGTGGGGAACCCGCAGTCCAGGATCACCATGCCGATCCGGTGGGTCGTGCGGTTCTTGCCCGAACCGGTGACGTACTTGTAGTCCAGACAGATGGCCTCATGGCCGTCCAGGTTGCCGGTGATGGCATTGCCGCTGCCGCGGGAGTGGCCCCGATCCAGGATCTTCAGGCCCGCAAACCGGGTACGCAAATCACGCAAGCCCTTGGCTGCATACCGCCAGCGGCGGCCGGCGGCCCATTCCTGCAGGGCCTGCTTGCGCTGTTGATCCTTGCGCCACGAATAGATGCCGAAGGCGGCAATGGCGGCCAAGACGATGAAAAAGCCGAGAGGCGGCATGGGCATCCCTTCCTGCTGTCCCGCATCCGGGGATTGTCGGTGCAAAAGCAGCCGCGCTCAACAGGAATTCTACCCCGCCTGCCTCTCGTTTATTGCCAAAAAGGGCCCGGCACGTGGCCGGGCCCCGAAAGCAGGTAAACCAGGTTTTACCGGAACAGCGACTTGACCGCGCCGAAGCTGGCGGCATCGTTGTCAACTGCGCAATCGACCAGGGGGAACCCGTCGACAAAGGGCTCCATGCGGAACTCGCCCCAGGTGTACTCCCAGATACCGGTGGCGTTGTTGTAGCACTGGCCCTTCAGCACCGTGGTGTCATCGTAGAAGTAGTCGTCAAAATTCACGACGCTGCCATCAAACGCCTGGCAGGTCCAGTAGCCGTGGCCCAGCACGTCACTGGTCTCAACGACGCCCAGACCGTTGAAGATCTGAACCGCGCAGCTTTCCCAGGGCTCGGGATCGGCAACCAGGGACGCCGCACTCATGTAGGTCGGTGCGGGCACGGGGCCGGAACCGGTCACGGTAGCAGTGGCACTGCTCAACTCGGTCAGGCCGTAGTATTCCTTGTAGACACCGGTGACGTCCACGATGTCACCGGGCACGTTGGTCGTCGAGCCCATGTAGACCCAGATGCCGTTGTAGGCGCCGAAGGGGGCCTCGGCGACCCAGATGCCGTTGTAGCGCGTCGCCACGACAGTCACGTTCTCGATGGTCAGGGTGTCACCCTCGGCGTACATGCCGTTCTGGATGTCGAAGATGGTGGGGGCCGCGACGGCGAATACGGACTGGGCACCCAGGGTGACCAGCAAGAGGGCGAAAACAATGGCAAGGCGCTTCATGGTAAACCTCCTGAAGACGTGAGCTGATGTTGCATGACGACTATCCCCCTGCCCGGTGAGCGAACCCGGAGATGGGAATCCGTCAACTTATATCTCAATGATACACCAGAATCAAGCTGTTTTGTGTTTTTTTTTGATTAACACGGCTTAGCCCAACCCCCGCAACAGCGCCTTCGGGGCTTTGACGGTCATCTGGAGCAGGGCCTGGCTCATGGTCTTGCCCTGGGGATCGACCAGCAGGCTGCGGGTGCCGCCCCCGCCCAAGGCGCCCGCAAGCAGGAAATTCAGCCCCTGCAGGTTGTCAAGTTCGTAACGTGTGACCGGTCCGGAGACCTTGGCCCCGAAGAAGCGCTTGACCCTGGCGGCGGTCAGATGGCCCTTGATCCACTCGTAGATCAGGGGGCTGCGAGCCAGCACGCCTATGTTGCAGGTGTCCCCCTTGTCCCCGCTGCGGGCGTAGCACAGCCGGCGCAAAGGGACCTCCACCGTTGCCCGGGGCCAGTCGCGGCGCGGAGGCTGGGACTTGACACGGTTATGCGCGGGCTCACCCTCATGGCCGCGCAGAGGGAAGTGGATCTCCTGGAACTCCTCGCTGCAGTCGGTGCCCAGGGTCAGCACCTTGGCCGAGACGCCGTCGCGCCGCATCAGGGCCGGCCAGTAGGCCACCACCTGCTGGGGCCGCGGGCGACCCCTGGTGCTGACGGCCATCCCCGAAGGGCCGGCCAGGATCATGGCCGGCACCGCCTTGGCGAAATCCTGGACCTTGGCCAGGTCATGGTCCCGCACCCCGAAACGCAGGTAGATCTCGTTGGGGCTGTACGGCGAAAGCCGCGCCGGCCAGATGGATCCCGCGCCGACCAGGGCGGTGGCGGTGTCCTCGAACTGGTGGCCGACCCTGCTCCAGAAGGCGTCGGCCACCGCCGCGGCCTTGGCCTCGATGTCCGGCCCGCAGATCAGGATCTCTCCCTCGGCCTTCCAGCCGTCCTGGTAGGCCATCGAGACCTTGAACGAGGTCGGCGCCGGACCGCCGCGCACACCGCTGACCTTGACCCGGTCCGGGCCCGCCTCGGACACCTTGATGGTGTTGAAGAAGGCCACCCCGTCGGGCGAGATGTACTGCCCGGGGTCCCCCATCTCGTAGACGAGCTGCTCCTTGACCGTCTTCTCGTTGATCAGGCCTCCGGTGCGCTTGTGCTTGGTGACGAAGAATTCCCCGTCGCGGCGCATCTCGATGATGGGGTAGCCCATGTCATCGAACGAGGGGACGTCCTGCCAGTCGGTGATGTTGCCGCCGCTGCCCTGGGCGCCGCATTCGATGACGTGCCCGGCGATGATGCCCGCGGCCATCTTGTCCCAGTCCGTCATGGACCAGCCGAACTCGTGGATCATGGGCGCCAGGGTGATGCCCGTGTCGGTCACCCGTCCGGTGACCACGATGTCGCAGCCGGCATCCAGGGCCGCGACCACCGGCTCGGCCCCCAGGTAGACGTTGGCCGAGGTGACCCGGCCGCGCACGTCCGTGAAATCCTCGCCGGTCTCCATGTTGGTGAACTTCTCGCCCGCGGCGGTCAGCTCGTACAGACGCCCGCTGATATCATCCCCGTAGACCACCCCCACCTTGATGTCCAGATCCATGCGCCGGGCCAGGGCGCGGATCTGCCGGCCCAGGCCGATGGGGTTCATGCCGCCGGCGTTGTTGATCACCTTGACCTTCTTCTGCACGATCAGGGGCAGGCAGGTCTCGAGCTGGGTCAGGAAGTCACGCGCGTAGCCCAGCTCGGGGTTCTTCAGCTGCTGCTTGCGCAGG
The DNA here is from genome assembly GCA_024763215.1 of Candidatus Krumholzibacteriia bacterium. Classification (GTDB taxonomy): domain Bacteria; phylum Krumholzibacteriota; class Krumholzibacteriia; order LZORAL124-64-63; family LZORAL124-64-63; genus JAHJTW01. The sequence goes on along the minus strand of JANTFX010000005.1, from coordinate 23,490 downwards.
ATCGACATGGTGATCTCGGCCAGGAAATCCATGGTGATGTAGTCGAGCCGGCCGCCGGTCAGCTGCCGCCGCAAAGCGTCCAGGTCGTCGCCCCAGTAACCACCGGCGTTGCCGATGCGGATCATCTGCTTCAAAACGTGCTCCTCGCCCAGAGTGAACTTGCATTCCATTGGTTCCCAACCATAATAGCTGCAAACCCCGGAAGGAAGCCAGACGGAAGGACCCTGCGGCCCATGGCCAGCAACAGCCCCTTTGAGTTGAAATACTTCGTGTTCGACTTTCCCCTGTCGGAACAGGCGTGGCAGCGCTATGCCGTGGGCTCCCTGCTGCCGTCGGAAACCGAACCGGCGGCCGCGGCCTACGCCATCCGCAAGCTCGCCGCCGCCGTCAACAGCGACCCCGCCGGAGCGGCCACCGGGCGGCCGCCGCTTCACGCGGAGACCCTGTTGGCCCTGCGCACCTTGAACCAGGCCCTGCAGTGGGTGGCCCTGCGTTATTTCCTGGACGAGAACCCCGGCGCCCTGGCCCGCTGCCGCCAGTGGGCGAGCCAGAAGCTGGGCCCGGACAACGTGACCAACCTGCACCGCACGTTCGTGACCCTGTTCCCCCCCCTCGACCTCAAGCGCGGCACCATTGCCCCCGAGGATTTCCTGGCCGCCGGCAAGGCCGGCCTTTCCGGGCTCGATCTGGCCACCCTGGAGATGTTCCTGCTGTTTTTGAACGTCACCAACCCCGCCGCCCGGGAAGCCGAGCACCTGTTCGACGACGGGGATCTGCGCCGCCGGGCCTCCTTCCTGCCGTTCGTCACTGGGCTGGAGGACTATCTGACCGAGTTCGAACCTCCCGGTAGCCAGGGTTCGTCCATCACCCATCTGCTGCGCGAGCCTTTGCTGGCCAGCCCCGATTCCCTGGCCGGCCAGCTGGCCTGGATCCGCGACCACTGGGCCCACCTGCTGCCGGACGAGCTGCTCGAGCGGCTGCAGTTCGCCCTGGATGTCCTGAAGGAGGCCGACGTGTCCCGCGGGGGCGAGCCCGGCCCGCCGCCGGTGCTGGAGTTTCCGGGGCCCGAGGCCGTGGACGAGCCCGAGGCCTTCAGCCACGACGCCGCCTGGATGGCCGATGTCGTCCTGATGGCAAAGAGCGTCTACGTGTGGCTGGACCAGCTGTCGAGGTGGTACCGGCGGCCCATACGCACCCTGGCGGAGATCCCCGACCAGGAGCTGGACAAGCTGGCGCGCTGGGGCGTCAACGGCCTGTGGCTGATCGGGCTGTGGGAGCGCTCGACCGCCTCGCGCACCATCAAGCAGTGGCTGGGCAACCCCGAGGCCGCCGCCAGCGCCTATTCCCTGTACGACTACGCCATCGCCGCCGACCTGGGCGGCGAGGACGCCTGGCGCGACCTGAGCGAACGCGCCGGCCGCCGCGGCATCCGCCTGGCCAGCGACATGGTCCCCAACCACATGGGCATCGACAGCCGCTGGGTGGTCGAACACCCCGAGTACTTCCTGCAGCTGGACCATCCGCCCTACCCGTCCTACCGCTTCACCTGCGGCAACCTGTGCACCACCCCCGGGGTGACCGTGCGCATCGAGGACGGGTACTGGGACAAGCGCGACGCCGCCGTCGTGTTCCAGCGCATCGATGACCACACCGGCCAGGTGCGCTACATCTACCACGGCAACGACGGCACCAGCATGCCCTGGAACGACACCGCCCAGCTGAACTTCCTGTTGCCCGAAGTGCGCGAAGCCGTGATCCGGGTGATCCTGGACGTGGCCCGCCGCTTCCCCATCATCAGGTTCGACGCGGCCATGACCCTGGCCAAGAAGCACTACCAGCGGCTGTGGTTCCCCGCCCCCGGCGACGCCGGCGCCATCCCCTCGCGCGCCGAGCACGGCATGACGAAGCAGGAGTTCGACCGCGTCTTCCCGGTGGAATTCTGGCGCGAGGTCGTCGACCGCGTTGCCGCCGAGGCGCCGGACACCCTGCTGCTGGCCGAGGCCTTCTGGCTCATGGAGGGCTACTTCGTGCGCACCCTGGGCATGCACCGGGTCTACAACTCCGCGTTCATGAACATGCTCAAGATGGAGGACAACCAGAAGTACAGGCAAACGCTGAAGAACGTGCTGGAATTCAGCCCAGGCATCCTGCAGCGCTTCGTGAACTTCATGAACAATCCCGACGAGCGCACCGCCGTCGAGCAGTTCGGCCGTGGCGACAAGTACTTCGGCTGCATGGTGCTGCTGGTGACCCTGCCCGGTTTGCCCATGATCGGCCACGGCCAGATCGAGGGTTTCACCGAAAAGTACGGCATGGAGTACCGCAAGGCCTACTGGGACGAGCAGATCGACCAGGACATGGTCGCGCGCCACGAGCGCGAGATCTTCCCGCTGATGCGGCTGCGCCGGCTGTTCAGCGGCGCCGAACACTTCGCCCTGTTCGACTTCATCCACGACGACGGCTGGGTGGACGAGAACGTGTACGCCTATGTGAACGGCCAAGGCAACGAGCGGGCGCTGATCATCTTCAACAACGCCTACGAGGCTACCAGCGGCCGCATCCGGCTATCGAGCGCCATCAACCGCGGCGGCGCCGACCAGCCCGATCTGAGGCAGATGACCCTGGCCGAGGCGCTGAACCTCGATTGCGAACCCGATGTCTGGTACGCCCTCCATGACCGGGCGGACGGCCTGCAGTACCTGCGCAACGGCCGCGAGCTGTGCGAGCACGGCTTCCACACGGCCTTGCGCGGCTACCAGTACCGCGCCTTCACCGCCATCGAGCGGCTGGACGGAGACAGCGCGCGGTGGGCCGAACTGGCCGGATTCCTCCAGGGGGGCGGCGCGCCCGACCTGCACCGGGCCCGGTTGCGCCTCGAACTGGAGCCCGAGCTGGCCCGGGTGCGCGGCTGGATGACGCCGGAAATCCTCGGCGCCCTGGAGTGCGCCGCGAGCACGGAGGGGGACGCCACCGGGTCCGAAGCCATGGCCCTGATGGACAAGCTGCCGGACTCATTGCACCGGCTGGCCCGCAGGCTCTGCGACCTGTCCGGCCTGGAGATCCCCCCGGAGCTGGGGCCCGGCACCAGGAGGGAACTGGCAGCCCTGAAGGCGGCCCTGCCGCATAGCCGCACCTTGCAGACGGTCTACCTGGCGCGGCTGATCGCCGAGGCGCGCAAACCCGCAACCGGTTTGCCCCCGGAAGCGGCGGATCTGGTCGGCGAGGATGCCGCTGCAGCCCTGCGCCAATGGATCGGCCACGAACACGCCGCCACACGCGCCGCCCTGGCCGCCCGGTTGCTGGCCGCGCTCCCCTCCGCCCCGGAGGAGATGGCCACGGGCCGAATTGCCTGGATGGCCGCTGTCTTCGAAGCCCCGGAAGCCGGGATCCTCCTGGGGGTGAACGAACACGAGGGCGTCACATATTTCAACGCGGAGCAATTCGAGGAATGGCTGCTGGTCGTGAGCGTGGCGGCCCTGGCCGCGAAGCCCGATATTGACGTGGTATCGGTGCTGGACGCACGCGGGCTGTTGCTCCAGCACGCCGCGGACGCCCGGTACCGCCTCCCGGAATTTCTTGCCCTTTTGAAGACCTGAACCCTGGTGGAACCGCCATGACCGAAACCGTCACCGGCATCCTGGAAGTCCTGCGCCAAGGCAAGGGCTTCCTGCGCGACCCGGCCCGCTCTCTGCAACCTGCACCCACGGACGTGGCCGTGCCCCCGGCGCTGATCAAGCAGCACGGACTGGTCACCGGCGCAGTGGTCGAGGGCAAAGCTTCAGCGGGCAAACGGGGGCGTGTTCTGCGGGCGGTGGACTCGGTCTGCGGTCTTTCCCCCGAGGCCTTCAAGGCCCGCACCCGGTTCGCCGACCTGACGGTGGTCAACCCCCAGCGGCGCTTCAACCTTGGCGCAGGCGGCAACACCTCCATGCGCCTGGTCGATTTGCTGGCGCCGGTGGCCCACGGCACCCGCGGTCTGATCGTGGCCGCGCCCAAGACGGGCAAGACCCAGCTGCTGGAGGATTTCGCGGTGGCCATCGCCGCGGACGACCCCGAGGCCCGGGTCGTGGCCCTGCTGGTGGACGAGCGGCCCGAGGAGATCACGCATTTCCGCCGCCGCGTGCCGGCCGAGGTGCTGGCCAGCAGCAGCGATCAGGACAACACCACCCAGATCCGGCTGACGGGCATGTGCATGGCCCAGGCCCGCTGCGAGCTCGAGTGCGGGCACGACGTGGTGATCCTGGTCGACAGCCTGACCCGCATGGGCCGGGCCTTCAATCGGCACGGCAGCGGTTCGGGGCGCACCCTCTCGGGCGGCCTGGACTCCCAGGCGCTGGAAATACCCCGGCGCTTCTTCGGCCTGGCCCGCAACATCGAAGGCGGCGGTTCGGTCACCATCCTGGCCACCGCCCTGGTCGAGACCGGCTCGCGCATGGACGACCTGATCTTCGAGGAGTTCAAGGGCACCGGCAACATGGAGCTCGTCCTGGACCGCCGGCTGGCCGAGCAGAGGATCTTCCCCGCCCTGGACATGCGCAAGAGCGCCACCCGCCGCGACGAGCTGCTCTACACCGAGCAGGAATACCGGGCCCTGACCCTGCTGCGGCGCGGTGCGGCCGCGAGCGATCCCATGCGGGCCATGGCCGGGCTGCTCAAGCTCCTGGACCGGCATCCTACCAACGAGGCGCTGCTGGACTCCCTGGGGAAAGCCGCGGAATCTTCCTGATCACCACCTGAGCATCGACCCGGCGCGGACTACTTCAACAGGACCAGCCTGGCCACCGCCTGGTCACGGCCTGCCCGCAAGCGCGCAAAGTAGACCCCCGAGGCCTCGGCCCCGGCCTGCCAGACCACCTTATGGCGGCCCGCCGGAAAGTCCGCGTCCACCAGGGTCGCCACCCTGCGCCCCGAGACGTCGTAGATCTCCAGCGTCGCGTGCCGGCCCGTGGGCAGGGCGAACGAAAGGGTCGTGGTGGGGTTGAACGGATTGGGATACGCCCGGTCCAGGGCGAACCGCGCGGGGGTATCCCCCACCCCGCTGGGATCCATGATCGTGATGTAATCCACCCGGGTCAGGGTGTCGGTGCTGCAGGGCGCGAACACCACCAGGGTCACGGTGTAGCTGCCGGGTTCGCCGTCATAGATATGAACCGGGTTGGCCGTTGTATCCGGAGGCGAACCGTCCCCGAAGTCCCACAGGTGGTACATGCCCTCGAACCCGGTGCTGCTGTCATGGAAGGCCACGGCCAGGGGACCCGGCCCCACCGTGGGGGTGGCGCTGAAATCCGCGTGGATGGGCGTCGGCGGCACAACGTTGACGTACTGCGCCCGCGTCAGGGTGTCGGCGTCGCAGGGCCCGGTGGCGATCAGGGTCACATCGTACAGGCCGGGCTGGCCGTAGATGTGCAGGGGATTTTGGGTGGTGTCGGCGGGGCTGCCGTCCCCGAAGTCCCACAGCCAACCCATGACCGGACCGGCGGTGGAGTCGGCGAAGCCCACCATCAGTGGCGCACAGCCGATGGGCGGGGTGTAGGGCTGCTGGCGCGGGTCCTCGGGCAGCACGAAGCCGGTGAAATCCGCGTGCAGACCCGTGGTACCGATCATGTCCGGAACCGTCAGCGTGTCCGAACCGCCGGGACCGGTCACCGTCAGGATCACGGTAAACGACCCCTCGGTAAGATAGGTATGCATGGGATTCCGGGTGGTGTCGGCGGGGCTGCCGTCGCCGAAATCCCACAGCCAGGAGGTCACCGCGCCGGTGGACGAATCGCTGAAGGCCACCGTCAGCGGGGCGCATCCGAACGCAGGGCTCGCCCCGAAGGCCGCCACGGGGGGCGCCGGGGTGGAAACGTTGACCAGGCCGGGAACAAGCAGGGTGTCGGTTCCGCAGGCGCCGCTGACCACAAGGCGGACGGAATAGGCCCCGGCCTGGGTGTACACATGGATGGGCGCGACGGTGGTGTCGACCGGACTGCCGTCGCCGAAATCCCACCGGCGTGACACCACCGTGCCGGCGGAGGAGTCGGTGAAGGCCACCGCCAGAGGGAAATCGCCGCTGGTCGGGGCGGCCGCGAACCCTGCTGCGGGCGCCTGATCCACCGCGAGATAATCGGCGCGGGTGAAGGTTGTGGTCTGCCCATAAGCGTCCCGGACGGTCAGGCTCACCGAGTACACCCCGCCAGCGGCGTAGATGTGCGTGGGGCTGCGGGTCGAATCGGCCGGGCTCCCGTCGCCGAATTCCCACCACCAGGCCACGGCGTCGGTGCCCATGGAATCGGTGAAGGCCACCGCCAGCGGGGCGCAGCCCGAGGTCACATCCGCGGTGAACGACGCGCCCGGAGGGGGTGGCGCGGACACGGTGACCGTCTTGGCGTGGGACGCGGCCGAGCCGCAGCGTTCGTTGCTGACGGTCAGGACCACCTGGTAGGTCCCCGGCTGGGTGTAGGTGTGGGTGGGCTCGAAGGTGGTGTCGGCGGGACTTCCGTCCCCGAAATCCCAGGACGAGGTGAACGGATCCGGCGACGAGCCGTTGTGCACCCCCACGGTCAGGGGCGCCGTGCCCTCGTTGGAGGTGCTGAAGTACCAGTAGGGCGTTGGAGTGCTGCCGACATCGATGGAATCGGGCAGGGTCCACGAGGCGCTGCCGCCCGCGTTGGCCACCGTCAGGGTCGGATGGTAGATGCCACGGTAGGAATAGGCGTGGGTGGGGTTCTGCTCGGTGCTGGTCGCGCCGTCCCCGAAGTCCCACAGCCAGGAATCGATGACCCCGGAGGACTGGTCCATGAACGACACGACGAAGGGTTTGCATCCATAGGTCTGGTCCACCGCGAAGTGGGCTGTCGGGAACGACGGCAAGGCGGGATCCACCGCCCCGGCGGCGTTGACCAGGCCGTAGCCGCTGTAGCGGTCCCACCCCACCCCGCTTTCACTGCTGACCACATCGGTGGCCGTGACGCACAGACGCGACCTGACCATGTCGGGGGTGAAGCCGGGGTTCTGCGAGAGGACCAGGGCGGCCACGCCGGTGGCATAGGGCGTGGCGCAGGAGGTACCGTTGAACCTGCCTGTGTAATCGCCGGCGTCGTAACCAGCCGGTCCGGTGATGTCGGTGGTGGGCAGAATCGTGGGCCCCAGCAGGTCCACCGCCCCGGGATCATCCTGGATGTTCCATCCGTAGTTGGATCCCCACCAGGATTCGCCGTCGCAACTGGCCGGGCTCTTGCGCTCCCCGCAAGGAGAAGCGGCCCCGACAGCGATGACATGGGCGTTGTTCGCCGGATAGGAAATCCAGTTGTTGTCCTGGTTGTGGGTGGCCGAGATCAGCACGAGGCCGGCGTCGTGGGCATATTGCAGGGCCGCGTCGGTGGCAGGATCCGAGGCGCCCGAGAGCACCCCGAGATTCAGACAGGCGATATCCGCCCCCTGGTCGGCGGCGTACTGGATGCCCGCGGCCACGGCGCTCATGTCATCGGAGATGGCCCCGGTCCGGATGACCTTGATGGGCATGATGGTGCAACCGGGAGCCGCGCCCACGGCGCCGACGCCGTTGGCCATGGCGCCGATGATACCCGCGGTGGCCGTGCCGTGGCCCATGGAGGAGGTGCCGCAATCATCCATGGGGTCCTGGTCGTCGTCACCGAAGTCGTATCCCGAGGTCAAGCGCAGGTCCGGGTGACCGGTATCCACACCGGTATCGAGCAGGGCCACGACCACCGCAGGGTCGCCGTAGCCCTGGTCCCAGGCCACCGGAGCCCCGGCGTCGAATCCCGGCGTGCCGACGGTATCCCCCGCGTCGGTCACGAACTGGCCCGTGTTGTGGTGGCCCCAGTTGGCGGCGTACAGGGAATCGGTGGGCACTGTGGCCGGGGTCGCCCGATGATCCCGCCAGGCGTCCGCCACCGCGGGATCCCGTTTGATGCTCGCAAGGTCCGCATCGGTCACCGGACCCGAAAATTCCAGCACCAGGAAGCGGTCCAGGCCATACCGGTCCTTGGCGGACTTGCCCGCGGAGACATCGAAGATCCGGCGCGCGCGGTTCAGCCCCATGGCTGACGTCACCCCATCGAGGGAGGATATGCCGGTTCTGCTGGACGGGGACCGCGAGGCGGCCAGCGCCTTGTTCGCGTCCACGGCGGCCAAAGGGGTCAACTGGATGCAGACCCGGTTGGCGGCCTCCTCGGTGGTCCCGGCAACGGGTTCAGCAAGGCAAACCAGTGGAAAAATGACCAATCCCAAACCGAGACAAACGATCCCCCGCACGGCCCATCCCTTCATCATCACATCCTTTTGTCCAGCTTCAGGTTGCATGATTGGAAGCAATAATTGCTTATCTATTATAACATATGATTATCGACACGATATATTTTTTATTTACAAAAATTATTCTAAAAACTCATTCCTGCCCCCACAAAAAAGCACGGGCCTATTCCGGCCCGTGCTCTCAGGTTTGAAGACCAGGCCGCCGGCAGGCGGCTCGGCTATGGGCTACTGTTCGATGCCCAGCTGATCCAGCATGAACGCGTAGCTCAGGGCCGTCTCCTGCAGGCGCCGGAAGCGCCCCGAGGCGCCGCCGTGGCCGGCTTCCATGTTGATCTTCAGCAGCAGGATGTTGTCACCCTTCTTCAGCTTGCGCAGCTTGGCCACCCACTTGGCGGGTTCGAAGTACTGCACCTGGCTGTCGTGCAGGCCGGTGGTGACCAGCATGGCCGGGTATTCCTGCCGGGTGACGTTGTCGTACGGCGAGTAGCTCAGCATGTAGTCGTAGTAGACCTTCTCCTTGGGGTTGCCCCACTCGTCGAACTCGCCGGTCGTCAGCGGTATGGACTCGTCCAGCATGGTGGTGACCACGTCCACGAACGGCACGTGGGCGATGACGCCCCGCCACAGGTCCGGCGCCATGTTCACCACCGCACCCATGAGCAGGCCGCCGGCCGACCCGCCCATGGCGAACATGCGGTCGGTGGCGGTGTACTTGTGGTCGGCCAGGTACCTGGCGCAGTCGATGAAGTCGTAAAAGGTGTTCTTCTTCTTCAGCAGCTTGCCGTCCTCGTACCACCAGCGGCCCATCTCCTGGCCGCCGCGCACGTGGGCGATGGCGTAGACGAAGCCGCGGTCGAGCAGGCTGAGCACCTGGGAATTGAAGCGGGCGCTCATGCTGATGCCGTAGGAGCCGTAGCCGTACAGAAGCAACGGGTGGGTGCCGTCGGGCTGGAAGCCCTTGCGGTAGACCAGCGAGACCGGCACCTTCACCCCGTCCCGGGCAGGCACCATCAGGTACTCGGACTGGTAGTTCGCCGGATCGAACCCGCCCAGAACCTCCTGCTGCTTGACGAGAGTCCGCCGGCCGGTGCCCAGATCGTAGTCGTAGGTGGTGTAGGGCGTGGTCAGGGACGAATAGCCGTAGCGCAGGACGTCGGTCTTCATCTGCGGGTTGTAGCCGATCCAGGCGGCCCAGGTGGGGTCGTCGAAGTCGAGGATCTTGTCCAGCGCCCCGTCATCGGACTTGACCCGGATATGCGTCAGGCCCCCGAACCGCTCCTCCAGGGCGATCCAGTCGGCGAACACATCGAAGTCCTCCAGCAGCACGTCCTGCCGGTGGGGGATCACCTCGTGCCAGGCCACGAAATCCGTGCGGTCCAGCGGGCACTCCATGAGCCGGAAGTTGGCCGCGTCCAGGTTGGTGCGGATCAAAAAGCGGTCGCCCTGGTGGTCGATGTGATACTCGAGATCCCGCGTGCGCGGCTGGAACACCCGGAACTTCCCGGTGGGATTGTCCGCCTCCAGGATGCGCGATTCGGTGCTGAGGGTCTGCTCGCAGTCGATCACCAGGTAGCGGTCGGATTTGGTGCGGTCGACGCTGCAGGTGAAGGTGTCGTCGTCCTCCTGGTACACCAGAACGTCCTGGCCGGGGTCTGTGCCCAGCTCGTGGCGCAGGATCTGGTACGAACGCAGGGTCTCGGGGTCCTGCCGGGCGTAGAACAGGGTCCGGTTGTCCATGGCCCAGGTCACGTTGCCGGTGACCTGAGCGATCACGTCGGGCAGATCCCGGCCGGTGGTCAGGTCGCGCACGTGCAGGTCGTAGAACCGGCGCCCCACGGTATCGACCCCGTAGACCACCAGCTTCGTATCGGGGCTGACCTCCACCCCACGCAGGGCGAAATAGCCCTCGTCCTTGCCCATGGCGTTGCCGTCGAGCATGACCTGCTCGGGGGCGGTCATGCTGCCCTGGCGCCGGCAGTACAGCGGATACTCACCGCCTTTTTCGTACCGCGTGTAGTAGTAGTAGCCCTTCAGGAAATAGGGCGCCGAGGCGTCATCCTGCTTGATGCGGCCCTTCATCTCGGCCAGCAGGGTGTCCTGCAGCGCCCGGGTCGGGGCCATGACCTCGTCCAGGTACGCGTTCTCGGCGTTGAGGTAGGCCAGCACCTCGGGGTCGTCGCGCTGGTTGAGCCAGTAGTAGTCATCGACCCGGGTGCCTGCCGGAGCCACGATCTCATGGGGTTTGACGGCCGCTTCCGGTGGCTTGGGCCCCCGCGAACAACCTGCGATCATCCCGACGGTCAGACTCATGATCAGCATCGCCTTTGCATACTTGGACATCGAATCACCTCTCGGCACTGACCAGGATCTCCGTGGCCAGAAAAGGAAGGAGGGCGCGGTCGCGCCCAAAGAAAACACCCCGCACCAGCCTGCGCAACGGCGGCCAGGGGATCATATCCATGGGGGCGGTCATGCGCGCGGTGCCGGTCACCGTGAAACCGGCGGCCTCCACCAGGGCGACGATCTCCCGCCGGCGATAGATCCTCGCCCTCGCCCAGCGGTCGTGTAGCCTCTTGGGCCACCAGCTCACCAGGGGCACGCGGTTCCATGGCAGATACGGCAGGTCGGCCCCGTGGGTTTCGAACAGCCACCAGCGGTTGGGCACGCTGACGACCAGCCGGCCCCCGGGGCGTAGCACGCGGCGCATCTCCGCCAGGGCCGCCGCCTCGTCGGGCACGTGCTCCAGCACGGTGAACGAGGTCACCACGTCCGCGCCGCCGTCCGGCAGGGGGATGCGGCCGTCGGCCAGGACCTCGGCCCGGACCTGGCCCTGCAACCCGGCCGCGGTGATCCGGGCCCGGAAATCCGCCAGGAACACCGGGTCGACGTCCACCCCGGTGACCCGGTCGCAAAACGCGGCCAGCAGAACCGTCTGGGCGCCGTTGCCGCAGCCGAAATCCACCACATGCCCACGTGTATCCGGCGCCAGCTCGCGCAGCAGGCGCACACGCCGCCCGAGCAGGAACTGCCCCTGGTCGGCCGGCTTGCCGCCGGCCAGATGCGCGGGCCGGCCTGGATCAGGATTCCGGTTCAATGCGGGCTTTCCTTCTGTTACGGTCAGGTCATGAGCAAAGATGATGACAAGCTGCCCCCGGAGCATGAAATCCTGCGCGGGCACACCGTAGACGCCAACGAAGCCCTGCTGCGGGCTTCCGGCGGGGCCCTCAAGGGCGCCTCGCCCGTCGCCGCCCACGATCAAACCATATTTCAGGTCAAAGAGCTATTACGGAACCTGTTGCCCGACACCGAGGGCGCCCTGCGCACGATCATCCTGCAGCGCCTGGACGGCAATCCGCCCCTGGTGGCGCGACATTTCGGCGCGCCCCGGGACCTGCTCCGTGACTTCCTGGAGCGCGTCCTCGGCACCGACGAGGCCCTGTCCGAGCTGGTGCGGGAAACCGATGCCCACTGGGGGCGTCTCTACCAGGAGAAGCCATATTTCGAGGCCCCGGGCCGGCCGGCCGACCCGGAAGACCCCTACACCCGGGCGGGCGTCCGCACCCGTCTGGAGAAGCTGCAGCGCCTGCTCAGCCCCTGAGCCAGGGCAGGTTCTCCGGGGTCAGCATCTGCTCCAGGCGGCGGGCAAGGGCCGGCTCCCCCTGGATCTCCACCCCCTGATCACCCTGGTTCAGCAGGAAACCCTCCCGGCCCCTGGTGCGCCACACCTCCGGCTGGGTGTACAGCCTCGGCTTGATCCGCTGGGGCGATCCGGATTCGGGGCAGAACGTGGTGCAGTTGCCGCAATCGTTGCACAGCTCGGCCAGCACGAAGTACTGCTCGCGCGCATCGAGGCCGCTGCCGGGCGGGGTCGGCACGCTGAAAAACGCGTTGTTGGGGCAGACGGTCACGCAGTTGGTGCAGGCCACGCAATCGAAAACCTGCAGGTCATGGTCGAGGTGGCGGGGCGGTTTCCAGCCTCCGGCCGTGCCGTAGCGGTCGGCGCCCTCGGCCCCGGACAAGCGGTCGGCGTAGGCGGCGACGGCGTCGCGGTGGCCTGCGGCCTGGGCCTGCCGGTGGACCTGCCCGCGCAGGGCGGCCAGATCGCCCAGGCAGTTGTCCTTCAGGTGGCGCACCAGCTTGCGCAGCCCCTGGGCCATGCGCCCGTAGCCGCCGGGCCGCAGCAGGTCGCTGCAGATGGTCACCGGACCGAGGCCCAGGGCCACCGCATCGACCAGGTTGTCCTTGTCGATGCCGGCGCTGAAGGCCACCGGCACGGGAGCCTCAGTGGCCGGGCCCAGGCGCAGCACGCCCGGCAAGGCCGCGCACAGCCTGTCCAGCAGCGTGACCGCCAGCACGTGCAGGGGCGGGCCGCTCAGATACATCTGCTTGCCCGGCATGACCCCGCGCCGGTTCTCGACCACCAGGGTGTTGGTCAGCTTGATGCCGAAACGCCGCCCGCTGCGGCCGGCGAATTCCTGCAACCGTGCGATCATCTCCAGAGCCTGGTCGAACTGCATATCCTGCGCGAAGGCCTCGGGCGAAAGGGCGATGTCCCGGTAGCCCAAACGGTCGTGCAGGATCTCCCGCACCTTCGTCAGGCCCAGCAGAGTCGGGTTCAGCTTCACGGTGACATCCAGGCCGTGGGCGGTCATCAGGTGCCGGACGATGGTCTCGACCTGGTCGGGCGGGCACCCGTGGAAGGTGCTGATGGTCGCGGTGCGCACGATCCGCGACGGGATCGGGACATCCCGCAGGTGCGCGAACGGGCCGCCGATCTCGGCGCGCAGCTCGTCAATCATGACGCGAGCATCCCGCAGACCGGCGATCAGGGCGCCGACGGCCTCCGATTGGACGCCCGGCAGGTCGTAGCCCACCGAGAGTTCGAAGAAGTGATCCCCGGGCTCTCCGAGCACCTCCTGCAACGGTTCCCAGCGGCGCAGCACGGCCAGCAGCACCCAGGCCTTGACGTACTCCCGCAGCGAGAGGGGCAACGGCAGCTCCTGGCTCCACTCCACGTTGTAGCCCACGGTCTCCATGTCGATGCAGGGCCGCGGGATCTCCAGCTCGTCCAGCACCTGCACCGTCTTCAGCTCGAAGCTGCGGGCCCCGGCCAGCCAACCCAGGGCGATGTTCTGGGCCAGCTGCGTGTGCGGTCCGGCGGCCGGGCCCACCGGGGTGGCCGCGCGCACCCCATCCAGTTCCCAGCCCACATCCACCGCCGGATCGGGCCGGAAGAACCGCCTCCCGGCCAGGCTGAAGATCTGCCGACGCGTGCGCCACTCGTGGTCGACGCGCTGCAGGAGCATCCGCAGGGGCCAGGGTTGCAGCGGCAGGCTGGAAGGTGTCATGACGGGCCTCCGGGAAAAGATGCGCAGGGCGAGAAGGCCGCAGTCTAGCATACGGTCCCCCTGGTGCCAACCCGGTGGGGGCCATGCGTTTCTGATCCGGGGAGAGGGTCAGGTCCTTCAGCGGAACCTGCGTGCCAGAGGGGCCATCCGCCCGAGCCCCATGCTCCGGGCCAGGCCCTGCAGACGCGAGAGCATGCCGCTGCGGCGCCGGATGCCGGCCAGGGCGCGGGTGAATTCCTCCCCCGCGGCCTGCATCTGGTGCTCCAGGCGCGCGGTCGCGAAGGCGACCAGCTGCACGTCCAGGTGGTTGAGGCTGCGGATCCTCTCGCTCAGGCGATCCTGCACGCCGCCCCCCGGGCCGGGGCTGGAGCCGGCACCCGGGGCCACGTTGCGCCGCGCATAGCGGACCGGGGACCAGCCCAGGGCAAGCTGCATGAGCGCAACCGACTCGTCGAATTTCTCGACCAGCCCGGCCACCGTGAAATATTGCTCGATGTTGGCCTGGGCCCGCGCCAGGGCCTCGTCAGGCACGGGCTCCGCGTAGGGGAACAGCGGGGCCTCGAGGTCCACCCAGCCGGCGATCATCCGGGTCTGGAAGTTCATGGCGTTGCGCTCGACCTGCATGGTGATGAAGTCCTCGAGGGAGCCCAGCCGCTCCAGAGGGAAGCCCATCTCCAGGGCGCGTTCCGGGCGCCGGGCCAGGTTGCGGTACTTGGAGATGAAGCGCCGCACCGGATCGCGCAGGACGGTGATGCAGGCGAACTCGCGGCCGGTGATGCTGTGCAGGCCGAAAGGCATGTGCCCGCGCAGGCAGAGCGCCGTGGCCTTCTGCCGCTCGGTGATGGCATCCAGGGTTTCCCGGTACCCGGGCCGTTGCACGTCCAGGATCAGGGTGCGGTCGGCCGGATACTGGCGCATCAGGATCCCGTGCAGGGTGGTCCCGGCCGCCTTGGGCAGATGCACGAAGGCCACCGGCCTCGGCCGGCGCTCAATCCCCATCGGTTCCCTCCTCCAGCCGGTAGTTGAAATCCAGGTCCGTATCGGCCCGGGTCATCACCAGCGAGGCCGCATGTTCAAGGTGCTCCCGCAGGGATTCGTACTCCGGGCGGCACCCGCCGTGGCCGGTGATCCAGACCCGGCGGGAACGGAACAGGTACCCGTGCCGGCGCAAGGTCGCGCCCAGATCCCAGGCGGCGGCGGTGGTGAAGGTCAGGATATCCGCGCCCTCACCGCGGGCGTACCTTGCAGCCCCCCGCAGGAGCCGGTCCCAGGTCTGCCTGTCCCCGGCGCCAGCCAGCATGTCGACCACGTAGGCCCGGCGCAACCCGCCGCGGTCCTCCCGGCGCAGCACGGCATACCCGCGCAGGTTGCCCCCGCGATAGGCGGCCAGCACGGTGTGCCGCCGCAGCGGGCAAGCACGGAAACGCCACTGCAGAAAGGCGCGGTCGCGCACGGGGATCACCGCGTATCCGGGCGCCACCTCGTCCCACAGGTCGTCGAAGGCGGGGCCGAAATCACCCACCGGCTCCAGATCGTCCTTCGCCCCGGACCAGCCGCGTGCACGCAGGCTGGCAGCGGTGACCGCCAGGGAAACCAGCGGCGCGCCCACCGCGCCCAGAACCGCGTTGCCGGTCTTGGCGGTCAGGAAACGGCGCGGACGCAGGATGAGCTTGTGGCTGATCATCCGCGTGATGTCGAAGGCGCCGAACCCCAGCGGCAGCCCCGCCAGCTCGCGTGTGCGGGCGGTGCCGGCAATGAGCTTCTCGGCATCCTTTCCGATGTTGACGAAGACCCGGTACCCCTGGCCCCGGTGTTCCGGGTGCACCGCCAGCTCCGAGCCCCAGGCCATGGGCACGACCCGGTCACCCACCTTGAGCCGGGCCGACATCATGCCCAGAAAACCCACGGGCTCATCGCCCCGGCACAGGATCATGGAGTTGTGGCCACCGGGCGGGTTGTGCGGGTTGCGGTCGTATTTCCAGTCCCACAGCTCGTCCATCAGGGCGGCGAAGTCCTCCCCCCACACCTGCCGCAGCAGGGCGATGATGGCGGGCCGGTCGCCGGTCCGGAAACGGCGCACGTGGTAGCTGTCCCGGGCGGTGGGGTTCATGAGGGCTTCAGATGACGGCAAGGGATTCCAGCTTCCGCCCCTGGTGCAGGCTGCGGCAGGCCCCACGGCGGATCTTGCCGCTGGAGGTGCGGGGGATCGCACCGGGTTTGAGCAGCACCAGCTGGTGAACGGGGATCTCGTGCTCGCCGGAGACGCGCTCCTTGACCGCCTCGCCCAGCTCCGCCACGGGCACCCCGGCGGCCGGATCGCCCTGGCCCCGCAACCGGCTGTAGAGGGCGCGCGAGAGTTCCGCCGCCACCACCAGCCGTTCCTCGCCGCCGGCCTCCACGGCGAACGCCGCGCACCCCCCGGGCTGGATCCCGGCGTGGGCGCTCTCGACGGTGATCTCTATGTCGTTGGGGTAGTGGTTCTCCCCGCGGATGACCAGCATGTCCTTCAGACGCCCGGTGATGAAAAACTCGCCGTCCCGCAGGAATCCCAGGTCGCCGGTACGCAGGAACGGCCCCCGGCCGTCGCGGGTTGCGGCGGCGAAGATCTCGGCGGTGGTCTCCGCGTTGCGGAAATAGCCCGCCGCCACGCTCGGCCCCCGGACCCATATCTCCCCCACGACGCCTTCGGCGCACGGGGCCCGGGTTTCCGGATCCACGACCAGGACCTCGTGGGCGGGCACGGCCTTTCCGCAGCCGGTGATGCGGCGCGATCCCGGTCCCGGCAAACGGCGCGGCTCGCCGCGACCTTCGAGCAGGGCCCGCGTGCCGATGCGGGGCGTCACCGGCCGGGCGGCCTTGGGGCCCCCGGTGACGATGAGGGTGGCTTCGGCCATGCCATAGCAGGGGAAGAAGGCCTCGTCCCGGAAACCGGTGCCCTTGAAGCAGGCTGCGAACCGGCGCAGGGTATCGGGCCGGACCGGCTCGGCCCCCACATAGGCGACGCTCCAGCAGGAAAGGTCCAGGTCCGGGGGCAGCCCCTGGGCCCCTGCCATCCGGGCGCACAGGTCGAAGGCGAAGTTGGGGCCGCCGCTGGATGTGGCCCGGTACTTTGAGACCGCCGCCGGCCAGCACAGGGGGTTCTTGAGGAAGGTCAGGGGCGGGATCAAGGCGCTGCTGCCGCCGACGAAGATCGGCTGCAGCATGTTGCCCAGCAGCCCCATGTCGTGGAAGACCGGCAGCCAGGCCAGGCCCACCAGGGAGGAGTCGTGCTCCATGGCCGCGGCGATGGCCAGCTCGTTGGCCATCATGTTGGCGTGGGTGACCATGACCCCCTTGGGCGCCGCGGTGCTGCCGGAGGTGTACTGCAGAAAGGCGAGGCCGTCGGCAGCGATGGGCACCGGTGTGAAATCCCCCGCTCCGACGCCGTCGACCGCATCGGTGGCCACGACCAGGGGGGCGGCCGCCCCCAGGGGATCCAGCAGGGGTTTCAGATCCGCCCCGGCAGCCGCGACGGTCAGGAAGCCGGCGGGCCGGCAATCGCGTACCAGGGAGGCAAGCCTCTTGTCGGCCTTTCCGCGCCGGGGAGGGTAGGCCGGCACGGCGACCACGCCCGCATAGAGGCAGGCGAAGAACGCCGCGGCGAATTCCAGGCCGGGCGGGTACAGCATGACCAGGCGATCCCCCGGCGAGAACCGCTGTTGCAGGTGCGCGGCGATCCGCCGCGCCTGCGCGTCCAGCTGCCCGTAGGTCAGGGCTGCGCTCTCATTCACACCATCGCGCAGAAAGGCATAGGCCCGGCGGTCCGGATGGGCCGCCGCCCGCAGGCGCAACACCTCCCCCAGATCGTTCGCCCCTTGCTGCAGGCCGTCTGCCGCCGCTGCCCCCCTCACGCGATGGACCGCTTGTCGCCGGCCAGCCCCATCTGCCCGGCCAGGAAGACCGTCAGGCGTTCCACCGTGGGGTGGTCCCACATCAGGGTGGGATCCAGGTCCAGGCCCAGATCCTTCTCCAGCTGCCCGGTGAACTTCATGGCCTGCAGGGAATCGAATCCCAGCTGGGCGAAGGTCCGTGTGGGGTCCACCCCGGCGCGGTCGACGCCCGCCCGCTGCGCCAGCGCCGCCACCAGCCCGGCATGGATTTCCGCTTCGGTGCGCGGCTGGCTGTCGAAGACGACCTCCTTTTTCCGGCGCTTGAGGCCCAGCAGATTCAGTACTTTTTCCAACATGTCATGAACTCCCATCGGTTGGGGCGCAAAGAATTTCAGGCGGCCTCGGTGCGGCGGTCCTCGGCCCGCTTCAGGTCCTGGTGGGGGGTCGCGACCACGTCCCAGACCAGCCCCAGCCCCTTGAGCAGGCGGATCATCTGGGCGCCCAGATCGGGCTCATACCAGCGGAAGCCGTGGAAGGCGTCGCGGGGGAAGGCGTGGTGGTTGTTCTGCAGACCCTCGCCGAAGCCGAGGAAGGCCACCGCCAGGTTGTTGGCGCTGTGATCCCGGGTGCGCTTGCGGTAGGGGCGCAAACCGAACATGTGGCAGACCGACCCCACGCACCACAGCACGTGATCGACGATGCAGACCCGCACCAGGCCGCCCCACAGGAAACCCAGGAAAGCTCCGTACCAGGATCCGGTCACCAGGCCGGCGACCACCCCGGGCAGGATCAGGCCCAGCAAGAAGAACGGGAAATAAAGCCGGTGCATCCTGACGACCAGGCGGTCGTTCATCATGTCGCGGGCGAACAGGCTCCAGTTGCTGATGCGGTCGGAGAACAGCCAGCCGATGTGGCCCTGCCAGAGGCCCTTGACCACCCGGGCGATCCCCGTGCCTTCGGCAAGCTGCGGGGAATGGGGATCCCCGTCCTGGTCGCTCAAACGGTGATGCCGGCGATGGGTGGCGACCCACCAGATCACCGGCCCCTGCCCCGCCATGGATCCCAGGGCGGCCAGGATCACCCGCATGGCGGTCCCGGTCCGGAAGGAGCGATGGGCGAAGTGGCGGTGGAACCCCACCGTGAGCCCCATCATGGTCAGGACATAGCTGACGCCGAAGGACCAGATCTCCACCGCCCCCAGCCCGCGGGTCACCGCCAGCCACAGCGCCAGGATGGTTCCCAGCAGGGGCACGACCACCACCAGCCCGGCGATGATCCGCAGTCTGCGGTGCTCGACGGGTCCGGCCACGGTGTAGGGAGCTTCATCCTGCACGTTGCCCATGGCCGCGACATTTTCCTGATTCAGCATGTCAACCCTCCATGACCATGTCGGGGGTGTCCTTGTTTTTTCCTGCCGCCCGGAATGCCGCCTCGTCGGCGTACTGGACATCCCGGGCCAGGCCGGCGCGCTCCAGCAGCCGCACGACCAGGCCACAGAAATCGAACTGCCACCATCGCAGGCGGTTGTCGGCGGTGCGGGGGAAGGCGTGGTGGTTGTTGTGCCAGGCGCCGCCCAAAGACGGCAGCGCCAGCCAGAAGAGGTTGCGGCTCTGTTCACGGGTGGCGAAGGGACGGCTGCCGAAGATGTGGCACAGGGAGTTGACGCCCCAAACCGCGTGGTGCACCAGGAAGATGCGGCCCAGCCCGCCCCACAGGAAGCCTTCCAGGGCTCCCCACCAGCTCCCGGTGATCAGCAGGCCGAGCAACGCCGGCCCCGACAGCCCAAGCAGCAGCCAGACGAAATAGAGCCGGTGCAGGGTAAAGAGCCGGGAATCCTTGACCAGGTCCGGCACGAAGCGCAGCCAGTCGGCTTCCACCGGTGCGAACAGCCAACCCATGTGGGCATGGGCCATGCCCGCCAGCCGACCCCGCCGCCCGGCACCGTGCAGGTGGGGAGAGTGGGGATCGCCCGGCCGGTCGGAAAAGGCGTGATGCCTCCGGTGGGTCGAAGCCCAGTAGAGGGCGCCGCCCTGCGCCGCCATGGACCCCAGGATCACCAGGATCGCCTCCACGACCGGATGGGCCTTGAAGGCCCGGTGGGAAACCAGGCGGTGCAGGCCCAGCTCCACCCCCATGACGGTCAGGATGTACATCGCCGCCAGCAGCACCAAGGCGAAGGCGTCGACCCCCCGGCTCCAGGCCAGGGCCACCGCCCCGACCACACCGGCGGTCGGCAACCAGACCACAAGGTGGATGATCAGCCGGACCAGACCCGAGGCGGGCAGGGAGGCCCGAGCGGTCTCCCTGAGATGTAAGGTTTTTTCTTCCATGGAGTTACTTCTCCCGTCAATCCCCCAGGTCGCTTAATAGGATTAAGCATATCCTATTTCTAGTATTTTATTCAAGATAAATTTGGGGTTATTTTTGTAGGGGAATATCCGGGGCTCACCTGGAGGGGAAAAGCTCCGCCAGCTCACCGATGCTTTGGATGAGCAGGTCCGGCCGTGCGGCCTTGACCTTGCCCTCGGGGACCAGGCCGTAGGCGCACCCCACGGTCACGGCGCCGAAGGCGCGCCCGGCAGCAACATCGTTGGGGCTGTCCCCGACCACCACGACCTCCTCCGGTGCCACGTCCAGGCCCGCGACGGCCAGTCGTATATGCTCGGGGTCGGGTTTGCGCGCGGGGGTTTCGTCACCGGCGACGATATTCCCGAATGCACCGTGGATCCCCAGCCCCTCCAGGATCCGGTCGGTGAAGGCGCGGGGTTTGTTGGTGGCCAGCAGCAGGGGGAAGGCGCGATAGCGCAACAGAACATCCAGCACACCCGGATACAGCTTCGTATTGTCCAGCAGGTGGCGATCGTAATGTTGGCGGAACACAGCCAGCCCTTCCTGCAGCTGCTCGACCGGAAGCTGAGCATGGGAAACATCGCCGAGGGTGAGGGTGCGCCGCATGAGCATCTCCACCCCGTCCCCCACGTACCCGATCACCTGGGGCACGGGCAACGGCGGCAACCCGAAATGCCCCCGGACGAAATTGGCCGACCGGGCGATGTCCTCGCCCGAGTCGACCAGGGTTCCGTCCAGATCGAAGACAAAGGCCGCCGCGCGGCGGCCCTTGTACTTGCCCTTGCCCATTCCGGCTAGGCCTTCACGACACGGGCCTTGTACCCGTACTGGATGACCTCCCAGACCGGCCCGTGCTGCAGGCGGCGGAAGACCAGCTCCACCTCGGTGCCGATCTTCACCTCGTCCGGCGGTGCCTCGGCCACCATGCAGGTCAGCTTGACGCCGTTATCCAGCTCGACCACGGCGTTCACGTACGGCTTCTGGCCCTCGAACGGGGCCGGCGGGATCCACACCGTGGTGTGGGTCAGCACCTTGCCGTGGCGCGGCAGGGCGACGGTCTCGAACTCACGGGCCCCGCACTTACGGCACACCGCGCGCGGAGGGAAATGGATCTCGCCGCAGGCGGTGCACTTGCCGGCCTCGAGCCGGTAGCGCTGGGGAATCTCCCGGTGATAACGCGGTGTGATCATGATTCCACCTCCAGGATGTGCACGGTGCAGCTGCCGCCCGAACCGCCCATGTTCTGGGCCAGGCCGCGGCGGGGGTTCTTCAGCTGGCGGTCACCGGCCCGGCCGGTCAGCTGCGCATGGATCTCGCAGATCTGCGCCACGCCGGTGGCCCCCACCGGATGACCCTTGCTCTTGAGGCCGCCCGAGGTGTTGATGGGGAACGAGCCGTCCAGGGCCGTCTCGCCCGCGGCGGCCGCGGGTCCGCCCTGGCCGCGCTCGAACACGCCGAGCTCCTCGGTGCAGACGATCTCCGAGATGGTGAAGCAGTCGTGCACCTCGGCGAAATCGACGTCCTTGATGCCGATGCCCGCCTGCTGGAAGGCCTTCTGTGCGGCCAGGCCCACCACGGGAATCGACGCGAAGTCCTCGCGATCATGCAGGGCGATGGTGTCGGTGGCATGGCCCGAACCGATGATCTTGACGATGGGCTTGCCCAGCTTCTTGGCCACCTCCACCGGGGCCAGCAGCACGCAAGCTCCGCCGTCGGTCACCGGCGAACAATCGAACAGCCCCAGGGGTTCGGCCACGCGCACGGCGCCCAGCACCGTCTGCGGAGTGATCTCCATCTGGAACTGGGCCTTGGGGTTGCGGGCCCCGTTGTGGTGGTTCTTGACCGCCACGGCGGCCAGTTGCTCGGGCGTCGTCCCGTACCTGGCCATATGCGCCTGGGCGATCATGGCGTACAGGCCGGGGAACGTGACCCCGTGGAATACCTCGTACTCCTGGTCAGCGGCCGCGGCCAAGCACGCGGTGGCGTCGGCGCCGTCGTTCATCTTCTCCACGCCGGCCGCAAGCACGAAATCGCTGGCTCCGCTGGCCACTTCCAGGTACGCGGCGCGGAAGGCGGCCCCGCCCGAAGCGCAGGCCGACTCGACCCGCGTGGCGGCGATGCCCTTGAGCCCCGCGTAATCCGTGAGGATCGAGGCCAGGTGTTCCTGGGCCACGAACATCCCGCTGGTCATGCATCCGATGTATGCCGATTGGATCTGGTCGCGGGCGACTCCCGCATCTTCAAGGCAATCGGCCGCGGCCATGGCGAACAGGTCCCGCAAGGGGGTGTCCCAGAGTTCGCCGAACTTCGTCAAGCCGGTGCCGATCACAGCTACGTCTCTCATGTCTGCCCCCTTTCTAGACCTCGTTCATGCGGATCTTGCCGCGATATGCCACGTATTTGCCGTAATCCAGGTGGATGCGGCGGTCGGCGAGCTGGTCGCGCACCTTGGGCGCCAACGGCTGCACCTCGGGCAGCCGGTCGGTGGCGCGCAGGATGAAGGAATCCGAACCCGCGCCGCTGCCGAAGGAGGTCACCAGGATGTGGTCGCCCGGCTGGGCCTCGTCCAGGCAGGCGGCCAGGCCCGTGGGCGAAGAGCCGCTGTAGGTGTTGCCCATGAGGTTGACGACCCAGCCCTGTTCGAGCTGCTCCTTCTTGAAGCCCATGGCCTTGCCCGCGCGCAGGGGGAACTTGCCGTTGGGCATGTGGAACACGGCGTACTTGAAGTCTGCGGGCTTCATGCCGCTGCGTTCGAGGATGCCCCGGCACGAGCTGAGCACGTGGTGAAAGTAGGCGGGCTCGCCGGTGAAGCGTCCGGCGTGACGGGGGTAGAACTCCCCCTCGCGGCGCCAGAAGTCGGGCGTATCGGAGGTGTACGAGTAGGTGTGCAGGATCTCGGCCACCACGCCCTCGCTGCCCATGATGAACGCCGAGCCGCCGGCCGACGCGGTGTATTCCAGGGCGTCGCCGGGCGCGCCCTGGCTGGTGTCGGCCCCGATGCCCAAAGCGTAGGGCATCTCGCCGGACTTGACGTGGGAGTAGGCCACGAACATGGCCTCGGTCCCTGCCTTGCAGGCGAACTCGAAGTCGGCCACATGGCAGTCCGGGCCCATGCCGATGGCGTCGATGAGCACCGTGCCCGAGGGCTTGACCGCGTAGGGGTGGCTCTCCGAACCGATGTAGCAGGCGCCGATCAGCTGCGGATCGATGCCCGCGCGCTTGACCGCGTCGCGCGCGGCGGCCACGCTGATGGTGATGGTGTCCTCGTCGGGCCCCGGAACGGTCTTCTCCTCGAGCAGGAGCCCTTTCTTGAAGGCCTCGGCGTCGGCGCCCCACTGGGCGGCGATATCGTCGGCCTTGATCCTGAACCGTGGCACGTAAGCGCCATAGCCAACAATCCCGTACATGCTGCCTCTCCTTTACTGTTGGGTCAGCTCAACCCGAACCGTGCACGAAGGTACGTCGCGCCCGGCAAGCGCCGGACGACTTTCACCCTCGTGTACGATCCGGGTTATACGGCGGGGATTCTACCAGCCCGGCGGGCGGACTTCAAGAGGCACCTGCCCCGCCCCATCCCGATATCTTCCGGAATCTGAAGCAATTAGGTGGGCATTGGCCCGCCTGGTTCAGCGTGGACCCTGGTCAGCCCAGCGCCACATCGAGCA
>JANTFX010000004.1 GCA_024763215.1 Candidatus Krumholzibacteriia bacterium | reverse complement strand
GCAGACGAGGTCCACGTGTGGCGCTGCCCCGTGGATCTGCCCGCCGAGGTCCTGGCCCGCTGCCGCGGCATCCTGAACCCTGCCGAGCAGGCCCGCGCCGACGGCTTCCTCAAGACCGCAGACCGCCGGCGATTCAGCGTCGCCAGGGCCGGCCTGCGCCTGCTCCTGGGGTGCTACCTCGGCTGCGGCCCGCGGGATATCGCCCTGGCCGCCGGCGCCCACGGCAAGCCCCGGCTGGAAACCGGTGACCCGGCTCTGATCCTGGAGTTCAACGTCTCCCATGCCGGGAACATGGTCCTCATGGCATTTGCCGCCGCCGGCCGGCCCGTGGGAGTGGACGTGGAACGGGCCGACCGCCGGGTCAAGCCCCTGGACCTGGCCCCCAGGGTGCTGTCGCCCGCGGAAATCCGGGTGCTGGAAGACGCGCCGGCCTCCCAGCGGGCGCGGATGTTCCTGACCCTCTGGACGGTCAAGGAGGCTGCGGTCAAGGCCCTGGGCCGCGGGATCTCCATGCCCCTGTCGTCGTTCACGGTGACCTTCGCCCCGGATGCGCCGCCCGGGCTCACCGCGGGCCCCGGTGCGGCCGGAATATCCGATCTGACCGTGCTCTCCCTGGCGCCTGACGAAGGCCACCTGGGGGCGGTGGCCGCCGCCGGTTCCGGGTGGTCCCTGCGCCGCTGGTCGGCCACGGGGATACTGGCCACCGGACCGGCTCTTTGCTGAATTATCCCGTTGGGGGTTGATTTTTTTGGCAATTGCCTCTTTATACTGAAGCCGCCGGGGACGATAGAACAGGGGATGCCTCCTGCGGCGAATCCCAGCATACACACCATGATGATCGGATCGCCCGGCGGTCCGGCCCTCGGGGTCAAGGAAAGGAAACGGATGAACGTGATGAAGCGGAACCTCGGTCTGGGGGCCATGCTGTCGATTCTGGTCCTGACAGGATGCGGCGCCACGAACTACGGCGGCAACACGACCAGGGGCCTGGATGACCTGTTCCGGGACCAGCTCGCCGCACCGGCTACAACCGCCGCCGCGGCGACGGACCTGCCCGTGATCTCCGCTCTCAACCCGCGTCCCCAGTACCGGATCGGGGTCAACGATGTCCTGACCGTGGTCGTCTGGGGCCGGCCCGACCTGGGTTCGACGGTTCCGGCCAACAGCAACAACCGGCGCAACGTCTCGACCGTCGACGCCAACGGCGACATCCAGCTGCCCTTCATCGGAACCGTGACCGTCGCCGGATTGTCCCTCAAGGGGGCGGCCGTGGCCATCGAGAACGCCTACCAGGACATCATCCCGTCACCCCAGGTCGAGCTGGAAGTCGTGGACTACGAAGCGCACCCGGTCCTGGTCAACGGGCAGGTCCAGAAGCCCGGCACCGTATTCCTGTCCAACGCCCTGATGACCGTCGGTGAGGCCCTGGCCGCCGCCGAAGGCCCCCGGACCGACGGCGACCTGACGCGCGTCCTGCTGACCCGCGACGGCCAGGTCCACGAGCTGGACCTGTGGGCCTCCGAGCACGGCCACAACGCCAACCTCGACATCCTGCTGCGTGACGGCGACAAGCTCTTCATCCCGCCGGTCACCGAGAATCAGTTCTATGTCCTGGGCGATGTGGCCGCCCCCGGTCCTTACCCCATACCCAGCAAGGGCACGACCCTGGTCGAGGGCCTGGCCCGCGCGGGCGGCATCAACATGGACTCGGCATCCTTCGACGACCTGCTTCTGTTCAGGCATACGGGGACCGATTCCACGGTCTACAAGTTCACCTACTTCGAGGCCGTCACCCAGGGCGACATCCCCCTGCAGCCCGGCGACAGGATCCATGTATCCCAGTCCAACGTCGCCAAGGTGGGGTACGTGCTGCGCAACATCCTGCCGGCCCTGTCGATCATCACGTCGGTCTGGATCGTCGACCGCATCATCAACGAACCATGACCCAGGGCCAGGATCAGGACAGTCCGGTCTTCATCATCGGTCTTCCCCGCTCCGGGACCACCCTGATGCGGATGATGCTCAGCTCCCACCCGCAGCTGGCCATCGCCCCGGAAACCAATTTCCTCAACAGCTGGATGCGCATCTACGGCCACCTGGACCCCACCCGTCCGCGGGACTTCGAACTGTTCTGGAGCAAGCTCACCGCCGGCGAGCTCTTCCCCTCCTTCGGCATCACGCCCGCCGGGGTGCGGGCGCGCATCGACGGCCTGGGCGATCCCGGTTTCCGCGGCATCTTCACCGCCATCTGCCAGGAGTACGCCGCCCGGACGGGCAAGGCGCGGTGGGGCGAAAAGACCCCCCGCCACGCGGATTACCTGGACACCCTGCTCCAGTGGTTTCCCGCCGCCAGGGTCCTTTACATGCAGCGGGACCCCCGGGCCGTCACCTCTTCCATCCTGGCCAAGAACTGGGCCCGGTCCAGCCGCTTCCCCCACGTCCACGCCCGGCGCTGGCGACGCAGCATGCGCGGTGTCCTGGCCAGGGCAGGGCAGGGCAACGTCATGCTGGTCAGCTACGAGGATCTGGTGGCCGACGGGGAGTCCGTCCTCCGGAGGATCTGCGACTTCATCGGCGAGCAATACCATCCGAACATGCTTGCCCGCTCCGACGCCGCCCTCTACCGGCTCTACCCCGACGATGAAAAGACCCTGCGGGATCTTCCGGTCCTCAAACCGCTCAACCCGGCCTCCCTGTACAAGTGGCGGGACAGGTTGACCCCGGTGCAGGTAGCCATCATCGAGCACGAATCCGAGCCGGAGATGTCCCGGCTGGGGTACCGGCCCGAAGCCAGGTGCCGGCCCCTGCCCTGGCGGCTGAAGCTCCTCTGGCAACGGATGCTGCGGCCGCTCGAAGCGGGGCTCAAGCTGCCCTGGAAGAAGATCTTCACAGGAGGCGCGGCCACCATGATCAAGCGGTGGCTGCCGTGAACACCCCCGAAACCCCCCTTAACCGCCGCCCCCGCAAGCGCCGCAAGCTGAGGGCCGTGGCGGCCCTGTCGGCCCTGTTCCTGGCCGTGTGCGCCGGCATCGTCGGCCTGGTGTGGTCCGGATCCTGGTGGTGGCTGCTGCTGCCGGCGGTGACAGCCGCGGTCACCCACAGGTTCCTCTACCGCCCCGGCGCCGTGCCTGTCTTCACCTTCCACAGCGTCTCGGACGCCCCCGACTGGCTGCCCTGGGCCCCGGATATCTCCCTGGGCAGCGATCTGTTCGCCCGCATGCTGCAGACGCTGGCGGACACCGGTTGCCGGGTCGTTCCCACCCGGGAACTGGTGGCCTGCCGCCGGGAAGGCCGCCCCCTGCCGGCCAGGTCGGTCGTGCTGCACTTCGACGACGGTTACCTGGACAACTGGGTGGCCGCCCTGCCGTACCTGAAGCGGCACGGCATGCCCGCCACGCTGTTCGTCTCCCTGGACTTCATCGACCCCGGCGCGGAGCTCCGGCCCAGCCTGGATACCGAAGACCCGTCCGATGCCCGGCCGCTGCAGTGGGACGGCTATTTGAACAGGGCCGAGCTGGCAGCCATGGAAGCCACCGGGTTGATCGACGTCCAGTCCCACGGCACCGATCACGGCCGGGTGGCCGTGGGGCCGCGCGTCGTCGGCGAGCTGACCGCCGCCAACTGGCGGAACCTGGCCTGGCTCCAGTGGGCCGCGGTTCCCGGCAACAAGAGCCGCTGGTATCTGGAGCAGGAACCGGCCGCCGTGCCCCTGGGATCCCCCGTTCCCGAGAACCTGCCTTCCCTGACCGCCCGCCGCTGGCTGGACGGCCGCCGCGAATCCGAGCAGGAATACCGCGACCGGGTCAGCGCGGAATTCCAGCGCTGCCGCAGGGAGCTGGGCGAGATGCTGGGCAAGCCCGTCGACCTGTTCTGCTGGCCCCAGAACCACACCACGCCCCGGGCGCGCGAGCTGGCCCTGCAGGCCGGCTTCGCCGCCACGACCGGCGGCTGGTTCGAGAACCGGCCGGGTGAAGACCCGAGCCTGATCAGCCGGATCCACGTCGGCAAGGACGTGCTGGGGCTGCCTTGCACCGCCGCCGACGCCTTCTATTTCCGGGCCCAGGTCGCCGTCGGGCTGGGCAACTACTACTGGTATCCGGCGTTGATGCTCTGCCAGGCCACGCGGTCGATGGTGCGCCTGGCCACGAAACTTCTACAGAGGGGCTGAATGCCATGCGGCTGGGAATCGTCGTCACCGAGTTCCCCAAGACCACCGAGACCTTCATCCTGCGGGATGTGATGCAGTTCTCGCGCGAGGGCCACGAGATCCGCCTCTACCACATGTCCGGCTTCCGCAAGCACGACAAGGTCCATGATTTCGCGCGGCCCATCCTGGGCTGGGCCCGTTCCTTCGGCTACCTCGTGGATCGCCGTGTCCTCGGCGCCCTCGGCCGTGCGCTGGTGCGCAGACCCCTGACCCTGATGAGGATCAAGCTGGATCTGATCATGGGCTTCTGGCGCCACCCCGTCACCCTGGCCAAGTCACTGGTGATCCTGCCCAAATGCCTGGCCATCGCCGAGGACCTGCAGGCCTGGGGCGCGGACCACGTCCACGCCGAATTCGCCTCCCACCCGGCCACCTGCTGCTGGATCATCGGGCGCATGACCGGTCTGCCCTACAGCGTCAGCTGCCGGGCCCACGACATCTTCATCACCCAGGCCATGCTGGACCGCAAGCTGGGCGAGGCGGCTTTCATACGCACCATCACCGACTACAACGTGCGCTTCCTCACCGAGAGGGTCCCCGCCCTGGCCGGGCGACGCATGCACGTGATCCATTCGAGCCTGGACCCCGACCAGGTGCCCGCCCTCGCGCGCACTCCCGACGGGCCTTTCCGGATCCTCTACGTGGGCTCGCTGGAGGTGCGCAAGGGCATAGACTTCCTCCTCGATGCCTTGGCTGAAGCCGGCGGAGCGCTGGGCGACTGGAAGCTGTCCCTGATCGGGGCCGGCCCCCTCGAGCAGCACTTGAAATCCCGCGTGGCCGAGCTCGGGCTGCAGGACCGGGTCGAGTTCCTGGGCCCCCAACCCCACGAAACCGTCAGCCGCTACTACGGTCTGGCTCACGTGGTCGTGGTCCCGAGCATCATCGGCCCCGGCGGCCGCACCGAGGGCATACCCAACGTGGTCATCGAAACCCTGGCTCATCAGCGGCCGGTGATCACGACGCGGGTTTCGGGCATCCCCGAACTGGTCGGCGACCGCGAGACCGGGTTCCTCGTCGAGCCCGAGGATGCGGCCGCCATCGCCGCCTGCCTGCGGGAAGTCCACGACGATCCCGAGACCGCCTACGCCATGGCCTGCCGCGGCCGGCAAAAGGTCGTCAGGGATTTCAACCTGGTCCAGAACGTTCGTCGGCAACTGGAGCTGTTCACCGCGCACACAGCCGGGGCCGCGACCGCCGGCCACGACAAGGACGGGTGATCCCCCATGAGCCCCACCCCCATCTTCGTCCTGGGACTCCAGCGATCGGGCACCACCTGGCTGGCCAATTGCCTGGGGGGGCACCCCCTGATCGCCGCGGTGGAGTCCGCCGAACACCGCGGCATCCACGAGAGCATCTTCTTCTCGCACTTCGCCCGCGCCTTCGGCGACCTCGGGGACGACGCCAACTTCCGGCGCTTCTGCACCGCGTTCACCACCTGCGATTACTTCCTGCTGTCGGGCTTTAACAGGGACCGGTTCCTGGCCGATTGCCCCCGCGACTACGCCGGTGCCTTCCGGCTCGTGATGGACCACGTCGCCCGGCGCGAGGGGGCCGATTTCTGGCTGGAGAAGAGCCCCGACCACACCATGCTGGGGCCGGAGCTGGCAGGCTTGTTTCCCGACGCCCTCTTCCTGGGCATCCTGCGCAGCCCGGCCTCCCTCATGCGATCGCGCCTGTGGGCCTACGGTCGCCGCCCGCCTGCACCGGTGCTGAGGATCCCCAAGGTGCTGGCCGGCGGCTTCGCCATCTCCCTGCACGCCAGGGCCCTGGCGGATTTCTGCCGGCGCAGCGACCGGGCGTTGCTGCTCACCTACGAGGAACTGCTGGACGACACCCCCGGCACCCTGCGGCGGGTCACGGCCTTCCTGGGCTGTGAATTCGATGAGACCATGCTCGCGGTCCGCTACGCGCCCAACACCAGCTTCAAGAATCCCGCCCGGCCGGCCGGGGCACTCACCCGCCTGGACCGCCTCGTCCTGCAGAGCGCCCTGGCGGCGGCGAGGCTGATCCCCTGGCGGATTCTGGCAGGCCTGCGCGCCTGGAAGATGAAGCTCAAGGGCGTCACCTGGCCCGGGTGGTGCTGGCTCATGCGGGACCGCGGCGCGGGGTGATCCCGGCTTGCAATCTGCATCCTGGCCAACGTGCCACACCGGTGCGTATCCCGCCGCCGCCCCGGAAGCCAACCCCTGCAACAAGTTGTAGTTCAATCACCTGACAGGCGCGCCCCCGGCTGCATCCCGCCCGGTCCGGCACCCCGCACCCCCGGCACGCAACTTGCCTTTTTCTCGTGTTCGGTCACGAGGATGAACATTCTGCACGGCAGGGATGGTGTTGAGATATGAGAAAGATCGCCACGGTTGTCCTGATCACTTTGCTGGTTGCGGTCATGGGTTCGGTCGTCCAGGCGGCCGATGGCCACGGTACGGCCACGGGCCCGCGGACCGCGGATGTGCAGCTCACCTGGAACCAGCCCGCGAACCTCAAGACCTCCGGCCTCATGCTGGCCAACCTGGCGTTCGAACCCAACCCCCGTTTGGGGCTGGGCTTCCCCCCCCATGATCTGAGCACCTACTTCCTCTTCCCCCAGTGCGGGTTCGGCGTGGTGCGCTTCACCGTGTACTGGCGGTACCGGGAACCGGCCAAGGGCGACTTCAAATGGAACGCCATGGACAACAAGATCAAGGTCCTGCAGGGGCTGGGGATCGACGTCTTCCTGACCTTCCAGTGCGACGCCCCGTGGGGCACCGAGGCCACGGATCTGACGGCCGCCAACCGGCCTCCGCGTGATATGAACGACTGGTCGGACTTCGTGGCGCACGTGGTCCAGCGCTACAACAAGGACGGGGTCGACGACATGCCGGGGCTGCTGCGCCCCGTGAAGTACTATCAGTTCATCAACGAGTGGCCCTCGCCCCAGAACAACTACGGCGGCTGGACCGGGACCATCGACCAGTTGATCGACCTGCTCAACGCCTCGTACGACGCGGTCAAGGGGAACGATCCCGAGGCGACCGTGGTCCTGGGCGGCATCCCGTCCATCGGGTTGGACGCCATGGTGCTCAACGCCGGCGAAGGCAACTACACCGCCCGCAGGTTCTACAACGACACCGTCCAGGATTCCCTCACCGTGGACATCGCCCAGCACCCCCTGGTGGATGATGCGGTGGCGACCCGGGAACGGGTCCTGGCCGAGAGCCGCTACGACATGGCCGATCTGCACCTGTACGGCCCGGTGGAGTACAACCAGTACCGCATCGACAGGATCCGCGAAAGCGTCGGGGACACGCCTCTGCTGACGGCCGAATGCGGGGGGCCCAACCTGGCCTACGACCCGGTGATCACCCCCGAAGAGCATTTCCTGGCCGCGCTGGACATCAACCTCGACGGCCTGTCGCGCGACCTCAAGCTCAGCATCTGGCTGTCCATGTTCGGCCGGGAATACGACCCGAACAGCGGACCCACCTGGGGCAATTCCCAGCTCCAGCTCATCGACGCGAACCATCAGCCCACCGGAGGTTTCTGGGGCTACCACCTGCTGGCGGCCATCCTGGACGGCATGACAAGCGTCGAGAAACCCGGGCCGGGCCAGTACATCGTCCACCGCGAGGACAGACCGGATATCTTCGTGGGCTGGCAGACCGATCAGAACGCGACCTACCAGCTGCCGCCCACGATCCAGGCCAGCGAGATGATGGTGGTCACCGACGCGCTGTACGGCATCTACGAGATCGATACCACCCCGGCCGACGGGCTGCTCGAACTGGGGCCGCTGCCGACGGTGGTCAGCGAGGAACTGCCCGGCGGGGCCTACGTCACCGGTGGGAGCCCCACCCTGGTGCCGGTGGAATTCCCCTGATCAGACCGGCCTCTTGCGTCGGATCATGGCCAGGACCGCCGTCAATTCAGGCAACCTGACGGCGGCGGAAATGGCCACGAAGAGACCGAAGCCGACGCCCGCGGCGCCCATCAGGCCCAGCAGCCGGGCCAGGAACCCCCCGCCCTCGTTCCAGCCCAGCCAGTGGTCCACGGCCAGGCTCGCGGCCATGGAGACCAGGGTGATCAGGACGACCAGCAGCATGTTGCGGATATCGGCCAGGCGCAGGAAACGGCCCCAGGCCCGGTACAGCAGGAAGAACACCACCATCATGCGGCAGAACACCGACAGGCTGCGGCCCAGGGCGATCCCCGCCGGCCCCATGGGCCCGATGAGCAGCTTGATGAACAAAAGCCTGGTCACGAAATTGATGGCCACCACCAGGACCACCAGCCTGAGGATCGAGAGGTTCTTGTCCGAGTACATGCTGAAGATCAGGATGCGGGACAGGAACATGCCGATGCCGGCGAAGGCGACCATCCTCATGATCATGGCCGTCTGACTCACCGCCGCCGCGTCGAACCGTCCGTGGTGCAGCAGCAACCCGGCGACCGCCTCGCCCTGGAAGGCCATGAAGGCCACGATGGGAGCCAGGATGAACAGGCCCGCCCGCAAGGCGCGGGCCAGGCTGCGGAACATGGCCTCCCGGTCCCCGGTGGCCATCTGGTGCGAGAACTCCGTGTACATCACCGTGGTGAGGCTGGCCGTGATCAGGCCGGGCAGGATGGCCATCAGCCGGTAGCCGTATTCCAGCACCGCGATGTTGCCCGTCCCCAGCGTGGAGGCGAAACCGTATTCCACCCAGATCAAGGCCTGGTTGACCCCGAACACCAGCAGGCCCGGCAGGAACAGCCGCCCCGGGCCGTTGCCCCCGTCACCCTGGCCGGCCCCGGGCCGGGGTTTGATCCGCACCAGGGAACGGTTGGCGATCATGGTCAGGGTCAGCGCAGCCAGGAACGAACCGGTCAGCATGACCCAGGCCAGGAAGGCCACCCCGTGCGGGGGCACCAGGAACAGCAGGGCCATCACCAGCAGGAAGCGGGAAAACTGGGCCATGAGTTCCGGCACGCCGAAGACGCGGCCCGCGTTGAGCATGCTGGCGCTGATGGCCCGGAAGACGGTCACAGGAATGATGAAGATCATCACCCGCAACAGCACGCCCGCCAGCTCCGAACCCCGAGCGGACAGCCCCGGGCCCGCCAGGCGGACGATGTTCGGGGCGAGGATCGCGCCGAGGATGGCCACCGGCAACACCCAGAGCAGGACCCGCAGCTGGTAACGCCGCCAGACCTTGCGCACCTGCCCGACATCGCCGGCGGCCAGGATGGCCACCAGGCCCGGCACGAGCATGACGTTGGAGATGCGGCTGGCGGCCTCGGAGAACCCCATGGCCAGGCGCCGGGCGAAGAAGAAGGCGTCGGCGGATTCGCTCGTCCCCAGGCGGTTGGCCAGCAGGGCCGAAACCCCCAGGGCCAGCACCAGGCCCAGCCCCCGCGAGAAGGCCACCTTGGCCACGGAAGTGATGATCTTCTTCAGTCTGCTTCTGGGCGCCATGCACCGCCGCCTGGGATAGGAGTGGAAACGAAGCCGCACCCGGACGAGGCCGGGCACGCAGTGCGCAGAGTATGGTGCCGACCGGCGGCCTGCGCCACACCATTTTTCGCGGGCAGCGGCCACCCGGGTCCGGACAACCGCCTTGACATCTCCAAGGTCCCGACTAATCTGGGAATCGGTTCCCCCTGCAACCCGAAGAATACTGGCGGAGAAAGCCGAGCTTCAACCCATGCCCCGCTCCCTGCCCCTGAACCTGACGATCATCGGCGGCGCCTTCCTCATGGCCCTGATCGTCATCGCATCATCCCTCATGGGGCTGGGTGTGCTGGCGATCGCGTTGCCGGTGATCATGGCCGGGGGGCTGCTCGTGTTCTTCCACCCCTTCCTGGGCCTGCTGTTCATCACCTTCTTCGTCCAGCTCGACGCCCTGCTCCGCCTCGTGCCCACCAGTTCCATGCTGACCCCCGAGAAGCTCATCACCATGGTGGCCCTGGCCGGGGTGATCCTCCTGGGCTTCCGGGAATCGCACAAGCTGAGGCTGGGGCGGCCGGAGCCGCTGGTCCAGATGGCCATGATGTTCGGACTGGTCATCCTGACCTCCTTCTTCTTCATCAAGGATCTGGATTTCGGACTCTGGTCCGTGCGCAAGTACCTGAGCCTGCTCGGGATGCTCTACCTGACGATCCGGGTGGTGAAGAAATTCTCCCAGGTGCGCCTGCTGCTGCTGGTCATCGTGGTTTCCACCGGGTTGTCCTCGGCCATGGTCGTCATGGACTACGTCACCGGCACGACCCTGGTCGGCGGATCCCATGCCGCCACCGCAGCCTCGTACCAGGGTGTGTCGCGTTCGGCCGGAGGTTCCGACTACAACCCGACCACCGCCGCCACCATGAACCTGGCCGGCACCACCCTGGCCCTGATCCTCTTCCTGCGTATGAAGAAGTGGCGGATCCTGACCGGCCCGACCATCCTCGTGGGGACGGTCGCCATCATCCTTTCGTTCGCCCGCAGCGCGGCCCTGGTGTATGTGCTGCTGGTGTTCTGGTTGTACTGGAAATTCCGCCGACACCGACTGCTGCCGGTGGCCTTCGTGATCGCGATCATCGTGGCCGTGGTGGCCATCCCCCTGATCCCGTCCGAATACTGGGACCGCCTGATGACCCTGGTCCAGGACTGGAAACAGGACGACTCCATCATGGCGCGCATCAGCTACAACACCGTCGGCCTGCAGCTGCTCTCCACCCACCCCTTCCTGGGCATAGGGCCGGGGCAGTTCCAGTACTACTACGCCGACCCGATATACAGGTTCATGCCCAGCCAGCGCATCTTCATCAACCGGCAGCTGCACAACATGTACCTGGAAGTCGGCACCGAAACCGGCCTGGTCGGCATGTTCCTGTTCGTGGCCATGATCGTGCTGGGAGGCATCTGCCTGAACCGGGTGCGCAAGCACGGCCCCACCCAGGAAATCCGCACCTACGCCGAGGCCTTCCATTACTCCTACGTGGGATTCATGGCGGTTTCCCTGTTCATGCCCAACGAATACAACAAATACGTGTGGCTCTACATAGCCCTGGCCGTGGCTTTCGCCAGGGCCGTTCTGCCCGACTGGGGGCGCAAGTCCATCCGGATAACGACGGACCCGCAGCGCGAGGCCGCGGGTCCGGACACATCCTGATCCCTGCCCATGCCGACGGGACTAATCGCCCCCTGATTCCTGCATTTCATACTTGCCCGAGCCTTCGGCAGGGGTCGCTGCGGCGGCGCCCTCACCCCCGCGGACCCGGCTGCGGGCGAACATCCGCCAGAATTCGTCCGCCTGCTCGGGTGTGAACACATCCGAGACCTGGCTCCAGTATTCCACTTCCTTGTCCACCAGGGTGGACTGGGTCCGGTGCAGATCCCCCATCTTCCGGGCGATGTTCTGGGAGTGCGGGTCGGCCGATTTCAGGGCGTTGATCAGATCCTCACGGGCCGTGCGGTACTTGCGCGCAAGGGCCTGCACGTCGCTGCGGTAGTTCTGGTTGATGGTCTTGAGCCGGGCGAGCTGGTCCTCGGTGAGGTTCAGGCGGGTCTTGAAGCTCTTTTCCTCCTGGCCGCTCATGGGCCTGAACATGCTGGCCATATCCGAAGCGACCTGGCCCTTGGCGGCCTGGGCGGTGCCCAGCAGGGCCGTCATGCTGACGAGCAGTACCGCCAGCGCGATCATTCTTTTCATGGGGATCCCTCCTATTTTCCTGTGGTCGAGTGAACTCAGGGGTAGCCCCGAGGATGATTCAAAACGGTATTATTTTCAACCGTTCATTTTCGCCTTCAGGGGCCGGCGTGGGCGTGAAACCCGGCGGCCGGCTGTAAGTTCCCCCCGGTTGACATGGCGCCGGGGGGCCGATAGATTGGGCGGGCCTACCAATGGGAGGGATGACCGGCATGAACCTGGATATCAAGGGTTACGGGCCCGCGACGTTGCCCGATTTTTTCATCCTCGGAGCGGCCAAGGGCGGCACGAGTTCCCTGTTCCGCTACTTCGGCGAGCACCCCGGCATCCATATCCCCCCGGTCAAGGAACCCTGGTTCTTCAGCTTCCCCATGCATCCCGGGCCCGCGGACCGGGCGCCCAACCTGGGCGATCCCGTCACCGACCTGAAGACCTATGCCGGGCTATTCGCCGACTGCGGCCCCGGACGGCTGACCGGTGAAGCCTCACCCTCGTATCTGTACACGCACCGGACCGCCATCGCCGGCATCCGCGAAGTGTACCCGGAAGAGGCCGCCGCGAAGCTGAAGTTCTTCATCACCCTGCGCAACCCGGTGGACCGTGCCTGGTCCATGTACTGGACCTTCGCCCGGGTGCTGAAGGAAGACCTGGAGTTCGAGGAGGCCATCGCGCCCGAGACCATCGCCCGCAGGCAGGCCGAGGGGGCCAAGCTCTTCAAGGATTATATAGGGGTGGGACGCTACACGGAGCAGGTCAAGGCCTGGCAGGAGGCTTTCGGAACCGAACAGATCATGATCATCCTGTTCGACGACCTCAAGCGCGACGCGGCCGGCATCTGCCGGGAGGCCTTCACCTTCCTCGGCGTGGATCCCGATTTCAGGCCGGACACCAGCCGCATCTACAACGTCTCCGGCAAACCCCGCAACAAGGGTTTCATCCGCATGCTCCTGGCGGACAACCCGGTCAAGTCGGCCTTCAAGGCAGTGGTTTCCCGGGACAACCGACGCAAGCTGAAGAACATCATCGGCCGCCGGGCCCTGGCCAAGGTGGAGATGGCACCGGAAACCCGCCGGCGGCTGCAGGAAATCTACCGGGACGAGATCCTGCAGCTGCAGGACCTGCTGCAGCGCGACCTGGGAAGCTGGCTGGACTGAAACCTCATACCGCGCAAAGGAAGACCATGGCCCACGATTCCACTACCTCCTGGACCCCCGCCGGGGACGAGCCCTCGGTCCTGATCTTCCTGCATATCCCCAAGGCCGGCGGCACCACCCTGGGCGGGATCATCCGCCGCCAGTTCCCCGCCGAGCAGTACTGCGAGGTGAGCTTCGAGCACCTGGAGACCTTCGACCGCTTCTTCGCCCTCAGCGACGCGCAGAAGGAGCCCATCCGCTGCGTCAAGGGCCACTACCCCTTCGGGATCCACGAGCACCTGCCCCACCGGCCGGTCTACGTGACCATGCTGCGGGACCCGGTCAAACGCTTCATTTCGGAGTACCGGTTCCTGAAGGAATTCCCTCACGTCCGTCCGGATCTGCCGGTGCCGGACGAGGCCCTGCGGGATTTCGACACTTACCTCGACCACGTCCATGCCAACGGGGCGGTGAACTGGCAGGTCCGGCAGGCCGGGGGTTTCCTGCCCCTGGGCGAGCTGAAGGTGCCCCTGGACCCCTTGCCGGAAGATGCGGTGGAGCAGGCCATCGACAACCTGGAACGCTACTGCGCCGTGACCGGGGTCCTCAGCCGCTTCGATGAATCCCTGGTGCTGATGAAACGGCGCCTGGGCTGGACCAGGGGCATCCACTACCTGCGCGAGAACGTCAACAAGGCGCCCCGGCCGGCAGGGGACATCACCGAGCAGGGCAAGCGGCGCCTGGAGGAGCTCATCGCCCCGGACAAGCGGCTGTACGCCTACGCTTGCGAGCGTCTGGAACGGGACATCCAGGCCGAGGGTTCCGACTTCACGCGCGAGGTGAACCGCTTCAAGCGCGTCAACGGCGCCCTGGTCTCCATGCAACGGAACTACCAGCGCCTGGTGCCGCGGGGTCTGCGCCGCGCCCTGCGCAAGCTGCGCTGATCCTGACGATCCATTCCCGGCCCTGGCCGGACGAAGGAGGGCTTGCCCCCATGACCGTCAATCCCCAGCCGG
The DNA here is from genome assembly GCA_024763215.1 of Candidatus Krumholzibacteriia bacterium. Classification (GTDB taxonomy): domain Bacteria; phylum Krumholzibacteriota; class Krumholzibacteriia; order LZORAL124-64-63; family LZORAL124-64-63; genus JAHJTW01. The sequence continues at coordinate 60,221 of JANTFX010000004.1, read as the reverse complement.
ATACCCGGCCCACCGCCGTCTTCATCCACGTGCCCAAGACCGGCGGCTCGACCCTCAACGGGGTCATCAACCGCCAGTACAAGCACGGGGAAATCGTGGGGGTGGGCTTCAACCACCTCGAAAGCCAGGAGCGCTTCCTGGCCATGAGCGACGAGCAGAAGAGCCGGATCAAGTGCCTGCGCGGCCATGTCGCCTACGGCATCCAGGATCACCTGCCCGGGCCCTACTGCCTGGCCACCATCCTGCGCAATCCCGTGGACCGGTTCCTGTCCGAGTACAAGCACCTGGTCGGGCGCAGCTCGAAGTTCATCCATTATCCGCCCGAGGCCATGGCCTCACCCGAGGCCCATCTGGAATACCGGGCGTCGATCAACTCGCTCAACCTGCAGACTGCGCAGATCAGCGGCTATCTGACCTCGGGCGTGGTGGACGGCAGCCCCCTGGAACCGTTGCCCGACGACGCGCTGGACAAGGCCAAACGCAACCTGGAGACCTTCGACATCCCCGGAGTGCTCGAACGCTTCGACGAATGTCTGCTGCTGATGAAGACGATCCTGGGCTGGCGCAAACCCATCGTGTCGATCCGGCGCAACGCGGCCGCGACACGGGGGCAAAAACTGGTGGTCGGCGATGAGCTGCGGCAGCAGATTGCCGCCGCCACGTCCCTGGACATGGAACTGTACGAGCTGGCCCGGCGGCTGATCGACGCCCGTATCACGGCCGCCGGTCCGCAGCTGCAGGCCGACCTGGAGCAGCTGAGGCGCAGCAACGGCCTTTTGTTCAGGTTCCAGCGGGTCTACACCAGCCTGATGCCCCGGAAGCTGCGCCAGGGAGCGCGCAAGCTCCTGGGACGCTGACCCGGCCCCCTAGGAGCCTCGCGCCGCCGCTAGTCCTCCTCCAGACCCGAGAAATCGGCATCGGAATCGGCCAGTGTGAAGAACCAGGTACCCACCCGGCCCGGGTCCGCATCGCCCGCGGTCCGGCTCGCCACCACGTGCCGCCTCTGCTTGGTGAACAGGAACCCGTGGCGGCGCAACAGGGCCGCGTGATCGAGCATGGTGCTGGACATGGGGAAGGTGACCAGGTCCACGCCGTGGGCGCGGAAATCGGCCATGGCCCTCTGGACCAGGCCGTCCAGGGCCTCCTTGTCGTCCACCGACACCAGGTAGTCGACGATCAGGGCCCGGCGGCTGCCGTGGCGCACGAATTCGCGCACCACGAGGTAGCCCGCCAGCTCTCCGCCCCGCCTCGCGGCGTAGCGCCGGTAGGTCCGGTTGGGGCACCGGTCGAAGCGCCAGGACAGGAAGCCGGCGTCCCGCACCATGATGCCCTCGTAGCCGCCGCCCGCCCTTTGCCACAGCCCGTCGAACTCGTCGCTGAAGGACGGGATCTCGGTCACGGCCAGGCCGGAACCGGTGTCCGGCCGGGCGAAAAGGTTCCACCCGGCGTTGACCAGGGCGTTGCCGACCCCGGCCGCCTTGGCCAGCAGGGGGTTGTGGCCTTCGGACTTCAAGAGGGAGTCCAGATCCAGGATCGCCTTCAGGTTGACGAACCGGCCCAGGTCGATGATGCCACCCGCCGCCGCGGCCACCTTGTACATGTCCGCGTTGGGGGTGCCGAGCTTGGTCACCGGCGCCGTCTGTTCGACATGCTGGAAGAAGCCCACCGAGGCGCGCCGGTGGTCCGGGTGCACCTGGGAATCGCAACTCCAGATGCCGGGCACGGTGGCATCGCCGATCTTGAACCGCGTCCAGATCCCGCCGTTCATCCCGACGATGCTCCCCTCGTGTTCCAGCACGTCGACCAGGGGCCCCTCGGCCGGAGTCAGGGGATTCTCCAGGAACTTCCAGTTCCAGATGCGCTCGGCGTTCCGGCCCACCTCGGGTCCGAAAACGGCCCCGTAAAGGTTCACGAGCCCGTCCCGGTCCCCTTCCCGGTAGCGCCGGTATTGATACCCGCCGGCCCGGTGGGAATCCGCAGCGGCCGCCGGCTCCTGCGGAGCCGCAGGCTGCGCGGACGCAGCCGGGGCGGCAGCGGGCAGCAGCCCGGAGATGGCCGTGGCCAGCTCGCCGACCGTGGGATGCTCGTAGACCAGCGAGGAGGCGCAACGGGTCCCGGGCAGGGCGCGGTTCAGGCGCCGGATCAGATCCAGGGCCATGAGGGAATCCAGGCCCAGATCGAAGAACGAGGTCCCGTCGCCCACCGCTTCCAGGGGCACCTTGAGCACGGCCGCCGCTTCCTTGCGGATGGTCCCGGCCAGGATGCGCGCCCGCTCATCCGCCGAAGCGGAGCCCAGGTTGGACAGGGCGTCCGCCGTCTCGGCGTCGGGCCGCCCCTCTTCCAGGTCCGCCAGCAGGGGCATGGACCCGCGGGCTTCGACCAGGGGCCGGAACACATCCCAGTCCACGTCCACCAGGGCCAGGCGGTCGGAGCCGGTGGCGGCGGCCGCTTCGAGGGCGTCCAGTACCTTGCCGGGAGAGAAGATGCGCAGGCCCAGCTGCTTGAGCTGGCCCGAGACCTCGCTGTCGCCGGCCATTCCGCCGCCTCCGCCCCAGGGGCCGAAGGCGATGCTGCAGGCGGGCAGTCCGGCGGCGCTGCGGGATGCGGCCAGGGCATCCAGGAAGGCGTTGGCGCCGGCGTAGGCGGCCTGGCTGGGCGCGCCCCACAGGCCCGCCACCGACGAGGTGCACAGGAAGAGGACCGGATCAAGGCCCTGCGCGCGGATCGCCCTGTCGAGCAGCCACCCTCCGGCCACCTTGGGCCGCAGCACCTCCAGGAATTCCTCCGCCGTGAGCTGGTTGAAATCGCCCAGGCGGCTGATGCCCGCGGCGTGGATCACGCCCCGCAACGGCGGCATGTCCTGTGCGGCCAGGGCCTCGGCAGTCAAACCCGCCAGCAAGCCCGAAACCTGGTCCGGGTCGGTGATGTCACAGCGGGGCGTCAGGACCCGGCAGCCGGTCCGTTCCAGCTTCGCCAGCAGGGTGCGGGCGTCGGGTCCGGGCTCGCCGCGCCCGACCAGCACCAGGCCGCGGACGCCGCGATCGGCCAGGCGGCCGGCGATCCTGCGGCCCACGGCCCCCAGGCCGCCGGTGATAAGGTAGGTTCCCTCGTTATCCCAGACCGGTCCCCCGGACCCCAGCGGAGCCCGGGCCAGGCGAGCCACCAGCCGCCGGCCGCCGCGCAGGGCGGCCTGGTCCTCGCCGTCCCCTGACGCCAGCGCCGCCACGACCAGGTCGGCCGGGTCCGTGAACCCGTCGCCGGTTTCCCGGTCCGCAGCCGGCGGCAGATCGACCAGACCGCCCCAGATATCGGGATGGTCCAGGGCCAGGGATTTGCCCAGCCCCCACAGGACCGCGCCGGCCGGGGCGACCGGCTCTCCCGCCACCGCACCGGTCGCTTCACGGGTCAGCAACCACAGCTTGGCCCGGGCGCCGAGCTCCAGCAGCTCCTGGGCCAGGAACATGGCGCACACGCCGCCTGAGGTCTGCGAAGCCCACAGCTCTTCAACCTGTTCCGGACGGACGACCTCCAGGCCGCCCAGGTGGATGACCCCACCCAGCGGAAGCTCCGGATCCGCGGACGCTGCCTGCAGCGCGGCCCGGCAGTGGGCACGCAGGGAGGCTGGATCCGCCGTGTCCCGGGGGATCTCCACCAGGTGGCCCCGGCCGCCCCGGGCCTCGAGGGCCGCGAACAGCCGCCGCCCCCAGTCATCGGGGTTGCCCATGATGAGCCAGGTCCGGCCGGCAACGCGATCCGGGCAGACGGCCGGCACGCCGCCGTCCTTCCAGACGACCCGGTAACCCAGGCGGTCCAGGCCTCCGGAGCCGCGGGGTTGGTCCGCGGCCGCGGTCTCCACCCAGTAGCGCTGGCGGTCGAAGGGGTACAGGGGCAGGTCCACCGGCCGCAGGCCGGCCCAGCGGTCGCCTGCCATCGCCTCGAAATCCAGGGCGGCGCCGGCGCCGAAGAGCGTCGCCGCCGCTTCGGTGCACACCGCCAGTGCGTCCTGTTTCCGCTGCAGGGAGGCCGCCCATACCGGCCCCGCATCCGGGCCCGTTTCCGGCCAGCACTGCCGGCCCATGGTCGTCAGCACGGGGTGCGGACCGACCTCCAGGATGACGTCGCAATCCATCTCGGCCAGGCGGGCCATGCCCTGGGCGAACTGCACGGGTTGGCGGATATGGTCGGTCCAGTAGTCGGGCGACGGGGCCTCCCCGGGCCCGAGCACCTTTCCGGTGAGGTTGCTCACCAGGGGCACCTGCAGGGGTTGGAGATCGCGGCTGCCGGCGAAGTCCCGGAAGGGGGCCAGGATCGGCTCCATCAAGGAGCTGTGGAAGGCGTGGGAAGTCTTCAGGATGGTGCAACGGCAGCCCTCGGACTCGAGCCGGGCCACGGCCTTCTCGACGCTGGCGGCCGGGCCGCTCACGACGGTCTCGGGGCCGTTGTAGGCGGCCACGAAGAGGTCGGGATCCTCCGCCGCGGCCGCTTCAACCCGCTGCGGGTCGGCCAGCACCGAGGCCATCAGGCCCCCGGCCGGCAGTTCCTGCATCAGGCGGCTGCGCTCGCTGATCAACGCCATGCCGTCTTCCACGGCCAGATGACCCGCGACACAGGCGGCGGCGAACTCGCCCACGCTGTGCCCCAGGACCGCCGCCGGGGCGATGCCCCAGCTTTGCCACAAGGCCGCCAGGGCCACTTCCAGGGCGAACAGGGCCGGCTGGGTGTAGCCGGTCTGATTCAGCTGGTCGCCATGATCCTCGAACATGACCTCCAGCAGACCCAGAGGACGCTCCTGCCCCCGTGCCGCCTCGAACGCCGCGGCGCAACGGTCCAGCATCTCCCGGAACACCGGGTACTCGTCGTAAAGGCCCTTGCCCATGCCCGTGTACTGGGAACCCTGGCCGGTGAACAGGAAGGCCACGCGGGCCGGCCGCCCGTCACGTCGCACGACCGATCCGGTGACGAGCCCCGGGTGGGTTTGGCCGCTGGACAGGGCCTCGAGCTGGGCCCGCAACGCCGGCAGATCGGCAAAGACCAGGCCGGCGCGGTGCTCCATCCTGGCCCGGCGCGTGGCGGCCGAGAAGCAGAGGACCTCGGGATCCGGGCTCTGGGCCCCGGCCAGGAGCTCGGCGTAGGAAGCGGCCAGCCTGGTCAAGGACCCCTCGGTGCGCGCGGACAGCGGGAGCAGGTGCCATCCCGCCTTGGTCCCGGCCGCGGCCGGTTCCGGCTGCGGTGCCGGGGGGGCATCGGAAACCACCAGATGCGCGTTGGTACCGCTGACGCCGAAGGCGCTGACCCCGGCCAGGCGCGGTGTCTCCTTCGGAGCCCAGGGCACAGGCTCGGTGGTCACCCGCACCGGCAGTTCCTCCCACCGGATCTCGGGGTTGGGCCGGGTCACATGCAGGTGGCGCGGCAGGCGCCCGTGCTGCAGCGAGAGCACGACCTTCAGCAGCGAGGCCATCCCCGCGGCCGCTTCCAGATGGCCCACGTTGGTCTTGACCGAGCCCAGCAGGAGGGGGTGCTCCCGGGAATGCCCCTCGCCCAGCACGTTCATGGCGGCCTGCACCTCGATGGGGTCGCCCAGGATGGTGCCGGTGCCGTGGGCCTCGAGGTAATCGATCTGGCCGGGGGTGACCTTGGCCCTCGCCAGGGCCTCGCGAATCACGCGCTCCTGGCTGGGGCCGTTGGGCACGGTCAGGCCGCTGCTGCGCCCGTCCTGGTTCACGGCGCTGCCCCGGATCACGGCCAGGATCCTGTCGCCGTCCCGCTGGGCGTCGCCCAGGCGCTTGAGCACCACCATGCCGCAGCCCTCGCCCCGGGCGTAGCCGTCGGCGCTCCTGTCGAAGGTCTTGCAGCGCCCGTCGGGCGCCAGCATGCGGGCCCGGCTGGTGGCCACCATCCCCACGGGATCGAGGATCAGGTTCACCCCACCGGCCAGGGCCAGGTCGGCATCCCCGCTGCGCAGGCTGAGCACCGCCTGATGCACCGCCACCAGGGAAGAGCTGCACGCGGTGTCCAGGGCCATGGCCGGGCCCTCGAACCCCATGAGGTAGGCGATGCGCCCGGCGGCGGCGTTGGGCGCGTTGCCGGTCACGAAGTAGGGATCGATCTCCCCGCCGCCGGCCTTGATCAGGGAGGCGTAATCGGGCGAGGTGATGCCGACGAAAACGCCCGCGCGCGCGCCGGCCAGACGGTCCGGCACCAGCCCGGCGTCCTCCAGGGCATGCCAGGCCTGCTCCAGCAGCAACCGGTGCTGGGGGTCCATGCTCACGGCCTCGCGGGGCGAGACCCCGAAAAAGCGCGGATCGAACCGGTCGACATCGGTGATGAACCCGCCCCGCCGGACATACATGGTGCCGGCCGTGTCGGGGTCGGGGTCGTAGTAGTCGTCCACGTTCCAGCGGTCGTCGGGAATCTCGCACGTCGCGTCGACGCCCTCGTCCAGCAGGCGCCAGAAGGCCGCGGCGTTTTCGGCGCCGGGGAAACGGCAGCTCAGGCCGATCACCGCGACGGGCTCGTCCGAACCCGTGACCACGACCACCTGCTGCGCCTGCTTCTCCTCCAGCTCCAGCACGTTCTGCAGGATATGGTCGGCGGCGGCGTCAAGGTTGGGGTGGTCCATGACCAGGGTGGCCGGCAGACGGCAGCCCAGGCTCTTTTCCAGGCGGTTGCGGAACTCCACGGCCATCAACGAATCGATCCCCAGATCGAAGAAACCGGCCTGGGGATTGATTTCCCGGGCGGGCTGCCGCAGCACCTCGGCCAGGATCTTGACCGCGGCCTGGACCAGCAGCTCGTGACGGTCTTCCGGATCCGCCTCCTGCAAGGCCTCCACCAGGGCCGAACCCGCGGCCTCGGCCGGAGCGGCCGCGGCCTCCTGCTCCGCTGCAGCGATGGTCTCGAACAGGGGCCGGCGGCGCATGCTCTCCATCAGGGGCTTGAATACGGGCCAGTTCACACCGGCCACAAGGCCCGAACAGCCGGCTGCGGCCAGACCCTCCAGACCCGTCAGCGCCAGGGCGGGCGGCACCAGGCGCAGGCCCCGCTTTTCCAGCCAGGCGCCCGCGTCCTCGCCCGCGGCCATGCCGATGCCGGCCACCGGCCCGAAGTTCACCGCCACCCCCGGCAGGCCGTCCGCACGCCGCCTGGCCATCAGGGCGTCCAGGAACGCGTTGGCCGCCGCATAGTGGCCCTGGCTGTGCCCGCCCCACACCGCCGCGATGGACGAGAAGCACACGAACAGCGACAGGTCCAGATCCCGCTGCCGCGTCAGGCGGTCCAGCAGCCACGCCCCGTTCATCTTGCCCGCCAGCACCGTTTCCAGGGCCTGGTCGTCGATCTGCTCCAGGGGACGGGAATCCACGACCCCCGCGGCATGGATCACGCCGCCGAGCGGGGGCAGATCCGAGCCGGCGATGCGGTCCAGAAGACCGGAGACGCCGTCCTCGGTCCCCACGTCCGCGCACATCACCTCGACGCGGCAACCGGTGTCCGCCAGCTCGGCGATGGCCGCGGCCGCGGCTTCGGAAGGCTCGCGGCGGCTGGTCAGCACCAGGGCCGGGGCGCCGCGCTCGGCCATCCTGCGCGCCGTCTGCAATCCCAGGGCGCCCAGGCCGCCGGTGATCAGCACCGTGCCCGCCTTGGCCGCCTCCAGCCGGGCGGGCAGCTTCAGGGCGTCCATCTGTTCCAGACGCGCCACCAGGTATCGGCCGCCGCGCAGGGCCGTCAGATCCTCGTCGTCGGCAGCGGCCAGGGCCGCCAGCAGCTGCCCGGCCTCATCCGCCATGGAAGCCGGATCCAGATCGACGCACTTGTCCCACAGCTCCGGGTGCTCGGAGTCCAGTACCTTGCCCACACCCCACAGGGTCGCCTGGACCGGGGCCACGTCATCGGAATCCAGGACATCCTGGGCTCCGCGGGTGACCAGCGCCAACCGCGCCGGACGGTCCGCGGCGATCAGGGCGCGTATCAAGGCCAGGGCCGTGCCCACCCCGCCGGCGCGTGCGGCCAGCAGCTCGTCGAAGCTGCCGGCCCGCGCATGATCCACCCCGCCGAGGAAGACCACCCGACCCGGGACTTCGGATTCCTCGGCGAGCCAGGCCTGCAAGGCGGAGACCGGATCCTCGCCGCCGGGAACCTCGGTGACCGCCTGTTCCAGGCCGCGCAACCGCGCGGCCAGTCCTGATGCCAGACCAGACCCCTGCCCGATCAACAGCCAGCGGCCGGCCGGCAACGCCCCCGTCTCCGGCAGGGCGGTTTCATGCCAAACGGTCCGATAAAGGTAGGGGGTCAGCAGCGCGCGGGGGCTGCGCTGGTCCTCGGGGATCTCGACCCAGAACCGCTTGCGGGCGAACGGGTAATGGGGAACGGGCACCTTGCGGCGCCGCGCCAGGGCCTCCCCCTCCAGCGCCTGGAAATCCGGCTCAACGCCCGCGGTGAACAGGGCTCCAGCCGCCTTGAAGATATGCCGGTCTGAGGGCTGGTCACGACGCAGGGAGGCGATCCATGCCGGCTGCCCGGAAACATCACCCGAGGCGAGCTTCTCCGGCCAGCACTGCTGGCCCATGGTCGTCAACACCGGGTGCGGGCCGACCTCCAGGATCGCCGCGGCGCCCTGTTCGGCCAGCACGGCCATGCCGTCTGCAAAGCGCACCGGGTTGCGGATATGATCGGCCCAGTAACCGGGTGCGATGACGTGTCCCGCGTCCAGGACCTGGCCGGTCAGGTTGCTGACCACCGGAATCCGCAGGGGCGCGGCGGGGATGGTGGCCGCGATGGTCCGGAACTCGTTTAGGATGGGATCCATCAGGGAGCTGTGGAAGGCGTGGGATGTCTTGAGCACCGTGCAGCGGACACCCTCGTCCTTCAGGCGGGCGCAAAGCTCCTGGATACGGTCCGCGTCCCCGCTGACCACCGTGTCGCGCCCGTTGTAGGCGGCCACGTCCAGGCCGGACTCCGCAGCGCTCTTTTCCACCACGTCCGCAGCAGCCTGGATCGACGCCATGGCGCCGCCGGCCGGCAGCGAGCCCATGAGCCGGGCCCGGGCGCTGATGAGCTTCATGCCGTCCTCGGGCGTGAAGCCGCCCGAAACACAGACCGCGGCGATCTCGCCCACGCTGTGGCCCAGCAGGATCTCCGGCTTCACTCCCCAGCTTTCCCACAGGGCGGCCAGGGCCACTTCCAGCGCGAACAGGGCGGGCTGGGTATAGGCGGTCTGTTTCAGCTGGTCGGGGTCATCGCCGAACATCACCGCCAGCAGCCCGGGCGCCTCGGCCTCCTTCAAACCGTCGAAAACCGCCGCGCACCGGTCCAGCATGGCCCGGAACACAGGTTGGCGGTCGTACAGCTCGCGGCCCATGCCGGGGTACTGGGACCCCTGGCCGGTGAACAGGAACGCGGTCACCGGCACCAGGCCGCCGGCAAAGGAACCGGTCACGACACCCTTGGCGGCCGCGCCGTCATTCAGCGCCTGCAACCCCTCCTCCAGCTCGGCGGTGCAGGTGAACGCCACGCCCGCGCGGTGCTCGAACCGGCTGCGGGTGGTGTTGATCGTGTGCAGGGCGTCGCGCAGGTCAGAGCCGGCAAGGGTCCCCAGATGTTCCCGGTAGCTGCCGGCCAGCGCGATGAGATCTTCCGGCGTGCGCGCCGAGAGCGCCAGCAGGCCGTCTTCCGACTCGGCTTCCGCGGCGGGCGCGGCGGTTTCCGGGGGGCCCTCGATGATCACGTGGGCGTTGGTGCCGGCGAAGCCGAAGGAGCTGATCCCGGCGATGCGGGGCCGGTCCTCGGGCCAATCCATGGCCTCGTCCACCACCCGGACAGCCAGCCGGTCCCAGGGGATGTAGGGGTTGGGTTCGGTGAAGTGCAGGGTGGCCGGGATCCGCCGATGGCCGAGGGTCAGCAGCGCCTTGCACAGCCCGGCGACTCCCGCGGCCGATTCCAGATGCCCGATGTTGGTCTTGACCGAACCCAGCAGCAGAGGTTTGTCGGCCGTGCGGCCGCCGGCCAGCACCGCCGCGGCGGACTGCACCTCGATGGGATCCCCCAGGGAGGTGCCGGTGCCGTGGGCCTCCAGGAAGGTCACCGCCTCGGGAGCCAGGCCCGCATCCTGGAGCGCGGCCTTGATGACCGCCTCCTGGCTGGGCCCGTTGGGGACGGTCAGGCCGGAGCTGTCCCCGTCCTGATTCACGGCGCTGCCGCGGATCACGCCCAGGATGCGGTCGCCGTCGCGCACCGCATCGTCCAGGCGCTTGAGCACCACCATGCCACAACCCTCGCCGCGCACGTAACCGTTGGCCGCGGCGTCGAAGGCCTTGCAACGGCCGTCCGGGGCCATCAGGTGCGCCCGGGAAAAACTGATCGTCACCTCGGGCGTCAAGATGGCGTTGACCCCGCCGGCCACCACCAGCTCGCTCTCACCGCGGCGCAGACTCTGGACGGCCTCGTGCACCGCCACCAGGGATGAGCTGCAGGCCGTGTCCAGGGCCACGCAAGGCCCCTTGAAGCCGAAGAAGTAGGACAGCCGTCCCGCCGCCGCGCTGGAGGCCGCCCCGGTAGCCTGGTAGGCGTCGATCTTGTCCTGGCCCTGCATCCGGACCAGGTTGTAGTAGTCCTTGGTGCTGATGCCCACGAACACGCCCGTCCGCGAACCGCGCACGGCCTGGGCGCTCAGACCGGCGTCCTCCAGGGCCAGCCAGGTCTGCTCCAGCAACAGGCGCTGCTGGGGGTCCAGGCTCTCGGCCTCCCGCGGGCTGATACCGAAGAAGGCCGCGTCGAACTTGTCGATGTCGTCGATGAAGCCACCCCAGCGGGTCGACACCTTGCCGGGGGCGTCGGGATCGGGGTCGTAGAACACATCGTTGTCCCAGCGGTCGGCCGGGGTCTCGCCCACCGCGTCGCGCTCGCCGACCAGAAGCTCCCAGAATTCCTCGGGCGATGAGGCCCCGGGGAAGCGGCAGCTCAAGCCCACCACCGCCACGGGCGCGTGCGCATGGTCGGTGTCCGGGCCGGCGGCCACGGCGGGTCCGGACTCGGCGCGGGCCAGCTGCCCGGCCAGGTACTCCGCCAGTTCGGCGATGTTGGGCCGGTCGAACAGCAAGGTCGCCGGCAGGTCGATGTCGGAGCCCAGCTCGCTCTGCAGGCGGCGGGCCAGCTTGACCGCCATCATGGAATCGATGCCCATGGCCGCGAAACCCTGGGTCGGATCCGGAAGGCCGGACAACCCCGCGACCTCGACCAGGATATCCTGGAGGAACCGGATCAGCAGGCGCCGGCGCTCGCGGTCGTTGCGCTCGTCCAGGCGGGAGGCCAGGGCGGCGAAGGCCCCGGTCGCCTCGGTCGACGCCTCCGCGCGCGGGGCCTCGGCCTTCCACTCGGCCAGCAGCTTCAGCTCACCGGCCAGGTACATCCGCTTGGCGATCTGCCGGGCGATCTTGCCGCTGCTGGTCTTGGGTATGGCGTACGGGGCCACCAACCCGATGGTCTGCGCCGCGAGCTCGAAGTTCTCCGAGATCGCCTCGCGGATGGCATGGAAGATCTCCTCCGCGTCGAAATCCTTGCGGCGGGTGCGGCTGATCTCGGGGAAGACGCCCAGGACCTCGCGCCCGTCCACCTCCAGGGCCACCGCCGCGCAACTGCCGGCCTGCAGGGCGTCGTGGCACTCGGTGACCACGAACTCCACGTCCTGGGGGTAGATGTTCCGGCCCCCGACGATGATCAAGTCCTTCAGACGCCCGGTGACGTACAGTTCCCCGTCCAGGAAACAGCCCAGATCGCCGGTGCGCAGGTACGGCCCCTCTCCGGTACCCTCGATGCGGGCGCCGAAGCCCTCTTCGGTCTCCTCGGGCCGCTGCCAGTAGCCGGCGGCCACGCTCGGAGCCTTGCACCAGATCTCGCCGATGACGTCCGGGGGGCATTCCTCCAGGGTGCCCGGATCGACGATGCGGACGTCGAAGCCGTGGCTGAGCACCCCGGAGCTGACCAGTTCGAAGGTCGTCTCGTCGGGATCGTCCCGACGCACGATCCGGTTCTGCTCCAGGGCGGACTTGTCCACCAGGGTGGTGTGGAAGGGGTGCTTGTAGCTGGTGGCCGTGGCGCACAGCGTGGTCTCGGCCATGCCGTAGCAGGGCGAGAGCGTGCCCGGCTGCAGCCCGTAGGGCGCGAATTTCTCCTGAAAGGCGTGCAGGGTCTCCGCGCGCACCGGCTCGGCCCCGTTCCAGGCCATGCGCCAGCTGCTCAGATCCAGCCCCTCGCATTCGGCCTCGCTGACCATGGCGGTGCACAGCTCGAAGGCGAAGTTGGGCGCGGGCGAGGATTCGACCTTGAAGTCGCTGATGGCCCGCAACCAGCGGATGGGCTTCTTGAGGAACGCCGCCGGCGACATGATCACCGCGTCGCACCCGATCACCACCGGCAGCACCACGCCCGAGACCAGCCCCATGTCGTGGAAGAACGGGATCCAGATCCCCATGCGCGTGGCGGGCGTCATCCCCCCGTGCCGGGCGATGCAATCCAGGTTGTGCAGCAGGTTGCCGTTGGTGACCATGACCCCCTTGGGGGCCTTGGTGGAACCGGAGGTGTACTGCAGCAGGGCGATGCTGTCGTGGTCCAGAACCGGATCCCGCCACAGGTCCGCGTCGAACTCCAGCTCTTCGGTGTCCACCACCGGGGCGTCCCCGCCGCCCAGCTGCCCGGCCGTGACCTCATAGGCCATGGTGTTGGTGAACACGGCGGCGGCCCCGCAATCGGCCACGATGGCCTCGATGCGCTTGTCCACCCGCCGCGAACGGGGCGGGAAGGCGGGCACGGCGATGGCCCCGCCGTACACGCAGCCGTAGAAGGAACGGATGAAGTCCAGCCCGGGGGGGTGCATGAGCAGGATGGGCTTGCCCGCAAGCCCCTGATCCTGGATCCAGGCGCCGATCCTGCGCGCGTCCTCGTCCAGGGTGGCGAAGGTCAGCCGGTCGGCTTCCAGCTCGCCCTCGGCGAGATAGATGTGGGACGTCTTGTCCGGCGTCTCCTGCGCCCAGTACCGCAGCACCGATACCAGGCTGGGGCAGTTGTTGAAAAAATTCGGATGCTCGTAATCCCCGTCGTAGGGCCCTTGGCACTTGTCGTTCTTCAAGAAACGCCTCCCCTGCGGACGGCGGCGCACCGCCGCCCCGCAGCCAATCCCCCGCGGTGCGGGAATACCGATCCTGCCTGGAATATCCCGTCGCTAATCCGCGACCAGGATGAAGTCCACCTTGTCCTGCCCGGCTTCCCGGGCCTCGTCGCGGAACCCGGCCAGACGGTCCTCACTGAACAGCCCCGCCTTGAGGGCGCAGATGAAGCCCTGGCTGCTGTCCCCGTGCAGCCGGTCCCAGGGCGTGGTGGCCGTATCCAGGCGCAGGTAGACCGCGCCCGGGGCCTGGGCCGCGCCCGGGCCGAAATCGACCAGGCCGGCAACGTCCGCCGGCAGTGTGGGCGCGGGCACACCCTCGGGCAGGCTGCACACGACCCGCTTGCCCTCCTTGGCCAGGGTGACGCACAGGGTCACCGCGGCATCCACGCCGACCTGCCGGCCTCCGAAGCAGACGATATCCAGGGGCGACTCCGGAGCCGCTCCGCGTCCCGACAGGCGGTGCACCAGGTCGGGGATCCCCCCCGACAGGAAATCGAACCGCTTCAGGAACCGCAGGGGCCTGCCCCGGGCCTGGGCGCTCATGGCCGGGTGGATGAAGGCCAGGGCCCTCTGCCCCGTCACGTTGAACAGGTCGGGGAAGGTCTTGACCGCCTCGCTGGTCGAGTCGATGGCGATGAGCAGGAAGATGGAGATGAAAAGACCCGCGATGAACGCGATGATGGTGTAAACCAGGATCTCGGGCGAGCTGGGGTACTTCGGCGGGATGGCCGGGCTGATGGTGCGCACCTCGGACAAGGAGGCATAGGTGGACAGATAGACATCCAGCTTGCGCTGCACCAGATCCTGCAGATTGGCCTCCGCGTTCTCCCGCTTGAGGGTCACGGCCTGCAAGGGCTGGGCCTTGGCCGCGAGATCCTCCAGCTGGCGATTGAAATCGTCGAGGTTCGCCCGGTGGGCGGTGACCGACCGCTGGAGCACCTGACGCTGGACCTCCTGCATGGCCAGATCCTCATCCATCTGCGCCAGCAAGTCCTGCTGGGTGACCTTGCCGATCTGGTCCTTCAAGGCCGCCACCTTCGACTCCAGCTGGGCCAGGTCGACCTGGGCGCCGGTCAGGGCCGTCAACTCGGAATCCATGGCCGCCTGCAGGGCCGCCTTCTGTTCGTTGAGCGAGAGCACGCCCAGTTCCCGGCCCAGGTTGATCTCCTGGTTGACCAGGCTGTCGACCACGGCCTGGCGGCGGGCGATTTCACGGTCGAAGAACCCCTGCAGCTCGGTGCCGCTCATGGAGAACTCCCGGGCGATCTCCTTCTGGTAGGCGTCGGCCAGGACATTGGCCGCCCGCGCGGCCAGCTTCGCATCCGGCAAGGTGACCGAGATCTGCATCACGAAGGACCCTTCGACCACCTCGACCTTGGTCCCCTTGCGCAGCAACGCCAGGTAGGATTCATAGGTCGTCAGAGGGATGTACTTGCCGTAGTTCAGCGTGTTCCAGGTCCAGAAATACGCGTAGCGCATGGACTTGACCGCCGAGGTCATGAGCCCGCGCAGGCCGCCGGGGTTGGCCACGTCAGCCATTTCCTTGGCATATTCAGCCATCAGCTGGTCCAGGGTGACCTTGGCCACGGGCATGCTGAGCAGGTATTCCACCTGGGTCTGCGCCATGAACGCGGTGGGGTTGTACTGGCTGGAGCCGACCCAACCCCGCGTGAAGGCCAGTTCGGGATCGGTCGGCAGCATGACCACGCTGGAGGTGGCCGTATACTTGGGCATGATGATCAGCAACAGCATGCTCAACACGAGCGTGATCAGGGTCACCCACAGAAGGATCTTGCCCACGAGCCTGCGGTGGTGGCTCAACAGCTGAAGGTAGTGCTGGATAATCAAGGTGATTCTCTTTTGTTGGTGGTTGCGGCTCCCCACCCAGGGTTTCCCGTTTCCTGCATAAATGCGTTATTTCACGTCTATTAGGCGGGAATGTGGCCCTGGACAATCCACATCGACTGAAATAGTAGCAACATTAGTCTGTTTTGCAACGCAATATTGGATCGCCGGGCGAACCGACCCGGCGGAGGGGGATTGCCAAATCCGCCCCGACCGCCTAGAATCACCCCTTCAAAACCCTGATTCCTTTTCCCGGTCGCCCCACCCGGCGGAGATAGCCCATGCCAGACCCCGTTGCCCGCATCGTACGCAGACTCATGCTTGCCGCCCTGATAGCAATCCCTCTGTTGCTGTCCGCCGGAACCTCATCGGCGGCGTTGCTGCCGGGCGGCCGCACCGGCCTGGAACTGACCGGCGGCATGATCAAGCTGCAGGAGGGCAGCTGGGATTACAGCACCGTCGACCGCCTGGCGGGCCTGTCCCTGGTCCGCGAGCTGGCTCCGAGCTGGAGGTTGCAGCTCGCCCTGCGCAACGGGTTCGTCGGCGCGGGGGTCGCCCTGCCGGGCCTGGACGCCGGCTGGACCAGCGACGTCAAGCAGCCCTTCTACACCCTCGTCACCCAGCCCATGGCCGGGGTGGACTTCCTGTTCTCCCCCGCGGCGGCCCTCTCCCCGTTCATCGGTGCGGGCCTGGGCCTGACCTCGTGGAAGGTGGTCTCCCGGGACGATGAACCCGGCTGGTTCGCCACCGGCGAGGCGGTGTCAGGCTACGACATCGACGGGAACGGCCACGCCCTCGAAGGCACCGACCTGACCCTGGAGGTGAGGCTGGGAACGGCGTGGCGCCTGACCTCGCGCCTGGAACTGAACGCCCGCGCCGCCTACCAGGTCAGGCAGGGCAACGATCGGGACGACATCGGGCTGAGCAGCATCTGGGGACCGGACCATGTGGACGCGAACCGCTCCGCATCGGTGGCCATGATCGGGATCACGTGGTGGCTGGGCGACCGGGACGGCGACGGGGACGGCGTGCCCGACGACCGGGATCTGTGCCCGGATGCCCGCGAGGACCTGGACGGCTGGAACGACCTGGACGGCTGCCCTGACCTGGACAACGACCACGACGGGATCCCCGACGACCAGGACCTCTGCCCCAACCTGCCCGAGGACAGGGACGGATTCGAGGACGAGGACGGCTGCCCTGATCTGGATAACGACGGCGACGGCGTCAGGGACGGCCGCGACCTTTGCCCCGACACCCCGGCCGGCACCCCCGTCGATGACCACGGCTGCCCGCTGGAAGCGGGGCGCTGAACCGACCTCGCTCTTGACCCGGATTACCCGCCGATACCAGCCCTGCCCAGGGCGGCCCGCAGCTGCTTTTCCGACTGGGCGCCCACCAGGTGGGCCCGGATCACGCCGTCCTGATCGATGACGAAACCGGAGGGAATGCTGGTCGCCTTGAACTTGCCCGCGGCGTCCTCGGCGGAAACCTGCACCACCTTGAATGTGTAGCCGTACTTCTTGAGGAAGGCCTTGATGGTCGCCGGATCCTCGCTGCTGGCGGCCAGGAACACGACGCCGTCCTTCCCGCCCAGCTCCTGGTGCAGGGTTTCCAGGTGGGGCATCTCCATCTTGCAGGGGCCGCACCAGGTGGCCCAGAAATCCAGGAACACGACCCGGCCCCGGAAATCGGAAAGCTTGAGGGTGTTGCCGTCAAGGTCGGTGAAGGAGATTTCGGGGGCGGCCTCGCCGGTCATCGAATCGGGGTTGACCACCTTCTCCAGCTGGTCCACCACCTTGGCCCCCGCGGGGACCGCGAAGGTGAAGAGATCCTCCTGGACCGGTTCGTTGAGGGTGAACCTGGACGTCTCGTAGTCCAGGGTCTGTTCCATCTGCATGCCGTTGCGCACCCCGGTCACCGACATGACGGCCTTGAGCACCAGGCCGGACTGCGGGTCATACCAGTACTCCCGCGGCCCCTTGCCCGCTTCCGGTACGGCCGGGCTGGTGAACACCTGGCAGGGGATATCCTTTCCGCCCATGTGGTAGACCTCGTGGCCGGTGATCTCGGCCACCTCGAGGCCCGCAGGCAACAGGGTCTGGCCCAGGCCCGAGAAGAAGTTGAACACCTGCTCGGGCACCAGCTCCATGTTCTGGTCGGCCGTCAGTTCCCGGCTGAGCATGACGGGCCCGGAGAGGAAACAGACGTTTTTCTGGCCCAGGTAGAACCAGGAATGTTCCGGGCCCACCCCCAGGTCCAGCTTGAAGAAACTGCCGTCCTGGCGGCTGACCAGGCGGTCGGGATATCGGGCCGCGGCGAAGATATCCGCCTCCATCTCCATGCCGCCGGTCTGGCCCTTGACGTTGGTCGCCATGTGCATGGTCCCCTGCAGTTCGTAGGATTGCAGGTTGTCGGTCAGGGTACGGGTGCGGGCGAGGGCGGCGTCGTAGTCGGGGTTGGCCCCGGCCATCCCGGCCACCAGCAGGAACAGGCAGACGGACAGGGCTGCGGCACGGCGAGGCAGTGTGGTCATGATGGGAAATCCTTGCGACGAAGACATGGCGGCGGCGGACCCGGGGTCATACCGTCCGGCGGAGATTCGGTTCCCCGGGCAACCGGTTCATGGTAACCCATGGCCGCCGGAAATGCCAAGCCCGGCATCCCTTGGCATCAAGACCATCGAGCAGGCCAACCCCTGGCTGGAGAGCAATACCTGCCCCGCAACAACGCTCGCTTCAGCGTCCAAGCCGCCGAACGGCACCGGCCTCGTGAGGGGATATTTCGGCATTGCTTACAACCAGAACCATGCGATCGTAACCGTCAGCCGTGAGCACTGGCAATTTTTCCAATTGGGGAACGAGATTCCAACTATGGGCTGAGGAGCCCATATAACTCCTTTGCTTCCGATACCCGAGGGTCGTTGGGCGGTGCATCGGTCCAGGCCTGCAGGAAGGCTTTGTACTCTCGGCGAGCCGCCTGGTGTCGGCCGGACTTTTCCAGTAGCTTTCCCAGTTCCAAATGATCCCGAACGGCTCCGGGAAATATGTGCAGAAGGTCCTCGAGAGTGGCAATGGCCTGCTGCAGATCCCCATTGGCGTCATAGGCGGCGGCGCGGAGTTCCTGATCCTGGATGCTGAGAGGGGCAAAACGGGGCAAGCGGTCGGCTGCCCTGGCGGCAGCCTTGCCGTCACCCTCGGCCAGGGCGATCCTCAGGGCCAGATGCTCCTGTGCGTATCCGACAAAAACTCCGAATTTCCGGGGGTAACCCCTCAATTCCCGCAATAGTCTTCTGGCCTCCTGAATATCCCGAAGGCCGACCATGGCCTCGGCCCGCAGCCATTTGGCAAAAATTGTTGCGCGTGAATAATGCTTCAAATCGGCGATAGCGTCAGAGCATTCCAGAATCGTTCGGTCATCGCCCCACCGGAAACTGAAATATGCCCTTATCATTAAGAATAAAACGGTGCTTCCCGGATCGCTTTCTTTCATCATGGTTTTTTCCACCCCCTTTATGAGGGCCTGGGCCTCGGAAATCCGCCCGGATTCGGCCAGGATATCCGCCTTGTTTAACCCGTATCCGAAGTCGAGTTCATGGCGGGCGGTATGGTCAGGTGGAAGTTCCCGTTTGGCATTGTCCAGGATTGCCAGGGCCTCGGTTGTATCCCCTCGCCTCCATGCACATTCTGCCAGGTCCCGGGAATAGGTCAAAAGGTCTGATTCGGGGTCTGAGGCATGGATGGAACGGATAAGCATCTCGGCACTGTCCGGCTCCCCAATGGCCAGATAACATTGGGCCAGATGGGATTTCAAGGGCAGTGAATAGGGATACAGCGCAACCATCGACCGGGTCTGGGTGAGGGATTCGGTGACACGACCGGAATTCAGGAGGCCCCGGAGCCGGGTTAGGTGAAAATCCAGATCATCAGGATACTGGAGGAGGGCTTCGTCAGCTGCGGTCACGGCATCTTCGAAATACCACCACCACCACAGGGTCAAGGTGTACCGGCGCAACAGGAACAGATCATCCGGCCATTTCCGTAGCAGCGCCCGGTAGTCCTCAAGGGCCTCCGGTACCCGCCACTCCAGTTGCTTGCGCATGATGCCCAATAAAGCCAGGGACTTGCCATCCAGGCGGTCCCGGTTGGCCTCCGCCTTATTAAGTGCATCCTCGGCCCGGGCCCATTGGTTTTGCACCCAGAAGGCATCCGCCAATTCCAGGTAGGCCAGGGCGAAATGGGGATCAAGGGCGACCGCAGCCTGTAATTTTTTTACGGCGGCGGGATAATCCTCGTTTTTCTTGATCTGTCGGGACAAGGTCAGCAATTCAAAGGCTTCGGGTGAAGTCGTGGAAAAGGCCGAGACCGATGGTGATGCTGGGGTGGGTCCGGTGTGAGCGATGGATGCCAGGAAGGGTAACACATTGTTCACGATGCTGTCGGCCAGTGAGAACTCGGTGGGGGCTCGGACCATGCCCGCGTTAAGGACTGAACCACCATCGGTCTCAAGGAGTTTCCATGTCGAATAGAAACCATCGTGGTCCTGACGAGGCTGGCCAGAGAGCATGAGTGTGGCACCAATGCTCCGGGCCGTGGCCAGGGCCAACCCTGGATCTGGCTTCTGTTCAGCGGTATCTGTTGCCTTCCTAAGATGGGATTCGAAGAGATCAGAACTGATGACCCGTACCGGAGATTGCTGGACCAATCCGATGAGGATTAGGTCCATCAAATGGATTTCATCCTCATCGGGTCCGGCCGCCGGCGTCGTGAAGCCGGTTACGGATATGGCAGGAAGGCCATCCGCAGGCCTCGTTCGAGGGATTATCTTCCAGCCGGCCATGCCTAGGACAAGGAGGACTACCATCACCAGCAGGATGTTGATCCGGTTCTTCAGACCTGTAGATTTCGCGCTCAGGCGGGGGCCAAATTGGCTGATAGAAGGTTGGAGTGAGGTTTTGGCCATTTCGGGAAGCGCATCCCGGAACTCTGATATGGTTTGAAAGCGCTGGTCCGGGTTTCTTTGCAAACAACCTGTCACAGCACCCTGCCAGCCCGTAACGAGCTGGGTGGAAGGAGGGGATGATGCATATTCAGTGTTGAGGATGGCATTGAAGACCGACTGGGGCGGAGCCTTCCCGAAGGGAGCCGACCCAGTAAGAAGTTCGTGCACGCTGACCCCGAGAGCCCAGATGTCTGTCCGACCATCGGTGGCCAAGCCGTTGATCTGTTCAGGAGCCATGTAGGCCGGGGTGCCCATAAGCGTACCGGGCATAGTTGCTTGAGATTCAAGGACCAGCTTGGCCAGACCGAAGTCCAGTATCTTGACCTGATCGTCCCTGGTGAGCAAAAGATTGCCGGGCTTGATGTCCCTATGGATGACCCCCTTGCTATGAGCATACTCGAGGCCGGAGCTCACCTGGGACACATAGGCCAGGACCCTGTCGGTTGGTAAACCGGAGGGTTGGCAGGCCTCTGCCAGGGTTTGCCCATAATAATAGGCCATAACAAGGTATACTTGCCCTTCTTCGGTGACTCCGATCTCGTGGATCGTGCAGATATTCGGGTGATCAAGGGCGGCCACGGATTGGGCTTCGCGGACCAGTCGGTTGCGCGCCTCATCATTTCCGGCCAACCAGGGTTGAAGAAATTTCAGGACAACATTTCGATCGAGATCAACATCCAGGGCGAGGTAGACTATACCCATGCCGCCGCTGCCCAGGCGGTCGATAATCCGGTAGTGGGATACGGTTTTCCCGATCACCAGGACCCTCCTGGCTCGATTCTATAGCCCAAATGGTGGTGAGAATAGCAAATTATTTCGGGCCAGGCGAGGGGCGGTAACTCCGGCTCCGGATTCGGAAGGCCCGGGTTAAAGCCGAGGGCCTGCCGCCAGGGAAAGGATGTTCTGCTGGGCCGAGGAGATGGCTCCGGCCAGGTCCTCCATGGCGGAGGTGGGAAAATTATCCTCGCCGCAGGCCTCTTCCACCCACCCCGCCACGGCCTGGGATCCCGACCGCAGGCAGGTGGCGATATGCACCACCTTATCCGCGACGTGGACCGCTGCCGCCAGCTTCGCCCCCG
Organism: Candidatus Krumholzibacteriia bacterium; assembly: GCA_024763215.1. GTDB lineage: Bacteria > Krumholzibacteriota > Krumholzibacteriia > LZORAL124-64-63 > LZORAL124-64-63 > JAHJTW01. The sequence continues at coordinate 39,140 of JANTFX010000004.1, read as the reverse complement.
CCTCCTGCCGGCGGGGTTCATGGTGCCATCGGACCGCCGCCACGATCTCGTCCGGCAGATCCCAGCTGTCCAGCAGGGCGGCGCCGACCTCGGCATGGTCGTGGCCTGTCAGGGCGATTTCCTGCTCCCTGCTCACCAGGGCCGCCTCGGCGGAGTCCGGGTCCGCCGCCGACCCGGTCAGGGCGCCATCCAGGGCGAGCTTGCCGATATCGTGCAGCAGACCCACGGTGAAGGCGCGGTCCCGCTGGTTCGCAGCACCCGAGGCCTTCATCAGGAACGCCGCGCCGTAGGCGGTGGCCAGACTGTGGCGCCACAGGGTGTCCAGGTCGAGGGCGTATCCCGGCAGATCGCGGTGCAGAACAGGCTCGAGGCTGAGGGTGAAGCACAGCCGCGCAAAGGTCAGGTTGCCCACCAGCACCAGGGCCTCCTCGGCGCTGCCGATCCGGCGCTTGAATCCGTACAGGGGCGAGTTGCACAGCTTCAGCAGGCCCGCCGTCAGCCCGGGATCCTGCTTGACCACCGGCAAAAGGGTGTGGGCGTCGACCAGGGGATCCTCGATGATCTCCATGAGGCTGACGATGGAGTCGGGGCGCGCGGTGGGCCCTCCGGCCGCCGCAACCAGTTCCTGTAGTGAAGTCATGGTGTGAAGTTCCTCGCCTGGTTCGGGTCCCGGTCATGGTCGGGAAGTTGGGTTACCGACCTGCCATGATCGGCCAGGGGAGGCGGATGTTGATATGGAGAAAACTGTAATTTTTCATAAAGAGTTCTCGTAAGCAAAAGAAACAAATACAGTTATACCATCAAAGCAAGATGATACCGGTATGAAATATCCAGGGTGCATCCCTGGAGTTACCCCACCAGGATGTGATGGTGCCGTTTCTTGCCCACCTGCAGGGCGATGCGCCCGTCACGGATGTCGGCGGCCGAAAGCGCCCGCATCTCGTCGGAGATCACCTCGCCGTTGACGCGCACCGCCTGTTGCCGGATCATGCGCCGGGCCTCGCCCTTGCTCTTGAGCAACCCCGATTCCACCAGAGCCTCCAGCAGCAGCAGGCCGTCCCCGGCGAAGTCGCCCTCGGGACGCTCGCTGCTGGGGATGCTCTCGGCGTCACCCCCGCCCCCGAAAAGAGCCCTGGCCGCCTCGGCGGCCTTGTCCGCGGCGTCACGGCCGTGCAACAGGGCCGTCACCTCGCCGGCCAGCACGCGCTTGGCCTCACGGATGTCGGCGCCCTGGAGCTTTTCCAGCTCCTCGATGCGCTCGCGCGGCAGCAGGGTGTACAGCCGCAGGAAACGCGCCACATCCCGGTCGTCCACGTTGATCCAGAACTGGTAGAAATCGTGCACGCTGGTGCGCGCGGCCGCCAGCCACACCGCGCCCGAAGCGGTCTTGCCCATCTTGGTGCCCGCGGCGGTCATCATCAGCGGGAACGTCAGGCCGTACACCTCCTGCCGGTTCACGCGGCGGGTCAGGTCGATGCCCGAGCAGATGTTGCCCCACTGGTCGCTGCCGCCCATCTGCAGCCGGCAACCGTGGTCGCGGTTGAGCACCATGAAATCGAAAGCCTGCAGGATCATGTAGTTGAACTCGATGAAGGACAGGCCGTGCTCCATGCGGGTCTTGACCGAATCGCGGGTCAGCATCTGGTTGACGCTGAAGAACTGGCCGTACTCGCGCAGGAACTCCAGGTAGCCGAAATCCTTGAGCCAGTCGGCGTTGTTGAGCATGAGGCCGTCCTGCGGCCCATCGCCGAAGCGGATGTAGTGGGACAGCTGCTCCTTGATGCCTTGCAGGTTCCGCTCGATCTGCTCGAGGGTGAGCATGCTGCGCAGCTCGGTGCGGCCGCTGGGGTCGCCCACCATGGCGGTCGCCCCGCCCACGATGGCAATCGGCCGGTGCCCATGACGCTGCAGGTGCACCAGCCCCATGATGGGCAGCAGGCTGCCGATGTGCAGGCTGTCGGCGGTGGGGTCGAAGCCGATGTACGCAGTCACGGTCTCGGCGGTCAGCAGCTCGGCCAGAGCCTTCTCGTCGGTGCACTGCTCGAAGAAGCCGCGCCACTTCATCTCGTCCAGGAACGATGCGAATCCGGTCTCGTTGTTCATGCCTTTTTCCATCCGGTGAGTTCCCTGCTGCGCCGCAGCATCACGTCCAGGTTGTCCCCTCCCAGTAAACTGGTCAATTCGTCGGCCAGACACCAGGCCACCGCGGCCTCGGCCACGATGCCGGCAGCCGGCACCACGCAGGTATCCGACCGCACCCACGCCGCCCGGGCCGCCTTGCCCGTGCGCAGGTCCACGCTGGCCAACCGCCTCTTCTGGCTGCTGATGGGCTTGACGAAACCGCGCACGACCACCGGCTCGCCGTTGGTCACCCCGCCTTCGAGGCCGCCCGCGCGGTTGGTGCCGCGCCGCACCCGGTCCCGCCCCGCGGGGAAGATCTCGTCGTGGGCCGTGCGGCCGTCCTCGCCGGCCACGGTCATCCCGTCGCCGATCTCCATGGCCTTGACCGCGGGGATGCCCATGACCTCTGCGGCCAGGCGCGCGTCCAGGCGCCGGTCCGGATGGGCATATGTGCCCAGCCCCGCCGGGACGCCGAAGGCCACCACCTCGAACACCCCGCCGATGGTCACCCCGTCGGCCACGGCGGCGTCGATGGCGGCGGTCATGCGGTTTTCCGTCTCGGCATCGAGGCAACGCAGGGGCCGGTTCTTGCGGATGCGCTTGAGCCGGGCAGGAGTCGGCCTGGTTTCCGCGGCCTCGACCCCGCCCACGGCCTTGACATGGGACAGCACCGTGACCCCGAACTTCGCCAGCAGGGCCTTGGCGCAGGCGCCGGCGGCGGTGTAGGCGGCGGTGGAACGGGCGCTGGCGCGCTCGGCCACCGGGGCGCAATCGTCGTAGCCGTAGCGGATCACCCCCGGCAGGTCCGCATGCCCGGGCCGGGGCACCTTCCAGCGCTGGGCGGGCTTGCCCTTGCGCAGCTCGTGGTCCCGGTTGGCGATGGTAAAGGCGATGGGCGAGCCCAGCGTCCTGCCCTTCCAGAACCCGGCCAGGAACTCCACCCGGTCCTGTTCGATGGTTGTGACGCGCACGCCCCGACCGTAGCCCTGGCGCCTGAGATCCAGCTCGGCGTTGACCAGGGCTTCCTTGATGACCAGGCCCGCGGGGAAGCCCTCGAGGATGCCCACCAGGGCGGGTCCGTGGCTCTCGCCGGCCAGCAGGTAACGCAGCATGCGGTCTCCGTCGGTCAGCCCCGGCGCAGCAATGCGCCCAGGGCGTTGAAAAAGTCGGGATAGGATACCGCGACGCACCCCGGATCGTCCAGAACGCAATGCCCCCCGGCAGTCAGCGCGGCGATGGCCATGGCCATGGCGATGCGGTGGTCGCCGGCGGTCTCCAGCACCAGGGGGGCATCTTCGGTGCCCCCGCGCAGCCGCGCCGGGCCGGTGATTTCCAGGCCGTCGGGCTTCTCGGTGACCTTGGCCCCCAGGCGCTGCAGGTTGGCCGCCATGAGCGCCAGCCGGTCCGATTCCTTGACCCGCAGCTCCTGCGCCCCGCTGATCACGCTGGTCCCCGGCAGGGCCGTGGCCAGCACCGCCAGGGCGGGGATCTCGTCCACCAGGGTGGGGATCTCGTCCCCGATGATGGTGAAGGGTCGCGGCCGTCCGTACGCCACGGTCACATCGCCCAGCATCTCCCCCTCGCGCGGGCCCCGGGCGCGCGCAAGGGTCACGTCCGCCCCGGCCCGGCGCAGCATCCGCAGGGCGCCGAGGCGGCCCTCGTTCAAGGCGTGGCCGGTAACGGTGACCCGAGAGCCGGGGATCATGGCCGCCGCGGTCAGGAAGAACGCCGCCGAGGAGGGATCGCCAGGCACGACTATATCGAAGTGGCCCGGCTGCTGCCCGCCCGTGATGGCCAGGCCGCCGCGGGGCAGGTCCTCCAGCCGCACGCCCATGACCCGCAGCAGGCGCTCGGTGTGGTCCCGCGAGGCGCCTCCGCCGTGGATGACGGTGCGCCCGCGCGCGTGCAGCCCCGCCAGCAGCAGGGCCGACTTGACCTGGGCCGAGGGCACCGGCAATTCGTGTTCGACCGCCTGGAGATCCGCCCCGCCCACCCGGACGGGCAACCGCCCGTCCTCCTGCAGGCAGGTGATGTCCGCATCCATGCCGCGCAACGGCTCGATCACCCGGTTCATGGGCCGCCCGCTCAGGGAGGCGTCGCCGGACAGCACCACATCCGGCCCTCCCGGCGGCAACCAGCCGGCCAGCAAACCCATGAGCAGGCGCGCGGTGGTGCCGCTGTTGCCGCAGTCGATGGCGACCGGATCCCGGCGCCCGACAAGGGCGGCGGGTCCGGTTCCTGGAGCAACCCGGAGCACCTTGCCCTCGTAGGAAGCATCCGCGCCCAACCTTTGCACCGCCGCCAGGCTGCTGCGGGTGTCCGCGGCATCCAGCCAGCCGGTGGCGCGGCAGGGTCCGGTGGCCAGCAGCCCGAACAGGGCGGCCCGGTGGGAAACGGACTTGTCCCCGGGCACGCTGAGCGCGCCGGTCACCGGTCCTGCCGCTGTTGGCAAGAGTCTGGTCATGCGGTTTCTCCTGTTCCGGTGGCGCATCCTGGGGCATCATGACGAATCCGGACGCTCTCTTTGGCCGATGGCCACGACAAGGAATGATGACCCTGAACACCACCGAACGCCACCGGAATTCCCTGCGCGATGTGGTCGCGGTGCATCACGGGCGCGAGATCCTCGCCCTGGCCACGCCCACCATCCTGGCCATGCTGTCGCAGACCTTGATGTGGACGGTGGACACCGCCCTGCTCGGACGGGTCAACAGCGTTTCCCTGGCCGCGGCCGGCCTGGGAGGCATGCTCACCTGGGCCTCGTACTCCCTTTTCAACAACCTGAGCCGCATCACCGGCACCTTCGTCTCCCAGTCCCACGGCAAGAACGACGACCCCGGAGTGGCCCACTACGCCTGGCAGGGCCTGTACATCGCCCTGTTCTCAGGACTCGTCCTGCAGGTTTTCGGCTACTTCAGCTACCTGCTGCTGCCCTGGACCCACAATCCCCCCGAAGTGCAGACCCTGACCTACACCTACATCAAGTGGCGCAGCCTGAGCGCCGTGTTCACCCAGGCGGGGTTCGTCCTCATGGGCTTCTTCCAGGGCCGCCGCGACGTGAAGATTCCCATGTACGCGGGCATCATCGGCAACGTGGTGAACCTGGTGCTGGACATCTGGCTGATCTTCGGTTGGAGCGGCTTCGAACTCGGCGGCCACACCCTGCTGGCCGTACCGGCCCTGGGCGTCAAGGGCGCGGCCATGGCCACCAGTTGCGGCGTCATGGTGAACACCGTGGCCCTGGTGCTGTGGGCCCTGGCGCCGCACCTGCGCCACAGGTACCGGTTGCACCTGCCGCGGTCGCTGGACCGGGCCGCCATCGGGCGCATGGTGCGGGTGGGCGCGCCGGCGGCCTGGGAAGGGTTCATCGACATGGGCGGCTTCCTGATGTTCACCATCTTCGTGGGCACCACCGGCGCGGTGCCCCTGGCCGCCAGCCAGATCACCATCCAGCTGCTCTCGTTCAGCTTCATGCCCCTGTGGGGGCTGACCACAGCCGCCAGCGTGCTGACCGGAAACTGGATCGGGGCGCGCGACCCGGACATGGCCGCACGCTACGGGCGGCAGACCTACAAGCTGGGGCTCTACTATTCCCTATCCCTGGCCGTGGTCATCGTCCTGCTGCGCCATGAGATCTTCCGCATCTTCACCGGCGATCCAGCCGTGCTGGCCCTGGGCGCGGGCCTGGCCGTCACCGCGGCGATCTTCCAGATCTTCGACGGATTGCGCATGCTCAGCAGCGGCATCCTGGGCGGTGCCGGCGACACCCGCTTCACCATGCTGGTCACCCTGGGCCTGATGTGGGGCCTGTTCATCCCCCTGACCTGGTACCTCATCGTCATGCGGGGGGGCGATGTGGAAACGGCATGGATAGGCGCCAGCTTCTGCTACCTGCTGCAGGGCCTGGCCCTGTACCGGCGTTTCGCCTCGGGCCGGTGGCGGCGGATCGATATCTTCCGGTAAAAGCTCACGGGCTCCCAATAGCGTGAAAGAACAGCATGACAAGGGTCATGAGGGCGCCGACTATAATGAGCCAAAAGGGAGCCGTCCCCATGTTGCGCCTGAATTCACTAGAGCTGCCGGGAACAAAAAAAGTGCCCGGGGTCATCTTTTGCCGATGGATTTTCCATAACCCCAAGCCAAACAAAAAAACGCCCAAAAAACACACGAATGCATCCAGCGCCCTTGTCAAATCCTGGTTTCCCATTGTTACATACCCTCCGGCCAAGCATCACAGTCAATTAAACAAGTAACGGCTTTAGCAAACCACAGGCCCCCGGATACTACAGTACAGGTTGCACAAACTGGATTCGCAGGACCGCCACCAAGCAAACACTTGGCGAGAGCACACCCAGTAATCCAATCAGACCATCCCCATCTATATGTGTCAACGACTAATTCCCCGGAATTCGACAGGTTGAAGACCCACCGGGCAAAAGAATCATCCCTAACTAGATTTATCAGGCGTTCTCCATCATCATTGTAATACAACGTGCTGCCATAGCCGAATATGCTCTCATCCGTTAGATTTTTCTCCGCCTCCACCTGAAGGACAATTTGTTCCATTTCCGATTGTGTTGTTGACTTTGCGCGCCTGAACTCCGTGGGGGATGTATTATTGAAACAATATGACTCAGAAAGGCTGTCACCTGGACAATCATTTATTACAATCTGGAGTTTGTCATCGGGAGTATACTCTGTTAACTCGATAACATCGGTATCAACAGAATCGAATAACAGTTGAGTTCCAAACAACACGACACCACCATTCAGTATTTCGGCTGAATACCCGACTTTGTTCTTGTCGGCAAGCGGTATCAAACGCACCCACCTACAAACTGAATCATCCCATCTTGCCAACAACACACAAGTATCGTTGTCATAATACTGAATCAGAATATCGACCAATGAATCACCAACTTTAAAGGTCGCTAAAGCATCACCTCCAACAACGCATGGGGTTCCCGAAGTCATTTTTTTCTCCATCCGCCATGGTATCACCCTGTTATCGAAGGGCTTTGTGATATCCCCAGGGGAGGAAGAGGTATCAGGAGAATAGCAACCAGCAAACAAAAAAACCGTCATTATCACCAATAGAGCCTTCATCTGACCCCCTCCTTAATAAGAGTAACAGCCCCGATTTTGCAATAATCGCAGGACATCCCACGCGCACACATCCAATTCAGCATATTCCACACCCAACAGCTGCAAATATCCTAACTTATTACATTACAATATTTTCCATACATCCACATTCCCGCATTCAAATCAATGTCTCATTAATTGTGTCCCACTTGCCAACCGTCCACCCCGATTACGTGGGACAGTGGGACACTCGTGGTACACGAAAGAGCAGCTGGGCAGATGCGAGTCACGCCGACAGAGGCGGCGGACTAAGAGGCGGCGGACTACCTGGCGCCAAAAGCATCCCCCCGTTGCGCACCTAATATAGCCGAGGGTCCCATGTTCGAAGAGGGTCCGCATCAGTTCGATATCAGGCAGTAATCAGAACCTGCGTCCGACCTCCACCACCGCCAGCGGCCCGGACATATACACCCCGGGCACCTCCTGGTAGCTGCGGTCCAGCAGGTTGGTGCCCGTCAGGTGGGCGAACCAGTCGCCCCTGGTCCAGGTCAGCTTGCCGTCCAGGACGAAGGCCGTGTTGAATTCCGCGGGGCCGCCGGTGCGTTCGATGTAGCGGGAGGTCAGCCCCAGGCCGAACCCCGCGGGCAGCACCAGGTTGCCCCGGGCCGCCAGCACCTGCCGCGGCGCCAGCAGGGTGTACTTGCCCATAAAACCAGCAGGCAGGGCGGTGGTCTTGTCGAGCCACGACCACGACAGGCCCAGGCTGTGTCCGCGGGGCGCGGTCCAGTCCAGGCGCAGCTCGGTGCCCCGGGTCTTGCCCGTGGCGATGTTCATGACCTGCCAGGGATTATCCGCCGCGTTCGCGGGCCGCGCCCATTCGATCAGATCGTCCTCGTAGCGCTCGAAGTACGTGGCCCGGGCGGCCATGGCGCCGGCATGCCAGCCGAGCCCGGTATCCCAGGTCCAGCCGTGCTCCGGCTTCAGGCCGGGGTTGCCCACGTTGGCCGGGCTTACATAGTAAAGCTCGGTGAAGGTGGGCACCCGGAACACGCCCCCCATGCTGCCGCGCACGGTCCAGGCGCGGGTCGGATCCCAGGCCAGAGCCGCGGTGCCGGTGGTGCGGGGCGCGTAAGCATCGCGGCCGTCGATGCGCCCCCCGAGTTGCCAACGCACCGGCCCCCGGTTGCGGTCGACCTCCACCGCCAGCGACATCCTGCGGCGCACATGGAAGCCCAGGGCCTCGCCCCAGGCGCCCGCGCGCAGGCCCCGGCTGTCGATGTCCTCGTACGCACCCTCCAGACTCCAGGCCGCCGCATGGCCCCGGCCCAGATCCACGATGCCGCGAAGCTCGCCGGCGGCGCGGCGGGTCACATGGTCATTGGTGAAAGCTTCGGGGTCGTCCTTGAGCAGGATGAAGCGGTCGGTGTGCCGCCGGAAATGCAGCCGCGGCTCGAGGGTCAGGCGCCGGGACGCCGACCAGTTGCGCTTGAGCGCGGCGAAGAAGGTGCGCGTGCGCTCGCGCGAGGGGTAGGGCGCGTAGAAATCCAGGGCGCCGAACTCGCGCGCGGCGTAACCGGCGAAGGCATCCCACTGGCCGCCGTCGGTATTGCGCACCAGACGGCCGGTGGCCGTATAGACCTCGGCGTCGTTGCCCGCCCATTGCTTGCCGCCCCCGGCGGTCGGCACATCGTAGCCGTCGGTGCCGAAGGCGGAGCCCGACAGCCGCAAACCCGTCGCCTCATCAAGCCGCACATCGGCGGCACCGCGTGCCCCGCGCGTGCCTTGCCCGCCGCCGCTGACGGCAACCTCGCCACCGGTGCGGTCTCCCGGCTGCCTGGTGACCACGTTCAGGGTGCCGCCGAAGGCCCCCGACCCGTAGAGCGCCGAGCCATGGCCCGGCAGCACCTCCAGACGCTCGATGTCCTGCAGGGCCAACGGCAGGTCCAGCAGGTGGTGGCCCGTCTGGGGGTCGCTCATGTCGTTGCCGTCCAGCAGCACCTGCACCTGCTCGAAGCTGGAGCCCCTAATGCTCAGGTCCGACTGGACACCGAAGGTGCGCCGCTGCCCCGTGACCACCCCCGGCGCGGCGGCCAGGGCATCGGAAATCGAACCGGCCGGCAGCTCATCCAGATCGTCCGCCGCCACCACACCCACCGGGCGCAGCTGACCCGGCAGCGCCGCCGGCACCCGCGTGCCGACAACCTCCAGGGGCGCGGCCACCCACAGGGTGTCCCCGTCGACCACCATGAAACCGGGAGCAAGAGCGGAAGAATCAGCCGGCGCGAGCGCGGGAGTCTGGGCCCCCGCCGCCGCACACAGCACCGCAAGCGACAGCAGCGCGGCACCGGCGCGTATCATGCGTAACATGTTCGTCAACCTCGGCAGGCCCAGGTTCAGGAGACCTCGGGCTGGGCTTTGGGCTTGGGCTTGGGCTTGGCGTTCCACAGCCGGGACGCCAGCACCAGTCCGATCACGGCCATGGGGATCATGGCCAGGGGCCAGGCCCGCCAGTTCGCAGGATCGGTGGCCGCCCCGGCGATGTGCCCCGCGGCATCAAGCTCCTCGTGCGGCAGGATCAGGGCGTAGGTGCCCGACATGACCGCAGTGCCAAGATAAACAAATCCGTCGATGATCCCCACCGCGATCCCCGCGTTGCGCGCTCCGCCGAAATCCATGCTCGCGGTGCCCGAGAGCATGCCGTGGACGCCGATGACGGCCATGGACATCAGGATCACCAGCCAGCCCACGAAGGGCATCTGGTAGGTGAACAGCAGGACCACCGAACTGATGAGCATCACGCCGTAGAGCAGCCCGGCCACCGGCCCGCGCCGCGACTGGAACACGTGGTCGCTGATCACCCCGGCGATCACCCCGCCGGTGATCCCGGCGATGCAAAGCAACAGCCCCCAGTTGTGGTACACGAAGCTCTCCTTCAGACCCAGAACGGCGTCGGTCTGCTTGGCGAAGGTCCGGAACCACTGCATAATGGCCTGGCGCAGGAACCCGCTGCAAAACTCGATGAAGGCGATGGTCATGATGACGGGATTGCTCAGCATCATCTTGAACACCTTGACCGCTCCCAGGCGCGGCCCTTCCTGGCCCGAGGTGGCGTCGTCGGTGTCGAAGTCCTCCTGGCCCGCCAGCGAGGGGCGGTTGCGCACGATGAAGAAGTCGATGATCCAGAACAGCCCCAGCAGGATCGCCGGCATGAAGAACACCCAGATCAGCCCCATGCCGTCCAGGATCATGTCGCCCAGGTCGAAGGCGAAATAGATGCCCAGGGAGATCAGGATGCCGAAGATGGCGCCGAACACCCCGCGCTCGCGCACGTGGAACCAGGGCGCGTTGACCTTGACGATGGCCACGGCTCCGAAGCTCTGGAAGTACATGTTGAGCGAGTAGAGGATGGAGAAGATCACCACGAAGTGCGCCGACAGGAGATGGGACATGGGCCCGTGATGCAGCAACGACAGCGAGGCCAGCCCCATCAGGGCGTTCATGACCATGGCCCCGCCCGCGCCCATCAGGATGGAGAACCGCCCGCCCAGGCGGTCGGTCAACGGCCCGTTGATGATGAACGAGATACCGTAGACGATGGTCCCCCACATGAAGATCACCCCGAAGTCGGAGTTGCCCATAAGCGGACTGCCGTCCAGCCCCTTCATCTCCTCGAAGGCGAACTTGCTGATCTTCAGGTTGTAGCGCCCCATGTAGAGGAAGGCGTAGGTCAGGCCCAGCGGTAGCCAGTTCATCAGCCGCCGGCGCTTGAAGCCCTTGTCGTGGCCGACATCCACCGAAGGCAGGCGGTAGAAGACGAGCGCCACGACGATCAGCAGGAGCACCACGGGGGAAAACTCCTGCAGCCAGTTCGGCAGCGAAGCATGGAAAGCCTGGAACCATTCTAACATGAGCACACCTTTTCCTGGGCTGGGTTGAAATCGATGTTCGGCGGATGATACTACCGCAACCCGGCGTATTCCAGCATTCCTTGATGGCTGTCAAACGACGAGGCCCACGGGGGTTTCCCTGCTAGTCCCTCCGCCTGATCACCACCAGCGTGATGTCGTCGGACTGCGGCACCCCCGCCGTGTGCGCCGACACCGCCGCCAGGATCGCCTCCTGGATGCCGGCCGCGGGCAGGTGACGGTTCTCCAGCACCACCCGGCGCAAGGCCTCTTCGCCGAACATGGCCTCCGGATCGTCCTCCTCCACGCCGGGCCCGACGGCCTCGGTGATGCCGTCGGTGTACATCACGATCACATCCCCCGGTTGCAGGGTGACCGTATCCTGCTGGTAGACCTGTTCCTCGAGCATGCCCAGCAGCAGCCCCCCGCGGCTGAGCTCCTCGATGGTCCCGTCCCTGTGCACGACCAGCGGGGGATTGTGGCCCGCGTTGGTGCAGGTGAACTCCCCGGTCGTGGTGTTGAGCAGGCCGTAGAAGAAGGTGGCGAACATGTGGGCGTCGGTCGAGCGCACCAGCAGCTCGTTGACGCTGGCCACCACAGAGGCCACCGTCCCCGGGTGCAACACCTGGCCGTGCAGGCTCGCCTGCAGGTTGGACATCAGCAGCGCCGCCGGCATGCCCTTGCCCGAGACGTCGCCGATGGCGATGCCCACCAGGTCCTCCCCCTGGGCCAGGAAATCGTAGTAGTCCCCGCCGATCTCCCGGCTGGGGATGCTCGTGCCCGCAACCTCGAAGCCGTCCAGGTGTGGAACCTGCCCCGGCAGCAGGCGGACCTGGATGGCCCGGGCCGTGGCCAGCTCCTGCTGCAGGCGGTCGTTGGCCAGGGCGACCTCCCGGCCCTGCTTCAAGGATGCGGTCATGTCGTTGAAGCCGGCGGCCAGGTCGCCGAACTCGTCCTCGTTGGGCACCCGGACCCGTGTTTCCAGATCGCCGGCGGCCACCGCCCTCATGCCGTCGCGCAGGGCATGCACCGCGCTCACGATCCCCTCGGTGATCCTGACCCCGAAGAAAACCGCGAACAGTTCCAGGACCAGGAACAGGAACACCAGCAGCCCCAGCACCACGACCACGGCGATGTTGATGTTGGATTCACCCTTGAAGAAATCCCCGCTGATCTCCGGCCAGCCCACCTTCAGGTTGATGAAGACCATGTCCGAATCCAGCACCCGGTCCTGGATCTTCCATACCCGGAACAGCGTGCCCCCGAAGAACATGGGCCGGTCCCAGAAAGGGGAATCGGGGGTGATGTCCCGGGCGCTGACCTTCAGGCCGGGGAACAGCTTGCGGTCCTGCTCCGAGGGGGCGGACAGGACCAGGCTCTTCCCCTCGGCACGGGCGTCGATGCTGGAGATCTCGATGGCGGCCCCCAGAATGCCGGACAGCCGGCGCAACGGCCGCACACCCAGCTTCCAGCCCTTGGCGCGTGGGTGGTCCGTCCCCAGACCCTGCCACCTGACCAGCCAGATGCCGCCGTCGAGCACGAACCAGTCGGTGGTATCGGACGCGACCGCCGCCAGGCCTGCAGTGTCGCGTGCCACCGGCATGACGCCGGCCAGATCACGGGCCAGATCCGGCAACACCGTCGGCGCCGGAATCCGGTGCGCATCCCGCAGGGTCCCGGGTTTGGATCCCCCGGCGGCCGGCCAGACGAAGGTCGTGTCGAAGACCGCCCCGGCCAGGTCCGAGCCCTCGGCGGTCATGGCCCGCCATGATTCGAGGGTGTCCCGGGCCCGCACCGCCCGGCTCCCGCCCAGGCCCGTGTACAGGATCACCACACCCAGCGCGGAGATCAGGACCAGGGGGATGAACCCGATGAGGATGGCGTTGACCGCCAGCTTGGGCCGCAGGCGCATGAAGTGCAGGCGCATGCGCAGCACCAGATGGACCAGGGACCAGGCCCAGAATCCGATCAGGTTACCCAGGGACCAGCCGCCCAGGCAGCGCAGCCGGTCCAGGAAGACACCCCCGGCATCGACGTCCCAGAAGCGGCGGGCCAGGATGAGGGCCGGCAGCATGACCAGGCTCAGGCCGAAACCCAGGGCCCTCTGGCGGGCGGTCACCAGCCTCCAGGGGCGGTAGCGGCGGAAGGTCAGGAAGAACCCCGAGCCGACCAGCCCCAGGACCATGCCCACCTTGGGCGCGGCGAGGATCAGGACCAGGAAAAGCACCTGCACGCCCAGCCACCAGCGCCGCCCCCACGTATCCAGCAACAGGAAACGGACGACCAGCCCCCAGGCGGCCAGCAGCAGCAACCCGGCCACCGTGGTGGAGATGCCCGCCGGCATGAGCTTGGCATCGACCGTAAGGCTGACCGTGCCCACGGCGACCAGGACCGCCAGACAACTGACGAGGATCAGGCGCCAGATGGCGCCGGGTCCGTCCTGTCCGCCCAGGGGTAGATACCTCACCTGATACCGTGCTCTTCCTTGTACTCCGCCCAGTTCTCCTTGAGGGCGCAGAAGGCCTCGAACCCCCCGCTGGTCAGGAAGGGGTTGTGCTCCTGCTCGAACGCCAGCGTGGAAAACGGCATGGTGCCCTGGCCCCCGTAGTAATCGTGGCCGGGATAGATGCGGGTCTCGGGCGGCAGCAGCAGCAGGCGCTGCAGCGATTCCCATTCCTGGCCGGCGCTGGAGCCGGGGAAATACGGGCCCGTGCCGCCCACCTTGCCGCAGAAAAGCAGATCCCCGGTCAGCAGGCAGTCCTGGCACATGAAGCAGAAATGGTCGGGGGCGTGGCCGGGGGTGGCCAGGGCGCGGACGACCAGCCCCCCGAGCCTCAGCAACTGGTCGTCGGCCAGGGGCTCGGCCCCGGCCAGGTCACCCGGATCCCCCGCCAGGATGACCGCCCCGGTCAAAGCGGCCAGTTCGACGGCTCCGCCCTGGTGATCGGAGTGGCCATGCGTGATCAGGATCTGTCCTATGGTCAGCCCCTGTTCCCGGGCGATGGCCAGCATGCGCGATGGCGCGAATCCGGGGTCCACCGCCACCGCCTCGCCCGTGCGGGCATCCGCCAGCAGGTACTGGAAGTTGCGATCCCCGCCCAGATGCAACTGGAGGATCCGCAAATGACCCCGGCCGTGGTCGTTGATGATCATGACGTCTCCCTTCCTCCCGTTCGGCTTGCCACCATACCCCATGGGAGATCTCCTGCCAAGGTTCTGACACGGAGATCGCATGGGGCGGGGTTGCGGGAGGGGGGCCAGCTTCGTATAAATTCAATACCGTTTTTGTCTTGTTAAATGACGGGCTCCACCAGCGAACGAAAGGCCGGAACCCCATGAGAAAACCCAGCACAGCCATCGCCCTTGCCTGCTGCCTGGCTGCCGCCGCGGGCGCCCTGGCCGGACCCGGACCCGGTGACCCGGGCACCGTGGCCGCGGACTTCGCCCTGACCGAATTTCCCGGCACGACCATCCACACCCTTAGCGAGCATCAGGGCCAGGTGGTCATGCTCTTCATCATCGGTTACGGTTGAATCGCCTGCATCAACAACGGCCCCGGTACGGAGGCCATTTATCAGACCTACAAGGATCAGCCTTTCGCGGCCCTGGCCATCGACGTGTGGGACGGAGGAGTGCCGCAGGTGGACATCTTCGCTTCAGGTTCGGGTGTCACCTACCCCATCCTGATGTACGGCGGCGCCGCGGGCATCACCACCGACTACAACTGCGGTTACGACTACCTGTTCGTCATCGGGGGCGACGGTATCGTGATCTGGCGGGGTGACTACGATGATGCGGCCCTGCGCGGGGCCATCGACCAGGGCCTGGCCGCTCTGCTTTCACCAGCGCCCGAGATTCCCGGCGCCGGGCACCAGCTCCTGGCCGGTTACCCCAACCCCTTCAACCCTTCCACGCGGATCCCCTTCGAGCTGGCCCCCGGGGCGGCGGATGTCGCCGTCCAGCTCCGGATCCTGGACCTGCGGGGCCGCCTCGTGTCTACCCTGGTTGACGATACCCGGGCCGCCGGCCGGCGCTACGAGGTAACGTGGCGCGGCACCGACAACACCGGGCGACGTCAACCCAGCGGCACATACCTGGTTCAGCTGGAAGCGGGGGCCACCACACGGCTCAGGACCATCACCCTTGTACAGTAGGACTCACGGGGTATCAGCGGTCAGCGATACAGGGCCTTCAGCCCCCCCCAGCTAGTCTTGCCGTCAGGAACCTGGCCGCCATCGGCGATGATCAGCACCGGAAGCCCCTGGAACAAGGGGTTGTCCCCGTTGCAGTCCACGTAGGCGTCGGCCAGTCCGGCGGCCCACAGGAACTCCCCCGGCTGGTCCGCCGTGACCTGAACCAGCAAGGTGGCCAGCAGCAGCGAATCACGCTGCAGGCATTCAGGAGCGGTGCTGCGCACGCCGGCCAAGGGGTGGCCCGTGTGCTCCAGCTCGGGGTTGTACTGCACATCCAGGATCTCCATGGCCGCCCCGCAACACACCTGGTGGATGACCCAGGGCACGCTGGAAATCGTCTCCTGCAGGGGGGTTTGGGCGTCCGGTCCGAAGATGCAGGCATAGACCGTGAAGGGGGCGCCCAGATCCACGGCGACCGAGTCCACGTACGAGGTGGCCGAAGCGCTCAAACCGACGCGAGGCAGATCCTGGAACTGGGCATACCCCGCGCCGGCCACCATCAGGCAAGCTACCAGAACCAGCGCGCCGACGACAAGATCCCGCATGGCAAGACTCCTTTTCGCACACAAAGAAAACAATTATAGTCTTTGATCAGTATCCGTAGATCCGGCCAGCCCCGCAAGCCCCCGGCCCGATCATGTGCAAAGGGCCCGGCCGGCGGCCGGGCCCCGTGATCGCCAACCCCGGTTGTCAGTCGGCTACGATCTGTCGCCCCTGGGGTGCGGGCAACACCTCGATCTCGATGGACATGCTGTCATTGAACCCCAGATCGTCCACGAAATCATGCTGAACGACCAGGGTGTAAACCCCCGGGGACAAGGACGACGGGGTCCGGATGTGGGGGAAGCTGGTCAGCGTCTGCCCCAAAGCCAGGGTGGGAGCCGTGCGCGGAGTCATCACTTCACGGCCCGATTCCGGCTCGATCATGGTCACGGTCACGGGGACGACCACATCGGTGGTGCCTCGGTTCCCCATGATCACGCTCGCGTGAATCGTCTGGCCGGGGTAGATGGTTTCCTGGGCTTTGAAGAAGCGGAAACCGACATCGGTGAAGGAGGACAGGGGAGCCGCCATGCCGATGGGCTCCGGATTGCCGTCCGGATCGCTGCCGTTGGCCAGCCCCCAGGCGCTGTCCTGGGGCGCCCCGGCATCGATCAGGGCCTGCCGGATGGCATAGACCCCGGCCGCGTCGGTGGCCCGGCCGTGCGAGGCGATGTACAGGGCCACCAGGCCGGCGCCGTGGGGCGAGGCCATGCTGGTGCCGGTCATGGCCTCATAGCCGCCGCCGGGCACCGTGGAGATGATGTCCACGCCCGGCAGCATCAGGTCGATGGCGGCACCGGGAGAGTTCACGGGGTTGCCCGCGACCACGGTGTGGGAGGTGTTGGAAAAACCGGGGGACGAATCATCGGCTCCCGATGAGGTCGCCGCGCCCAGCCCGCCGGGCAGACCGTCGCTGTCGGCCAACGCGGAGATGGTCATGGCCTCGGGGAAGGCCGCCGGGGTCGTATCGTCCCAGTTGCCGATGGTGCGATCGAATCCGTAGACATCCATGCCCATGTTCCCGGCCGCCACCACCACCACCACGCCCTGGTTCACACAGCCCTGCACCGCGCTGCGGTAGGCGTCGGACCAGCCGAAACCGCCGAGGCTCATGTTGATGACCTCGATCTCGTCCGCCCTGGCGGCGACCCAGTCCAGGCCGGCGATGATATCCGACAGGCTTCCGGTCCCGTTGTCCCTCATGACCTTCACGGCCCACAGGCGCGCGCCGGGGGCCACGCCCACGATGCCCCGGCCATCGTTCCTGGCGGCGGCGATGCCCGCCACATGGGTTCCGTGGCCGAAGCCGTCGCTGAAGTCGGGGTCCGGCACGCCACCGACGAGCTTCACGCCGCCGACGACATTCAGATCGGGGTGATCCGGATCGATGCCCGTATCGATGATGGCGATATCCACATCAACGGCGACCGGCCCGGCCTCGATCCCCGCCCCGGGATTCCGTTCCACATCCATGCGGTCGACGCCCGTGGGCACATGCTGGGCGAACACGGTCATGAGGCGGTCGGGCTCCACGGTCAGGACCACGCTCTCGCCCGCCAGCTGCTTGGCCTGATCAGCAGTCATCCCGGCGGCGAACCCCCTCACCGCGTCCTGGTAGAGGTGGTCCACGGTGAACCCGTGGCGCTTGGCAAGGTCCGTGGCCATGGCCTTGACCGATCCCTTGTCGCCGTTCAACTGCACGATGTAGCGGCCCGGCAGGACCTCATCCAGGGTGGGGCGAACCTCTCCTGCCGGAAGGGTCTTCTGCAGCCCCGCGGCTGGGGCCGTGATTTCCGATCCCGCTTGATCCGGCGTGGTGGGGGAATCCCCCGAGCACCCCGCCCAGGCGATGATCAATAGCCCCCCCAGCATGAGCTTCCAGCATCCATTCAGTCGTTTCATCAGCTTTTCCCTCCATCTATCGGGTTCAGTTCCTGTGTTGGCTCTGGCCATGATATCATGATTCCCCACGGTTGTGTTCTGAATCGCAAAATTTCCATGAAAGATGGCTTGCAAAAAGGCGTCACCCGGGCCTATCATGCCCACGGCAGGCAACCAGAAACGGTTGCCTGCCTTGTACATCCCGGTATGGTAAGGAAGATTAACTCACACGGAGGTCTGCAAATGAAGAAGACGGCGATCCTCACCCTGACACTGGCCATGATTCTGGGCGCGGGCGGCGCCTGGGCCGGCATGAGCCTGCTGAGCGTTTCCCCGCGGGTGGACTATGTCGCTCCCAGCGATCTGGACGGGACCATCGGCGTGGGCGCCGTCGTCGACGTGGGTGCCTTGACCCCCATGTTCGGTCTGGCCTTCACCGCCGACTACTGGTCATCGAACCTGAGCGGTTACGACGGTTGGGATCTGAGCGATTTCGCCCTCGGCGCGCGCTCCCGTTACAACCTGGTCATCGACAACCCGGCCTTCGTGCCCTACTTCACCGCCGGCCTGGCCCTGCATTTCTTTTCCTGGGATCTGCCCGAGGCCGTGACCGGCCTGCCTGGATATTCCGCAAGCGTCGACGACTCGGAGACCAAGCTGGGGCTGGATCTGGGCGGGGGCCTCGACTTCAACAACAACATGTTCATCGAGGCCCGTTACCGTGTGGTCAGCGACGTGGACCAGTTCACCATCGGCGGCGGTTTCTCCTTCAACCTCGGCAACTGATATTTTTCCGCCGCGACGGAGCCGATACGACGAACCGGGCCCGGCTTGCCGCCAGGGCCCGGTTTTTATTGCCCGGAAATTCAGGTCAGGATATCGCGCGCCCGCTGCCACTGTTCCTCGGTGGTCACCTTCCAGTTGCCCTGTTCCCCAGGGACGACCACCGGCGGATGGCCCCTGTCGGCCAGCAACCCGCCGTCATCGGTGAACTCGGCCCCGTTTCCGGCGGCCCAGCGGTGGGCGGCCAGGGCCAGATCCCAGCGGCAGACCTGCGGCGTCTGCACCGCCGACAGGGTCTCGCGCGGCAGATACCGCACCCGCACCCGTCCGGAGGCCTCCGCGGCCTGCACCACCGTGTCGATGACCGGAACTCCGGGCACCGCGCACCCGGCCCCGGCCGCGGCCTTGATCAGCCGGCCCAGCAACGCCGCCGTGGCGAACGGCCGGGCCGCGTCGTGGATGGCCACCAGGTCCCGGTCCCCGATCTCGGGCAGGCCGGCATCCCCGCCCGCCATCACCGACAAGGCGTTCCAGGTCGAGGCCGTCCGGGAGGATCCGGCCGGCGCCAGGGTCCAGGGGGTTCCCCCCTGCCCGGCCATCAGTCCGGTCAGGGCATCGAGAGCGGTTTCCCGCCAATCATCCGGCACCACCACCGTCACCGAACCCACCCGGTAACCGTGCTCCCGTCCGCCCTCCAGGAACGCCCGCAGGCTCACGGTGAACAGCAGCCCGCGGCCGGTCGGGCGGAACTGCTTGGGCGCCGCACCCGGACCCCCGCCCGCGCGCAGACCCTTGCCCCCGGCCAGTTGGATCAGATGGATGATGGGTGCCGGTTGCGGGGTCTGTTCCATGTCAGTTGCCTCCCCGGGCCCGTCCCGCGGCCGGCTCCAGGGCCATGGCGATCCCCTCTTCCACGCTGGAACAGGCGGCGATTTCCAGGGCCTTGCCCCCGGCCCGCTTGCCCCGGTGCGCCGGCGGGGCCATGACCACCCGCGCGAAACCATGCCGCCCGGCCTCCAGCAGGCGGGCGTCCAGATCCGTGACCCGGCGCACCTCCCCGGTCAGCCCCACCTCGCCCAGCACCAGGGTGCTTTGGGGCACCGGCCGCTCACGCAGGGACGAGGCCAACGCCGCCATGATGGCCAGATCGGCGCCGGGATCGTCGATGCGCCCGCCTCCGGCCACCTTGACGAAGATGTCGCACCCGGCCAGGTCCAGACCCGCGCGCTTTTCCAGGATGGCCGCCAGCAGGGCCACCCGCTTGCTGTCCACGCCCTGGACCACCCGCTGGGGCGTGCCGTAGCGCGAGGCCGAAACCAGGGCCTGGATCTCCACCAGGAAGGTGCGGGAACCGTTGCGGACCGCACACACCGCCGCGCCCGGTTCGCTGCCCCGCCGTGCGCTGAGGAACAGCACCCCGGCCTGGTCCACCGGCACCAGGCCGTCGGCCCTCATCTCCAGCACCGCCAGTTCCCCCGTATTGCCGAAGCGATTCTTGACCGCGCGCACCATGCGGATGGGGCCGCCGTCGCTGCCCTCGAAGTACAGCACCGTATCGACCATGTGTTCGAGCAGCTTGGGGCCGGCCAGATCGCCCGTCTTGGTCACATGCCCCACCAGGAACACCGGGCAGCCGCTGCGCCGGGCGAAATCCGCCATGACCCCGCCACAATACTTGATCTGGGTGGGGCTGCCCGGAAAGGCGTCGATGTGTTCGCTGTGCAGGGTCTGGATCGAATCCACGATGGCGATGCAGGCCTGCCGGGGCTGCGGATCGCTCCCGTCACCCTCGGTGGACGTCACCTCGGGTTGACGTACCTGGTCGGCGACCTCCCGGGCCAGGGTGTCCACCAGGGATTCCAGATGGACCTCGGGCAGGATGGCGAACCCCTCCTCCTTGTCGGGCGCGAATCCCAGCCGCTCGGCGCGCATGCGGATCTGGGCGGGCGCTTCCTCGCCGGCCACGTACAGCACCCGCACCCCCTGGCGGGCCCACCACAGGGCCAGGCCCGTCAGCAGGGTGGATTTCCCCACGCCGGGCTCGCCCCCCAGCAGCACGACCGAACCGGTCACCAGGCCCCCACCCATCACCCGGGCCACCTCCGCCGGTTCGACCGGCAGACGTTCGTGCTCGGCCGAACCGACCCGGGCCAGGGGCACCGCCTGCAAGGGGCCCTGCGGCCCGGGACCCGCGAAACCCGGGGCGGAGCGGCGGCCGGGACCGCCGGCAGCACCTGAGGCGAAACCGCGCGCGCCCTTCTTGCCACCCTCGGGGGTGATCTTCATTTCCTTGAAGGTGTTCCACTGCCCGCAGCCGGGGCATTTACCCAGCCAGCGCAGTTCCTCGTGGCCGCACTCGGTGCAGAAAAACCTGGTGGTGGACTTCGCCATGCGGGCATCATCCCCTGGGTATGGAGGTCAATTTTCGGGGCCGGGCGGCCGGATCAGCGGACCAGGAGCATCTTGCGTTCCAGCGTCTCCGTGGGGGTGACCAGCCGGTAGAGGTAGACGCCGCTGCCCGCCTGGCGGCCGGAATCGTTGCGGCCGTCCCAGGTCACGCTGTGCCTGCCCGCGTCCAGCACGCCGCCCAGCAAT
The DNA here is from genome assembly GCA_024763215.1 of Candidatus Krumholzibacteriia bacterium. Classification (GTDB taxonomy): domain Bacteria; phylum Krumholzibacteriota; class Krumholzibacteriia; order LZORAL124-64-63; family LZORAL124-64-63; genus JAHJTW01. The sequence continues at coordinate 18,034 of JANTFX010000004.1, read as the reverse complement.
CTGCGCACAACCATACCACGCAGATCGAAAATGGAAAGCTGCGTCCGGCCCGCAACGGCAAGTTCGAAGGCGATGCGGGTGCTCGGGTTGAAGGGGTTGGGGCTGTTGGGGAACAGCACGGCAGCGGAAACCGGGAGATGCCCCCCCGCGGAGACGAAATCCTTGAGGGTGAAATTCAGACCCCAGCTGTCGATCACCCCGTTGTTGCCGGGCAAGGCGTCGATGGCGGTCAGGGTCCAGGGCCCGGTGCTGCCCTCGTCGTGGAACCATGCCAGGCTGCCCGGACCGTCCACGGCCAGGCTCTGGGGGTAATTCCCCACCAGATCGGCCGTCCCGGACCCGCTCTGCAGGTGCAGGGTCACGGTCGTGCCCGCAGGGCTGGTCAGCAGCACCGTCAGCTCACCGATATCCGGGTGCGAAATCCCCACGTCCACGCTCACATCCACGATGCTGCCCGACTGGGCGCCCGAGACCTGGATCACGCTGGCGATGCCGGCGGGATCGTCCATGGGGATGACCAGATCGGGGGTCGCGGCCACCTGCAGCTGCACGATGGAGGTGACCTGGAATACGGCAGGATCGTCCTCACCGTACACCGGCCAGGTCGTGACGAACCCGTTGGTGCCGGTGGCCTGCACGTAGTACTCGACGGTGGAGCCCAGGGGCTGCCCGGGGATCTCCGCGGCGTATTCATCCGCGTTGCCGGTCGGGGGCATGCCCAGGGCCGACCAGCTACCGCCGTTGACACGGTAGTTCAGCATGACGCTCGCAGGATCCACGCCCACCCGGTCGGTGATCACGGCCGTCACCGGATAGGGACCGGCGGCGTCTTCGGTGTCACCCTGGGGCGACACCTGGAACACCGGGCCGAAGTACGTCACCGCGGCCAGAGCGTCCACGATGCCCCAGCCGTAGTCGTTGTCCGGAGTCGCCGCATTGTCGGCCGTCGCGTGCAGGGCCTCGAGGATCTGCATGGGCGTCAACGAGGGCACCCGCGAGAGCATCAACGCCACCACCCCCGCGGTCAGAGGGCAGCTGAACGAGGTGCCCGAAGCGCTGAGGTAGGCATGATCGTCGGTGGGGTTGGCCACCGGATTGTTCAAACCCAGGGCCATCACGTCGGGCTTGATGCGGCCGTCGGCGGTGGGGCCGGGCGAGGAGAAGCTGGTATGGATCCCGTCCTGGTCGACCGCACCCACGGTGATCACGCTGTCCCCGTCGGCCGGGGCGATGAGGTAACCCAGGCTGGCCCGCGAGTTGCCCGCCGAGTTGACCACCACCAGGCCGCGGCCCACGGCCAGATCCGCGGCAACGGTGGTCACGGCGGTGTTGCCGTCCAGGTCCTCGTAAGTGTACCAGTCGATGTAGCCCAGGGAGGAGGAGATGATGTCCGCGCCCTGGGCCTCTTCCCATTCCAGGCCCGCCACCCAGTGGTCCTCCTCGGCGGGCACCTCCTGCGAGACGTCCTCGGTCCTGGCCAGCAGGACCGAGACCCCGAACGCGGGGCCCACCAGCTGGCCCGGCATGTACCCGGCCACCGTGGACAGGGTCATGGTGCCGTGGGTGATCACCGACGAGAGGTCGCCATCCTGCAGATCCACGATGGAGTCGTTGTCCACGAAATCGAACGCGCCCAGCACCGGCACCCCGGCCAGGGACTCGTGGGTGGTCCGGAAACCGGTATCCAGCATGCCGACCACGACGCCGCGGCCGGTCACACCCATCTCGTGCACAGGCGGCACGTCGATCTGTTCCAGGGCGCCGCGGTTCAGACCGTAGTCCAGGGTCCACTGGGCCGCCTTGGGGGCGCCGCCGGTTTCCGGTGGCGATACTGGTTCGAGTTCCGGGGGGGCCGGATGCCGGAACCGGTGCACCAGGTCCAGACGCTTGACATGGGGCAAGGCGGCCAGGCGCGGCACCAGGGCAGGATCCACAGAGAAACTGGCGGCGTTGAGCCAGCGGCTGGTATGGCGCAACCGGGCGCCCAGATCCGTGATCGACCGCAGGTAGGCTGCGGCAACCGGCAGATCCTGTGCGTCCACGACCGGCCGGCCGGGACCGGCGCTCCTGGCTCTGCGCGCGATGGTCCGGGGGCTCAAGCGGCTTTTCGCCGCCTGCAGGGCCCGGCCCAGATCCTTGCCCGCTACGCCCTTGTCCTTGAAGAAGACCCATACCGTCAGGGGCTCGTCCCGGCCCAGGCCCAGGTCCGAGGGATGCTCCAGCGCCCTTTGCAACAAGGGCGAGACCGGACCATCAGGGGTATCCCCGAACCCGGGAGCAGGAACCGCGGCCACCAGCACGGCGGCCAGCCCCAGGGCCAGCAGCATAAAACCAGGTTGGATCCTTGCGGTGGGCGATATCAAGGGGCGCAATTCCACTTCTCCGGCATGTGGTCGGAGCCGGCGACGGAGCACCGGCGGTTTCAAGCTCACACATGCATTATACCATAAATTCCGGAACAATTAAACAAGGGGCCCGTGGCCATTCAGTTGACCGACGGGGGGTCATCGGGCATGGGCGCGTCGTCCTCGGTCACCAGGCCCATTTCCCGCAGGACATCCAGCAGCCACCAGTGGGCGTCCATGTGCCCGGCCCAGGCCTGCCCCAGCACCTGGATGCAATAGTGGGCCTCTTCCCGGCTCCCGGTGATCAGGGTGGGCGGCAGATCCATTTCCACCTCCCCGCCCAGACCGATCAGCAACGGCGCGACGTAGGGGTTCATGTCCAGGGCATGATCCAGGGCCTGCCGCGCACCCTCCTGGTCGTCCACCAGCAGGGACAGCAGAACCCACGCCCAGTTGTAGACCGCCCCGGCCTCGTCATCGATCTCCTCCAGCAGGTCCCACGACCGCTGCACCTCGCCCATGGCCAGGTAGTTCCCCAGCAGCAGCGCCCCGTTGCCCATGTGGTCCGCCGGATCGAGGTCCATGAGGTTCTCGTATTGCGCCACGGCATCGAAACGGCGCCCCACGTTCCACAGCACCTCGGCCAGGTGCTTGAGGCAGCGCATGTAGGGCCGGGCCTCGACCATGGGCCAGAAATCCCCCATGAACTCGGCGAAGAATTCCTCGCCCAGGGCCTTCTCGCCGCAGGTGGCGGCGTGTTCCAGCCGGGGGATCAGCTCCCCCACGTCCTCGGCCGTCAGAAACGCCTGCAGGGTCAGCGCGTCCACACAGTCGGGGTCCAGCTCCAGGGCCTTGCCCGCCAGTTCCAGGGCCCGGTCGGCCAGGGTGGATTCGTAGGCCTGGTACGCCAGTTCCTGGGCCAGCTCGCGGGGCTTGTCCTGGATCATATGCGCGTAGCGCTGTGAAAGATCCTCATGGTCATGGTCTTCCAGACCGCTGCGGAACTCCTCCTCGGAAGCGAACGCTTCCTCGTCCTCCATGCCCAGCCGCCACAGGCGCAGCATACGCTCGAGCATGAAGGGGGAGTCGGGATCCAGATTCATGGTGATTCGGGCCACGGAGCAATTCCTTTCCTGCTGAAGATCCGGAACCGGAGGCATCTTGGCCGCTGCTAGGCTAGCCGGAGACCGCATTTTGGTCAAAGACTCGTTGGTCCCCACCCGGGTCTTTGTTATCTTCGCTGAAAATCTGACCCCCAACACGACAGGGAAGTCCATGGCCAAGAAACCGAAAATCGGGATCGCCCTGGGCAGCGGCGGCGCGCGCGGCCTGGCCCACGCTGGTGTCCTGCAGGTCCTGGAGGAGGCGGGCATCCGCGCCGACATCGTCGCCGGCACGAGCATGGGCTCCATCGTGGGCGCCCTGTACGCCCAGAGCCCGGACCCCGACTGGATATGGGACAAGCTGAAGATCTACGTCAGCAACAAGGATTTCGCCGACTACTGGGCGCCGTTCGTGCCCAAGGAAGAACCGGACTCCCAGTCGACCCAGGAACGCCTGTCGGGGATCTTCGATTTCATGCAGCGCAAGATGATCGCCGTCAAGACCGTGACCCGCCCCTGGATCCAGGAGCGCGAAAAACTATTGAACCCCCTGAGCGCGGCCTTCGGCCCCCTGCGCTTCGAGGACCTGCCCATCCCCATGGCCGCGGTGGCGCTCGACCTGGTCTCGGGAAATTCCGTGGTGGCCACTTCCGGATCGCTGGTCGAAGGGCTTTACGCCAGCTGCGCCATCCCCGCGGTCTTCCCCCCGGTGCGCCGGGACGGGATGATCATCGTGGACGGCGGCGGGCCTTTCCGGGTGCCGGTGGAAACGTGCCGGGAACTGGGAGCGGATTTCGTCATCGCCGTCGACATTCCGGCCTTCGAGGAAAGCACCTTCAACACCGGCCTGGACATGATCCTGCGCAGCAACACCATCGCCCGCCAGCGGCTCAACAGGTTCGTCTGCGCAGAGGCCGATTTCGTGATCCGGCCCAAGGTCACCGAGTTCCACTGGGCCGACTTCGGCGCCGGAGACGCCTGCCGGGCCCGCGGCATGGCCGAGGCCCGCAAGGAGCTGAAGCACCTGCAGGGGCTGCTGCGCTGGCGACGCAATCCCCGTTACCACCTGAAGATGAAGGTCAAGCGCCTGTTGCGCATGCATCTGGATTGATCGGCGGCAAAAGGCCTTCACGGTGCTTCAGCTCACCGGGAGGCCGGTGCTATTCCCCTCCGCCCTCAGGTCACACCTCGGACGCATCGCCCGCGGCACTGCGGCGGTTCAAGGAAACGCGCAGCACCGCATAGCCCAGCCACCCGGAAACCAGGGAGCCGATCAGAATACCGAGCCGCTCCAGCCCCAGGAAAGCGGCGCTGCCCTCCTCGAATGCCAAGGAGGCGATGAAAAGGCTCATCGTGAAGCCGATGCCGCACAACACCGCCGTGCCATAGAGCTGCCCCCAGCCGACCCCTTCGGGGCGTGAGGCGATTCCCAGCCGCACGGCAATCCAGGACATCAACAGGATCCCGATCTGCTTGCCGAAAAAGAGCCCGGCGATGATGCCCAACGGAACAGGGTGAAGCACATCGGTCAGGGAAAGACCGCCGAGCGGCACGCCCGCGTTCGCAAAGGCGAAGACGGGCAGCACGCCGAAAGCCACCCACGGATGCAGCGCGTGTTCAAGGTGCCGCAATGGCGATTTCGGAGGGGACGCCGCGGCAGCGTCCTTCCCAACCCTCAGCGGGATGAACATCGCCAGCACGACCCCGGCCAAGGTGGCGTGTACGCCCGACTTCAACACCGCAACCCACAAGGGCACGCCCAGGAGGAAATAGGCTGCGGGCCGCGTCACGCCGCTCCGGTTCAGGGCGGCAAGGCCCAGGACGAGAACCGCGGCAACCACCAGGGAGATGACCGACAGCTTGGCCGTGTAGAACAGGGCGATCACGATGATCGCGCCGAGGTCGTCGAAGATGGCAACGCTCAGCAGGAAGGCTTTCAGCGGCGTCGGAACACGCTTTCCGAGCAACGAGAGCACGCCCAGGGCAAAGGCGATGTCTGTCGCCGTCGGGATGGCCCACCCTCCCAGGGCGACGGAATCCCCCCGGTTGAAGACCACATAGAGAACCGCGGGGGCCAGCATCCCGCCCAGGGCGGCGAATGCAGGCAGGCTAGCCTGCCGTGGGCTCGATAGGTGCCCCTCGATGACCTCGCGCTTCAGCTCCATGCCGACCAGGAAGAAGAACACGGCCATCAGGCCGTCGTTGATCCACAGCAGCAGGGGTTTGGCGATTTCAAAGCTGCCGGCCCTGACCTCGAGGGGGAGTTCCAGAAACGCTCGGTAATGGGTCGCCAGAGGTGAATTGGCGACGGCCAGTGCCAAGACGGTCACCATCATCAGCAACAGCCCACCGGCCGCTTCCATGTGGAGGAACTCCTGAAGCGGCTTCAGCACCTTGTCGACCGGAGAAAATCTGAGGGTTCGCATGGGGAATCAAAGACCTTTCACCTGCCGTCTGCCGTCTCGTTTTCGGTCGCGGCGGTATCTGGAAAAAGTCGGGTTGTCACACGAATTGAAATAACAATCTACCACATTCATGCCGGATCGCTCGACCGTTCGCACGAAAGGGGACGGCACCGCCTATTTCACCACCACGCTGACCAGCTTGCCCGGCACGTAGATGGTCTTGACGATGTGCTTGCCGTCGGTCCACTTGCGGATCTTGGTCGAGGCCAGGGCCGCGGCCTTGACCTGTTCGGGGTCGGCATCGACGGCCACCTCGAGTTGGTCGCGCACCTTGCCGTTGACCTGGACCACGACGGTAACCGTGTCCTCGACCAGGTATTGCTCGTCGTACTGCGGCCAGGGTTCGTAGGTCAGGGTTTCGCCGTGGCCCAGCTTGCCCCACAGCTCCTCGGCCAGGTGCGGCGCGTAGGGCGCCAGCAGCAGCACGAAGGGCTCCAGGACGGTGCGCGGGCGCACCTGGCGGCTGGTCGCCTCGTTGACGAAGACCATCATCTGGCTGATGGCGGTGTTGAAGCGCAGGTCCTCGGTCATGGTGGTCACGGCGTGGATCGTCTTGTGCAGCAGGCGCAGCAGCTCCTGGTCCGGCTCGACGTCCTGAACCTGCGGCGAAAGGTTGTCCTCCTCGTCGCAGTACAGGCGCCAGGTGCGCTCCAGGAAGCGGCGCACGCCCTCGATGCCCTTGGTGTTCCAGGGCTTGTCCCGCTCCAGCGGGCCCAGGAACATCAGGTACAGGCGCAGCGCGTCGGCGCCCTGCTGGGCGATCACATCGTCGGGGTTGACGACGTTGCCGCGGCTCTTGCTCATCTTCTCGCCGTTCTCACCCAGGATCATGCCCTGGTTGCGCAGCTTCTTGAACGGCTCCTTGGTGGACACCAGGCCCAGGTCGAACAGCACCTTGTGCCAGAAGCGGGCGTACAGCAGGTGCAGCACCGCGTGCTCGGTGCCGCCCAGGTACAGGTCCACGGGCATCCAGTACTTTTCCTTCTCGGGGTCCCAGGCCCGCTCGCTGTTGCGGGGGTCGATGAAGCGCAGATAGTACCAGCAGCTGCCCGCCCACTGGGGCATGGTATTGGTCTCGCGGCGGGCCTTCCTGCCGGTGACCGGATCGGTGACCTCGACCCACTCGGTGACGGTGGCCAGGGGCCCCTCGCCCGTGCCGGCCGGCTCGTACTTGTCGACCTCGGGCAGCAGCAGGGGCAGCTCGTCCGGTTCCATGACGCGGATGGAACCGTCGTCGAACTTCAGCAGCGGAAACGGCTCGCCCCAGTAGCGCTGGCGGCTGAACAGCCAGTCGCGCAGCTTGTAGTTGATCTTGCGGGTGCCCAGACCCTTCTCCTCGAGCCAGGCGGTCATCTTCTCCTTGGCCTCGGCCACGTGCAGGCCGTCCAGGAAGCCGCTGTTGATGGCCGGGCCGTCGCCGGTGTAGGCCTGGCCGTCGAAATCGGCCGGGGGCTGCACCGTGCGCAGGATCGGCAGGTCGAACTTCTCGGCGAACTCCCAGTCGCGCTCGTCCTGGCCGGGCACGGCCATGATGGCGCCTGTACCGTAGCCCATCATCACGTAGTCGGCGATCCAGATGGGGATGGCCTGGTCGGTGGCCGGATTGAGGGCGTAGCTGCCGGTGAAAACGCCGGTCTTCTCCTTGCTGATCTGCCGGTCACGGTCGCTCTTGGCCGCGGCCTCGGCCTGGTAGGCCTTCACCGCCTCGCTCTGCTCAGCGGTGGTCAGCTCCTCGACCCAGGGATGCTCGGGGCTGAGCACCATGTACGTGGCCCCGAACATGGTGTCGGGCCGCGTGGTGAAGATGCGCAGCTTGCACTCGCTGCCCTGGACCGGAAAATCCACCTCGGCGCCCTCGCTGCGGCCGATCCAGTTACGCTGCAGATCCTTGATGTACTCGGGCCAGTCCAGCTCGTCCAGGTCCTCCAGCAGGCGCTCGGCGTAGGCGGTGATCCTGAGCATCCACTGCTTCATGGGCTTGCGGACCACCGGGTGGCCGCCCACCTCGCTCAGCCCGTCCTTGACCTCCTCGTTGGCCAGCACCGTGCCCAGGGCGGGGCACCAGTTGACGGCCATCTCGCCCTCGTAGGCCAGGCCCTGCTGGTACAGCAGGGTGAAGATCCACTGGGTCCAGCGGTAGTAGTCGGGCTCGCTGGTGGCGACCTCGCGGTCCCAGTCGAAGCTGAACCCCAGCATCTGGAGCTGACGCTTGAAGTTGGCGATGTTCTTCAGCGTGGTCTCGCGCGGGTGCGTCCCGGTCTTGATGGCGTGGTTCTCCGCCGGCAGCCCGAAGCTGTCCCAGCCCATGGGATGCAGCACGTTGTGGCCGGTCATGCGCTTGTAGCGCGCCATGATGTCGGTGGCGGTGTAGCCTTCGGGGTGCCCCACGTGCAGGCCGTTGCCCGAGGGGTAGGGGAACATGTCCAGCACGTAGTACTTGGGCTTATCGCCGTCGTCGGAGGCTGCGAAGGTCTTGTGCTCGTCCCAGTACCGCTGCCAGCGCGGTTCGATTATTGAAGGGTCGTAGGCCATGAAAGACACCTCGGGTCGAAAAAAACAGGGCTGATTCGAGGCTGGAATATGGGGGATAGCGGGGGATTTGACAACTGCCTGTGCGCTGGTCCACCTGCGTCCGTGTGCCGCCCCGGCTCAACCCCGGGCTTTCCGCTCCGGCCTGGCGATGTTCAACACCTTCATCCGGGAGGCCAGGGTCGTGGGCTTGATCCCCAGCACAGCCGCCGCCCCCCTGGGTCCGGCAACCCGCCCCCCGCAGGCGGCCAGGGCCCGCTTGATATTCTCTCTTTCCAGCTGCCGGATCTGGGCCTCGGTCAGGATTTCTCCGGCGCCGGCCGGCAAGGATTCGCCCCCGTCCTTGCCTTGCCCCGACGTTTGAATCGCCCCATGGTCCAGTTCGAAATGCAGCTCGCCGGGATCTCCCATGATGACCGCCCGTTCGATCACGTTCTGCAATTCACGCACATTCCCCGGCCAGGGATAGCTCTCCAGTTCCCGGATGTGCTTGATCTTCAGGGGGCCGGGCTTCTTCCCCAGCTTGCGCTCCTCCTGACTCAGGAAATGCTGCGCCAGAAGGGCGATGTCATCCTTGTGCTCCCGTAAAGGTGGAATGGTCAGGGGGTAAACGTTCAAGCGGAAATACAGATCTTCGCGGAAACGTCCGGCCCTGATTTCCTCGATCAGGTCGCGGTTGGTGGCCGCCACGATCCGCACATCGACCTTGCGGGTAAGCGCTTCGCCGACCCGTTCGAACTCTCCCTCCTGGATCACCCGCAGCAGCTTGACCTGGAGTTCCTTGGGGATTTCGGCGACCTCGTCCAGGAAAAGCGTGCCCTTGTCGGCAAGCTGGAAGCGACCGACCCGGTCCTGAACCGCGCCGGTGAACGCCCCCTTGATGTGGCCGAAGAATTCGCTCTCGAACAGTTCACGGGGAATGGACGCGCAGTTGACCTTGATCAGGGGCTTGTCGCGACGACGGCTTTTCTGGTGGAGGCAACGGGCGGCGAGCTCCTTGCCCGTGCCCGTCTCGCCGGTGATCAGGACCGGGGCATCGGTGGGGGCGACCTTTTCGATTTCCGCCTGGACCAGCTTCAGCTCCCGGCTGGTGCCCACGAACAATCCGGAGGGGTCCACGGGGAACAGCTCGCTGCGCAGGTATTCATTTTCCTGCTCCAGCCGCAAGCGCAACTGGGCCAGTTCCCGGTTGGCCTCCTCGAGCTCGGCCGTCCTGCGGGCCACCTTTTTTTCCAGTCCCAGATGGTAAGCGCGATTCTCCCGCCGCAGGCGGGACTGGTCGACGGCATTGCCCACCGCATGGAAAAGGATTTCGAGATCGGCAAAGGGTTTGAGCAGAAAATCCCAGGCGCCCAGGCGCAACGACTGCATCACATCGTCCATCACCCCGGCCCCAGAAGCGACGATCACCGGCAGATCGGGGTCGAGCCGGCGGATTTCCGCCAGGACTTCGAGGCCGTCCATGCCCGGCATGCGCAGATCCAGCAGGACCACATCGGGCCTGTTGCGGGCAAGCGCCTTCAGACCACGGGGGCCGTCTTCGGCAGCCTCCACCAGAAATCCACGCCGCAGCAGAAAGGCCTTGAGGCTTCCCCGCACGAGGTCATCGTCATCGATGATCAGGATACGGGTTTCGGTATGGGGATGAGTCTGGGAAAAATACATGGCGACTCCTTTCGTAACAGGAATCAATGTGTCTGGATTTTATTTTACGAAATTTCGTTTCCTGTTGCCATGAAATTTCGTGTTTCTCCGATATTTCGTGATTTCTTCCGTTCTGCGAAAACACTTATCTTGTTTTACAATAATAACTTAAAAATTTTTCACCTGGTCTGCATCTTGCTTAAGGAATTCTGTAATAACGGGGCTGATATCACGGACCGATAAGCTCTCGCCACGATAAGAAATAGTTCCGGACGATCCAGGAGGGACAACACGGAACGAAACCCTGGAAAACCCACCTCGCCCAGGCTGCCGGTTTTCATGAAGGGGTTTTCATGCTCCAGCTCGCCCTGCCGTTCCCGGCGCCCCTGCCACATCTCCCCCTGGCGACGGCAAACAGGCAGGCCCCGTGCAGCACGACCGTAACCATTTTCCGGCTGTTTCGCCACCGTTCCCTGGAAACGGCGGAACATGTGGTCACCATGGGAGTCCTCGTCGAGAAGCTGGCCCGTCTGATCGGCCTGCAGCCTAGGGTGGCCGCCCGCATGGGCCTGGCGGCCCAGCTGCACGACGTGGGCAAGATGGGGATCCCCGATACCATCTTGAACAAACCCGGACGCCTGACCCCCGCCGAATACGACACCATGAAGCACCACACCCTGCTGGGGCGGGAGATCCTCGCCCACTCCGGCCAGCCCCTGCTGGACTGCGCCGCCATCATCGCCCATCAGCACCACGAACGTTGGGACGGCCTCGGTTATCCGCGGCGGCTCAGCGGAGAGGACATCCATCTCTACGGCAGGGTGGCGACCATCTGCGATGTTTTCGACGCCCTGTCCCGCGATCGCGTGTATCGCAAGGCCTGGTTGCCGGATCAGGTTTTTGCCCATCTGGAGCATCAGCGGGAAAAAGCGTTCGACCCCCTGCTCCTGGACGTCTTTCTCGACCACTTCGATGCTTTCATGGATTTGCGTCAGGGCACGAACCTGGCCGCCCCCCTGGTCTGCAAGGAGGCTGCATCATGACCTTCAACGCCCTGAAGGCCTCGCTGGTGATGGCGCCCCAACCCGCGGTGATGCTCAACCCAAGCGGCATGGTCCTGCTGTGGAACAAGGCCGCCGCAGACCTTTTCGGCTGGACCGGTTCCGAGACCGAGGGCCGGCCTGCGACCTTCCTGACTCCTGCCGGCAGGCAGGCCCTGTCGTCCTGGCGCGCCAAACCCGACAACCTCGGGCAATGCCTCATCGCCTGCCGGTGCAAGGACGGCCGGGAGATCGCGTTGCCCATGGCCCTGATCCCGATCCAGGGCAACGATCCCGAAGACCATCATTGCCTGTGCATCGTGCTGAAGGGGGACGAGCAGGATCAGCTTCCTGAAGATTTCCGGACAATATCCCGGAGCCGGTTGATCTCGGCCATGCCCGGGCACTCCCAGCCGGACCTGAGGGAACGGCTCCAGTTCGAGTCCCTGCTGTCGACGATCTCTGCGGACCTCATCAAGACCAGGGACTCGGACCTGACCCCCACCCTGCGGAAATCCCTGAACGCCGTGCGGACGTTTTTCGCCGCCGACAACGCGATCCTGGCCTTCACCATCCGCAAGCACCAGCAGGGCACCAGGATCCTGACCAGCCAGGCCGACTACATGGAACCCGCCCCTGAGGCGGCGTCAGGCCTTGCCCCCACCGCGCTGCTGCACTATCTGAACCGCACGCCGTTTTTCCGGTTTTCCCACCCCCGGGAGCTGCCTCCCGACTGGACCCGTGAGCGGGACCTCGCCCGGCGCCACGGCATTTCCTCCGGCCTGTGGATCCGCCTGCGCACCAGGGACGGGCATGTGGGCGTCATCGCCTTGAACCAGCGGGAACCCGGCATGACCTGGTCCATGGACACGGCCCATCGCCTCCAGCTTTTTGGCGAGATCATGATCGGGGCCATGCTCCGGTGCCATGTGGAGCGTGAACTGGCCGAAGCGAAAACGTTTCAGGATACCATTCTGGATAACCTGCCCGTAGGCGTCTTCGTCAAGAACGCCTCCGATCTGACCTTCGCCTTCATGAACCGCACGGCCCGCCAGCTGGCGGGCTGGGATCCCGCAGCCGCCATCGCCGGCCGCAGCAACGAGGAAGTCTTCAGCCCCGAGGATGCGGCCGCCTTCACCGCCCAGGACCGCAAGGTGTTGGAAACCCTGGCAGCGCTGGAGATCGACCGCCAGGCCTACACATCAAGCGACGGCGGCACCAAGGTGATCCGCACCCGCAAGGTCCCCGTAACCGACAAGGATGGAAACCCCCGTTACCTGGTGGGGCTCATCGAGGATTTGACCGACCGGATCGCCTCTTCCACCGAGAACGCCCACCTCAAGCAACAGCTGCAGAGGATTCGCCGCAGTGAAGCCCTGGTGCAGGTCGCCGAAAACTTCGCCCACGATTTGAACAACCTCCTCTACGGCATCACAGGATACACCGACCTGGTCAAGGACATGACCGACGACCAGGAAATCCTCGATTACCTCGACCAGGTCCTCACCGGAGCGCGGCGGGCTTCCGAACTTGTGAATCGCATGCAGGAGCAGCAGATGGTGGCCGAATCCGAAAACATCAGGGCTGAATCCGGTTAGGGCCGACCAGCGGCCACCGGGCCCGAGGGCTCAATCCCCGTGCAGCATCTCTCCCAGACGGGAGAACAGCTCCTCCGGGGCGGGAGTTCCCTTGCCATCCTTGGAGGTCATCGCATCACCCCTCCTTTGCGCGATGCCCGTGCCTACATCGGCGAGAACCCCTGGTCGGCCCAGTAGGCGTCCTGGTACATGTTCTCCAGCTCCATGAGCTGCTCCAGGTGTCCGTCCTCCCACTCGACCAGCCAGGTGAACAGCTGCTTGAGTTCGGGATCCTCGGCCTCCTCGGCGTGCTTCTTGTAGTAGGCGATGGCCTTGTTCTCGAGGTCGCAGCCGATACCGATGACGGCCATCTCGAACTTGCCGCCCTTGATGGACCTCTTGAATTCGTCGGTGATCACGTCGTGCGAGCCGTGGTCCACCTCGGCCGGATGCACGTCCGCCAGGTCCAGCTTGCCGTCGGCCATCAGGCTCTTGTACTGAGTCATGAGGATGCGCACGTGGTCGTCCTCGTCCTTGGCCAGCATCTCGAACATGGCCTTGGCCGCCGGGTCGGTGGCCTCGCTCGCGGCGTGGCTGTAGAGCTGCTGCCCCTTGACCTCGACCATCACCGCATCCTTGATCACCTTGATCATGGCTTCCTTTTTCGGATCCGCGTTCATGACGTTCCTCCTATCCGGTTGGGCTTCCTCAGAAATCGATCACGCTCAGCTTGAAGTACCTCTTGGGGTTCCGGCGCACATCATCCAGGAGGCGCTGGACCGCCGTCAGGGTCGAATCGGTGCGGGCGTACAGGGCCTCGTCCTTGAGCAGACCGCCGGCGGTGCCCTCGCCGCGGTCCAAGCCGGCCAGGATCCGGTTCAGGTAGGCGGCGGATTCGTCCAGGGTGGCCACCAGGGTGTCGACCGAGGCCATGGCGGCCGAGGTCCGGTTCAAGGTCGTATCGACCACGCCCGAGGCCAGCAGCTTCTTCAGGTCGCCGGTGGTCTGCACCAGGTTGTCCAGGATCTTCACGATCTTGGGGTGGTTCTCGTTGAGCATCTGGTCCACCTCGCCCAGGGTCTCGTGGGCCTGGGCCAGGGTCTCGACCACCTTGCCCTGATCGCGCACCTCGTCAATGAGCTCGGTGACCTTGCCCGTCAGCACACGCATCTCGGCCAGGGCGTCGCCTGCGGCGTCGGTCATCGCCGCGATGGTGCCGGCGGTGCGGCCCTTGAACAGGTAGCCGGGGGGCACGACCTTGCCCTCGGTGCCCGGTTCGATATCCACCACGATCTCGCCCACGATGCCCTTCTCGCCCAGGGTGATGACCGCATCATCGCGCAGGCGCGCGGTGTCATCGAGCATCATCTCCACCTGGACACCGTCGTTCACCATGGTCATGCCGGTCACTTCGCCCATGCGGATCCCGCGTACCTGCACCCTGTCGCCGACCTGCATGCCCTCGACCTTGGGGAAGTTCACCAGGTACAGGGCGCTGCCGCGGGTCAGATCCACGTCCTTGAACCACATCATGCCCACGATGAGCACCACGATCGCCAGGATGGTCAGGATGCCCACCTGCAACTCGGAAATTCTGCTTTTGGATCCGTTCATGTCTCCCTGCTCTCGATCCCGGCGCCCCGCGGCCGCCTAAAAAACTCCCAGGGGGCCGTCGGCCCGGCCCTCGATGAACTGCCGCACCAGCGGGTGCGACGTCCTCTTGATGTCCTCCACCGAGCCCACGTAGACGATCCGGCCCTTGCTCAGCATGGCGATGCGGTTGCCGACCTTGAACGCGCTGGCCATGTCATGGGTGACCACGATGCTGGTCACCCCCAGCTCGCGCTGCAGCTTGAGGATCAGGTCGTTGATCGCATCACTGGTGATGGGGTCCAGGCCCGTGGTCGGTTCGTCGTACAGGATGTATTCCGGTTCCATGACGATGGCCCGCGCCAGCCCGGCCCGTTTCTTCATGCCGCCGCTCAGCTCGCTGGGCAGCTTGTCGTTGGCGTCCTCGAGCCCCACCAGGGACAGGCACTCGCAGGCCCGCGTCAGGATCCGTTCCTTGCTCCAATCCAAATGCTCCATGAGCATCAGCCCCACGTTCTGGCAGATGGTCATGGAATCGAACAGGGCCGCCCCCTGGAACAGGAAGCCGAACTGCTTGCGCAGACCCATGAGCTCATCATGTTCCAGGCCCGTCACCTCCTTGCCCTCGACCCAGATCTGGCCCGCATCGGGTTCCAGCAGACGCACCAGGTTCTTCAGCAACACCGACTTGCCCTCGCCGCTGCGCCCGATGATGACCAGGGTCTCCCCCTTGTTCACCAGCAGGTCGCATCCGTCCAGGACCACCTTGGAACCGAACGCCTTGCTCACTCCCTGCAGCGCTATGCCCCGCTGGGAAGCCGGATCGTCCAGCTTCAGGTTCGGCGGCGGCGGTATGGCCACGGTGCTGTGCTGCTGCGGCGTCATGGTCTCCTAGCTGCTCTTGAAAAGGATCTGGAACAGGATGATGGCCAGCAGGTAATCGGCCACCAGGATGCTCAGGCAACTGCCGACGACCGACTGCATCACCGACTGGCCCACGCCCTCGGCGCCGCCCTCGGTGTTGAAGCCGAAGAAGATCCCGCTCATGGCGATGATCCCCCCGAAGATGAACGACTTGGCCAGGCCGCCCAGCAGGTCGCTCGACTTGTAGAACATGCGCAGGCCCTCGATGAAGGTGGTGCTGGTCACATCCAGGGTCACCACCGAGGCCACGTACCCGCCGAAGATGGCGATGGCGTCGCAGAAGATGGTGATCACCGGGATCATCAGCACCGCGGCGACGAACCGGGGCATGGCCAGGTAGCGCACCGGATCGATGGCCATGATGTTCATGGCGTCGAGCTGCTCGGTCACCTTCATGGTGCCCAGCTCGGCGGCGTAGTTGGCGCACAGCCGGCTGCCGACCACCAGGGCCATGAGCACCGGTCCCAGCTCGATGAACACGCTCTTGGAAATCACCGTGCCGAGGAACTTCATGGGCACGTAGGCCTGCATCTGGTAGACCGCCTGCACGGCGGTCACCGCACCCACGAACACCGAGGTGACGATGACCAGGGGCAGCGACCCCACCGCCACCACGCGCATCTGTTCGATGATTTCGGTGCGCATGCGCCAGGCCGACCGCAAGTGGAACAGGGTGCGGCACATCAAGACCGAGCCCCTGCCGGTACTTCTGAGGCCGTGGAGTATCCCCCGGCCGATGCTTCTCAGGCCGCGGAGAAGCCCCCGGCCGATGCTGGCGATCAGTGAAGTCATGATCGGCAAAATATACTGCCCCGAAGCGAATAAGTCTATCGTCCGGGGTCAGACCCGGTCCCGCAGATAGCCCAGCATGCCGCGCAGGGACTGGCGGGTGAAATCCCGTTCCCGCTCCCGGATGTCCGCGGGCAGGGCCTTGCCCCGCGCGAACAGGGGGTCGCACCGCTCCAGTTCGCCGGCGATCGCATCCAGGAGGGCCGTGTTCTCGGCAGCTTCAGCGTCGGTGGTTTCGCCCCCACCCGGGTCGCTCACCCGGCGGCAGACGTCCACCCACAGGGCGAACTGGTCATGGGCGATGCGCAACAGCCCGCGCGTATCGCCGGCGTAAGCGCCATGGTGGGCGAAGCGCAAGACGCCCGGGGCGGGGTCCAGCGCCAGCAGACGCCGCAACGACCCCTGGGCCACGTCCAGATCGAATCGCGGCGGGGTGGCCGGCCGCAGGTAGTACTCCGGCGTCATGGGGCCCCCGCCCAGGTCGCTGTAGGTGCCGGCGGCCTCGCCCAGGAACAGGTCATCACCGACACCGAAGCAGATGTGGTGGGGAGCATGGCCGGGGGTCTCGGTGATGGTGATACCTGCGGCGGCCGCCTCGGCATAGGTGCCCAGGGCCGCCTCCGGTACGGGCTGCGGCTGGCCGTACACCTCGGCCTTGAGGCCCAGCACCTGCCGGGAACCCCGCCAGAGCCGGCCCGGATCGGCCAGGTGCGCCCGCCCCCGGGGGTGGCAGATCACCCGGGCGCCGGGCCAGCGCCGCAGCACCTGCGCCGTGCACCCGCCGTGGTCCAGATGGATGTGGGTCAACAGGATGAATCCCAGCCGCTCCAGGCCCCGTTGCTCCAAAGCGGCGACCAGCCGGTCGCTGGTGGCCGGCGGACCCGGATCGACGATGAAGGTCGGCCCGACAGCCGGATCGACCCGCGCCCAGCAGCTGATGAACCGCCGCTGGCCGGGCAGGGCCTGGTCGAGGTCGATGAGTTGGAGTGCGTTGTGGTCAGCCATGGCGAAACCCTACCGTTCTGCTATCGTACCAAAGAACCGGATTGGGAGCCGAACAACCGCCCGATTCCCGGCAACAACCTTCTGCAACCCTACTCAAGGAGCCCCGCCATGCGCAAGCTGACCGTTCCGACCCTGGCAGCCCTCGTCGTCCTTGTGGCCGCCTCGGCCCTGGCCGCCGAACCGGACATGTACAAATCCGAATCCGGCTGGTTCGACATGAACCACTGCGCCTTCTGCAAGAACCTGACGGCCGACCCCGGCCTGCTGCCCCACAGCACCTGGGAAACCCACGAAATAGAAAACGGCATGGTGGAGATCATCACCGTCGCGCCCGAATACAAGGAGTCCTTCGCCAAGGCGGGACGGGCCATGCAGGAACTCGGCATGAAGATCCAGAAGGGCGAGGTCAACCCCATGACCCTGGAGATGTGCGGCCGCTGCAAGGAGTTCGGCATGCTGCAGATGACCGGGATCAAGACCGAAGCGGTCATGGGCGACGCGGCGACGGTGTTCATCTACACCTCGGACAACCCCGATGTGGTCAAGAAGATGCACGACATCGTGGCCCGCGACCACAAGGAGATGGCCCTGATGATGGGCGCGGGCCAGGAGCAGACGGAGCATCCGCAACATCATGAGCACCCGGGTCACGACCACTGATCCCGGGCCCGCTTCCGCCCGGCGCAGCTCCGGGTTCGTCACCCGGACCCGGAGCCGCAGCCGGCCCGCCGCAAGAAATCCAGCAGCGCCCCCGCATGAGCCTCGAATTTGTCCACCGAGGTGTGGCCCGCACCGGGGATGACCAGGAACCGCGGGCCCCGGTCCGCGCATTTTTCCCTCATCCTCTCAAAATCCCCCAGGGGCACCGTCCGGTCCCGGTCCCCGTGCACCATCAGCACCGGACAATCCAGCCGGCACAAGGTGTTGAGCGGAGCGATATCCTCGTACCGGCGGCCGATGATCCGTTCCACGTAGCGCAACACCAGGGGTGCGGCCCAGCTCGGGATCCGGGCCTGCTTCATG
>JANTFX010000003.1 GCA_024763215.1 Candidatus Krumholzibacteriia bacterium | reverse complement strand
CCAACCCGCGGATATCAGTCTGATCGACCGTCGTTGAAGCCTCTTCCCCGTAACGAAGAGGCCCCGGGCAAAGCCCGGGGCCAAAGGAGAACAGACTAATGGTTGACTAGCCGTTCCATATCACTTCACGAGAATCAACTTGGTGATATCCTGGCCGAACGAACCGGTAAGCCTCACGAAGTAGACTCCACTGGGCATGTTTTTGCCTGCTGCATCCCGGCCATTCCAAGCCTGCTCGTGACGCCCCGCCTCGGCCACACCCTGATACAGACTCACGACGAACCTTCCCCGGACATCATGAACGGCAAGCTGGACTTCCTGCCGGGCTGGTAGTTCGAACACCACATTGGTCCGGGGGTTGAAGGGGTTCGGATAAGTACCCAGCAGATGCACACCGGTTCGAGACCCGGGTACAGGCACCGGCGTGGCTCCTCCGGAGTTCAGCACGAAATCGATTCCCGGGACGGTATTCGGCGGCAAAACGGAAATGGCCGTGGCCGACTGGGCGTCTGCCGCCAAAAGGTAATACTGAACTTGCAGGGGACTCCCCACCGGTGGCGAACACTTGACGAGGTAATCCCCCACTGGAACCGGCCCGAGAACATATGTGCCATCGGTGGCTGTGCCAGCATCCAGGGCACCGATAAATTCTTGCTGGGTGCTGTAAACATCCAGATCACACAGCTCGATCGGAAGCCCCGAGGCTTGGTCCTTAGCCATGCCGGTGATCCACCCTCCTTGATCCAGGGTGAAATCGATCCCTGGAATATCGGACCCGGCCACCGCAGCCACCGGAGTGGCATTGGATACAAGAGCAACGCCGGGATAGAATTCAAAGGCCAGACCCGATGCGGAGTCCCCTTTGGCTCGTACGAAGTAGTTCCCTGGCGGGACGATGCCGACAAGGAAGGACCCGTCGGCTGCCGTGTTGGCTCCTGCCCCGGAAATGATCGAACCGCTCGAATCGAACAACGAGACTCTCAGCCCCGCCACAGGCAAACCGGTTGCTGCTTCAGTCACCGTTCCGGAAAAGGATCCCCCGGGCATCAGGTGGATGTCACAACCCGTAGTGGTGGCCCCGGCTGTAATACTGACCGGAACAGCCAAGGACATGGAATACGAATCTCCGTAGTAGGTGTCGGGATATCCCTGCAGGATGACAGGATCGGCCTGAACGAAGTACTGACCCGGAGGCAAGGCTCCGACCACATAGCTGCCGTCAGGAAGTGACCGGCCATCGGCATAGCTCTGGAACGCACCCAAGGCATCGAATACGTCTATATCCACCGAATCAACCGGAGCCCCGCTGATAGTATCAGTCAAGATGCCCGAGATCTTTCCGCCCAAATCCATGGCGATATCGGCTGTGGTCATGGGAGTTACACCGTCAACACAGATGCTCGTCGCAGTGCTGATGAACATGCCGCCCGATGTGAACTCCGGCAGGTAAAAGGTCGTTTCCGGATCAGCCTGGACGAAAAAACACCCAGCCGGGAAAGCGCCCAGCGTATAGGCGCCGGTGGAATCAGTTCGGGCGTTAATGCTGCCTATGAAACTCTGATCCGAGGCGAACACATCCAAATCCATGCCGCCGATGGGCAAGCCAGTGGCCGCATCGGTGATGGTCCCGCTGATGGTCGTCCCGGTCTGGAGACTGAAGCTGGCAATCGTGGTACCGAATTCAGCCACGGTTATCAAGGTAGCCTGGGACTTCAGGAAAACGCCGGGATAGTAGCTGTCCACATAGCCCTGAGCGGCTGTAGGATCGACCCGCAGATAATAGTCACCAGCGGGCAGGGGGCTGATCTGGTAGATCCCGTCAGATCCCGTAATGGGGTTAACCGTGGTGACGGCGCTGAAGTTGGAATCGAACAGGTCCAGATCGATCCCGGCCAGAGAGACACCCGTCGCGGCATCGGTGACCGAGCCGGCCAAGCCTCCCGCCAAAACGGCCGTGCCTCCGGAGCCGAGCAGGCACAGCGTGCAGATCATGACTGCAGCCGCAATCCGTAGGTGATGTGGGTCCAAGTTGATTTTCCGGCGCATGATGACGCTGCCCATGCTGAAACCTCCTAGAATTCCAGCCTGAAGCCCAGGCTGGAGCGTGTGCGGTCATAGGTGTACAGGGGGTTTTTCTCGTCCATGTTGTCGTGAACCAGGTGGATGAACAAGGTGCGGCCGGATCTGAGCAGGTAGTCCAGATCGGCAATGAAGATCCTGTCGTAGTCATCTCTCAGGGCTTTCAAAGGATTGAATCCGACCCGTGCCCGCTCGTATTCCCGATGGGAAAAGCGGTAGCGGAGCTTCAATTCCACCCGGGAAAGAGGTTTCAGACCCAGATTGGCCCGGACCCCCCACTCCTTGTAGTCGTAATAACCCTGGAAAGGGTCGGTCCGGCGGCGGGAATACAGCTCCAGCCCCAGGTCCGCAGGGTGCGGCATGGTGTAACGGATGCGCCCCCGCCAGGTCTTGTAGCGGAACTTCTGGCTGGTCCCAGGTACCTTGTTGCCGTCGAAGTCCCGTGCGGTCCACGCGTCGTAGTTCGTGCTGCTGTAGGCATAGGATCCGTCCAGGTGCGTGTGTCGGCCAACCGCCTGCTCCAAGGTGAATTCCACCCGGCGATTGTCGTAGTCCAGGGGATCCACCGTGGGTACATCGTGGAAATCATTGTCGTAGTCCTTGCGCTTTGCCGCCGCCGACACCTTCCACCTTGTACGGCGCGGCCAGTGCAGGACCAGGGAGGAACTACCCGTTAGGCTCTTGGCGTCGTACCGGTCGGACAGCGGTACCGGACCGTTGTCACCTGGAACGGCAACCTCCTCGCCCCGGCTACGCGAGTAGTAGGTGGTCTGCCGGGCCATTGCCTCAACGGAGAGATGGAAATCAAGGGAGGGTACCCGGACATACTTCAATTTATTCCCCATCAGCCGTCTGGTATAGGTCACAGTTGTACCCAGGCGCGTATCATCACCCGTCCGGTTGGTGGAGGAATACTTCCGCCCCGAGGCGAAGATGCGGGGTCGGATGCGGTCGATCCGGGAAAGGCGGAAGTCGTCCCGAATCCATACCGAATAGGGCAAAAACCAGCCGCCATTCCTGTTTGCTGCCTCTCTAAAGATGTTGTCGTCATAGCCGGCACCGACCGAAGCACGCAGTCCGACGGTTCCGGAAATACCCAGGGCTGGGACCAGAACAACCATGACCAGTGGCAATACGGCAATGCAGAAATCACGCTTCATCATTCAAACACCTTTGGCCAGCAACTCCAGGACTTGATTGGCAACCGAATTGTTCGGGTCGGTTCCCAGAAGCCGTTCCGCATTTAACCTGAGCTGATCCTTGAGACCGGGATGATCAGGATTGATTTCCAGCAACTCCATGCCGAATTTGACCGCGGCGGTCAGATTTCCCAGGCGTTCTTCCAGCAAGGCCAAGTTGGCCAGGGCCGACTCATTGCCAGGATCCAGTTCCAGTACTTTCAGGTAGCATTCCCGAGCCTTGTTGTTCTCGGCCAGTTTCGCGTGGGCGACACCCAGGTTGAGCCAGGCCTTCACATGACCGGGATCAAGGCTGACGACCTGTGCATAGGCCTGACGCGCAGCGGCAAAATCAGACACCCTGGAGTAGGCGATTCCCATATTATAGCGGGCGGCGATGTGGCCGGGGTCCAGATTGAGGACTTCCCTATAACAGAGTACGGCATCCAAATACCGCCTTTCCTTGGCGAGAATGACCCCTAGATTCAGCCATGCCTTGGCGTTTTCCGGTTCCAGAGCAAGGGCCCTACGGTAGGCCTTCTCCGCCTCATTGAGCCTTTTCAGGCAGGAAAGGGACCTTCCCTTGGTAAACCAAATGCGGGCAAAACTGGGATTGCGGGCGATGGTCTCGTTACAAACAGCAAGAGCTTCCTCACAGCGACCAGAATTCTGCAGGATGATGGCTAGGTTCCTTCTGGCCTTCAGGTTCTCCGGATCGGCAGCCACAGCTTTCCTGTAGGCAACCTCAGCTCGGACTTTGTCACCCGAGCGGGAGGTCAACCTCCCGATGTTGAACCAGGCCTTGGTCAGGGTCGAATCGCTGGCAACCGCAGCCTCGAATTCCACGAGGGCAGAATCCTGCCGGTCTGCGGCCAGCAGCAGGAGACCGAGATTGTAGTGGGCCTGGGCATAATCCGGATGAAGCCGCAGGAGCTGACGGTATAGCCGTCTGGCCTCCACTTTCCCATCGGGCAGCCGACTGTAAAGGACGGCGAGATTCATTCTGGCCTCCAGATAGGCAGGTCTTTCATCCAGCGCCTTCCCGAAGGCGGAGATAGCTTCTACATTCCGGCCCTGGTTCCTCAGCAGACAGCCAAGATTGTAGTATGGCACAGCCTTGCCGCGGCCCTTGGTATACATGATTGCCTTGTCGTAGGCATCGATGGCAGCCAGGGTGTTGCCCTGTTCCGAGAGGATCCGGCCCACCTGAAACCAGGCCGTTCCGTGTTTGGGGTTATGTGCCAGCACCGCCGACAACAGGGATAAGGCTGCCTCGGTAGAATCATGTGCGGCGGCGGAAATTGCCCTTTTCACTATCACTTGATCCGAATCGATGTATTCCTGCGCAGTCGTGGAATCCTGTCCGGCAGGAATACCCCCCAGGGCACTTGCGAACATTTGCGTATTAACGTCCGCCGCAGATATATCGACGACCGTGACCTTGGCACTATGGATATCGGCCATCCTGGTCAGAACGATCAGGGTGCCGGCCAGAACGGCGAAAAGAGCCAAAACCGGGATGAAGCTCCGGTGGAAAAATCGGATCATGGTGCAACCTTCCGGAGGGTCGTTCCGGTCACCAGTTGCTCAAGGCCACACAGATTGGCGTTCTGGATCTCCAGGCCGGGCCGGACATTGACTTCCAGGACCAAGGGGCCTCTGCGGCGGTCAATGGAAATGTCGATGCCGAGATAACCCAGGGGCAGGGCGGCAGCCGTCCTACGAGCCATATCAACCACCGCAGGCCAGGCTGCTAGTCTCATTGCGGTCAATCGGCCCAAGCCATCGGGATGGTCGGTGATAAACCTACCGTGATGGCAGGCAAAAGTCGTCAGACCGGTATCAAGGTCGATCCCGACCCCCACCGCGCCCTGATGAAGATTGGCCTTACCACCCGATTTGGAAGTCGGCACCCGCAGCATGGCCATGACCTCGCGACCGTGGTGCGTGATGACCCGGATATCAGGCAAGCCCGGATAAAGGTCTTCTCCGAACAAGGGAGCCTGAACCAGCCGCTCTTCGATGATGGCACGGTCGGATAGGCCATGGGCATAGTTGCCGAAGATGATGTCCCCGATGTGCCGCGTGACGGCATCCAAGTTCCAGGCCGCACCTCCTGCGTCCAGCCAGCCATCATCTTTGCGATCCACGATGACCAGAATGCCATTGCCGGCTTTGCCCTGAGAGGGTTTTACGACGAATTCCGAAAAATCACGCAGGGCAGTCTCGATCCCGGGCAATTCGTGCATCCAGGAAAACGTACAAATAGTTCTCGGAACAGGAATATCCTCGGACTGCAGAATCTCCTTGGTGCGCAGCTTGTCGTCGGCAAGCGGATAATGACGTCGGGGGTTATCCCGGTAGATAAGGGTGCGGTTACGAGCATTGATGCCCACCACATCGTGTACCCCCAGCAGGACCTTGGTCGCACGGCGGACAGGATCAAGCATGCCCGCCCCCCTGCCCGAACAACAGATGCCGGAAACGCCAGAACTCCATCACCCGCATGCCGATCCATCTGCCCAGCCAGATATTCAGGGCCAGCACCACCAGAACCAGCTCCGGGAAAGTCAGAAACAGAATCTGAAAGGCCATGGCGTTCATGATCCAGTAACAGCAAGCAATTCCGAATGCAGTCATAAGAGTGATTTCGGTTGTCCTGCGGAACCCTTCTTCCTCGATCATGAGGCTGAAACGTTCGGTGGTGATGGCCATAATGGCGATGGGAAACAGACTGACACTGGCCAAGTTGATAAAACCGTGGCGGGCGCCTATCGCTCCCAGGGTCAGAATGAAAACAACGGAGAAGCTCAGCATGATAGCCATCTGGGGAATGTGCAGCAGACCCAGGGGCCGGATCGCCTGCCGAACAAGGAAAAGCAGAAGGATCAGGACCACAAAAGCCAACAGGCCCCAGTACAATCCCGTTTGCCTGAAGGCAATGGCGATCAGAATTGGCAGGAAGGTTCCGAACGTTTGCAACCCCACCACGTTGCGTAGAATGACCAGGACCAGTGTCCCCAAGGGAATCATCAACAGAACCTTGAGCAGTTCGAAGGGGATGCCGGCCTTCCGGAATGTATCCCAGACACTCATCAGGTTCAGGGGGTCGTGCAGCCCCTGTTGCAGGAGTTCGGCTCGGATCCCGTCACGGCGGCTGATGGTAAAGCCATAGTTGAAATTGATGTCCCGGGAATGCCTGAACAGCACTTCGTCCCCGTAGTACAGGGGAAGATAATTGGAGGGAATGGACGCGAAATGTCCGTTGGTTGGGCAGAACGGAACCCAGTATGGCCCGATCAGCACTTCCAGCCACTGGTGGGAGGTGCGCTTCTTTCCTGCCTCGAGAATCAAGCCACCCACCAATCGGGCCGGAATACCCTGACTGCGACACATGGCCACGAACAGACGGCTTTTCCCGTTGCAGCTGGCTTCCCCCAACCGCAAAGCAGTGAGGGCGTCGGTCGTTCCCTTGAAGGACACCCCCGTCAGGCCCATGCAGTAATCCTGGATCCGATGCAACGCAACCAGCAGGCTCCCCCCGGTCGGCGCCAAGCTGGCTGCAAGAGTCCGGATTTCCGGATCCCTTGCCTGAATGGTTTTGGTGACCTCGAGAAAAGGCAAATTTTCGGCCGCAGGTGGCCCGGGGATCTTGATGGCGGGATCGATCCTGTAACGGAACGCCTTGGCATAAGCCCGGTAGTTGATATGAATTGTGCCGGGACCCATCTGGTCCGGACCACTCCAGACACCCAGCCGATTTCCATGCTCCCGGTGCTCGGCATACAAGGGAAGGTCCGAAAGGCGACGCTCGTCCTCGATTGTGAATCGGTCATCTGGAACAGGGAGATAGGTTTCCACACGTAGCGTATCGCCATAACCGGTGAAAGTCATATCCAGGCCGATGTCATAAATATGAACCGGCACCAGTGAGTCAAGACTGTAGCCCCCTTTGGTGGTCTTGAAGAGGATCAAACCCAAGGGAATCCCCAGCAAAAAACCAAACAAACATCCTAGGATTACTTTTCGACTCCATTTATTCAAAATAGTTATCCCAGGAAAAAGTTGGCCTCACTTACCCATTTTGGTATTAATAATATAGATGAAATATGAAAATTAAATGAAGATGGGGATTATTTAATGCCTTTTTATTCCATTTTGTTGTGCCTGGTAAATTGTGTCCACAATCGTAGCGCAATTCATGGTCGGAGGCTTTGGATACCCCAAACCCATTGCCAAATCAATTCATAGCGCCTCTAAAGACATGAATGGCGGGCATGTCTAACCCGGATTATTCATGAACTATCGGGTTTAGGTGGCTTCGGCCACCGTCACCAGGCTCCTGCTGAATTCGGTGCATGCTGCGTCGTAGAATTCGACGTCCTGCCGGCTGTCTTGGGAACATGGACAAAAACCTTCAAGGTCCTGATCATAATCAATTCCCGAACTCGAATCCCCGATTCGCCGCAATCCTGTATTACGCGCGATTATCAAGGTTTCGAGGACAGCGGCCGCCCTCATGGAGCTGGGTGCAACCATGGTCTCTGCTCCACTTTATCAAGCAATATGCCAGGTTGGTGCGGTTGGGTCAGGATACCTTGAGTTGTGCTCCCGGTAATTTATTGGACCATGCCAACCATATTGTATTATAATTGTTTAACTAAAATCACAATTCCAACAACTGGAGATGCCATGCGAACCCCCTCCCGCCTCCTCGTCGTGTTGGCTGTGCTGACTGCCTTCGCGTTGCCCGCCGCGGCCCAGACCTACACCACGGCCGACACCCTGACCGTGATCCAGAAACCCCTGTTGAATATCCCGGACATCGTGCGGCCCGGCGACCCCTTGCCCATCAGCTGCGAGGCCGACCCGGCGACGACCGGCTGGACGGCGACCCTGGTGCGTGGCGCTCTGGAGATCCCCCTGGCCATCTCCTCGGCCACCTACGATGCGACGACCCTGTGGTGGACCCTGTCCTGCACGGCACCCGAGGTTCCCATCTACGACCTGTACGACCTGCGCGTGACCGCCGACGGCGGGATCGACGATACGACCAACCACGCGGTGAAACTCATCCCCGCCTTCCGGGACACCTTCGAGATCATCCACATCACCGACACCCACCTGCCCACCTACCTGTACTACGACCAGGCCGGCGCCCTGACCGATTCGACCACCTCGATGAACCTGCGGGTCATCACCCGGGACGTGAACATCATCAACCCCGAGTTCGTGCTGCTGACCGGCGACCTCGTCAACGAGGGTGAGCTGGAGGATTATCTGGGCGCCAAGTACTACAGCCGCGCGGTGATGCACCTGAACGAGTTCGCCGTGCCGGTGTACCTGACTTCCGGCAACCACGACCTCGGCGGCTGGACGGACACCCCCCCGAGCGACGGCACCGCCCGCCGCGACTGGTGGAAATTCTTCGGCTGGAAAAGGCTGGACAACCCGCCGCCCGGAGCACCGGCCCACACGCAGAACTACAGCTTCGATTACGGCCCCATCCACTTCACCGGCCTGGAGGCCTACAACAACTATGATGGCTGGAAGTACGAGATCTACGGCAGCGACAGCTTCACGGCCTATCAGCTTGCCTGGTTGGACCAGGATCTGGCCTCATCGGCCGGCGCCGCCCGGCACGTGATCTTCCACCACCGGGATTTCCAGGATCAACTGAATCTGGCCAGCCTGGGCGTGGACCTGTCCCTGTCCGGACACATCCACTCGGACGTGGACGACTACACCTACCCCATGGACATCTCCACCGACAACGCCGGCGGCCAGAACCGGCCCTTCCGACTGGTGCGGTTCAACGGCTCGGATATCCAGCCCACCGACACCATGTCGGCCCAGGACGAGGGCACCCTCTCCGTTGCCTACAGCCCCGACAACGACGGTGAAGCCATCCAGGTCACCGCCCTGGTCCACAACGGCTATCCCCAGTCCTTTTCCCATGGTCTGCTGAGGATCAACATGCCCGGCGGGGCGGCCTACGAGGCCTTCGGCGGCACCCTGACCCAGGTGGACGATACCGGTCCGCACGCGGTCTGTTACGTGGAAGTGCCCCTGCCCGCGTATACCGATGTCACGGTCAGCGTACGGGCCGACACGACCCATATCTCAGCGGTGCCGGCCGCCGTGGCAACCGGCCTCGCGGCCCATCCCAACCCCTTCAACCCCCGCACCGAAATCTCCTTCGAGCTGCAGCACGAGGCATCCTGCCGGCTTTCGATCTTCGATGTGCGCGGGCGGGAGATCGCCGTGCTGCTCGACGACATGCTGCAGGCCGGCCGGCAGGCCGTCGTCTGGGACGGGCGTGACGCCGCCGGACGCTCGGTGCCCTCGGGCATGTACCTGGTGGGATTGCGCGCAGGAGCCTACAGCGAGGCGCGCAAGCTCCTGCTCGCGCGCTGAGGGTAAGCCGGGATCAAGGCAGGGGCGAGACGACCAGGCCACCCCATTCGACCAGCACCGTGCCGCGCCTGACGAAGGGCGCCACCACCGGCGCGGGCAGGGCCACCTCCCGATCCCCGGCACTGAACAGCAACCAGAAGCGCCGCACGCTATCGGGCGCCGGGTCGGCCCGGACGGCCACCAGGTGATCCAGCCCCGCCCCCAGCAAGGGTTTGACCGTCAGCCAGGGCGACCGGGGCAGACGAGGCAACCAGTAGGCCAGAAAATCCTCGGCCTCATTTTCGTCCAACCCCAGCTGACGAACGATCCGCCGCAGCTCCGGGGCCCGGTCCCCAGCCGGCAGGCACCAGCCTTCATCCAGCAGCGGCACGCCCTGCAGAGCCGCCTCATAGAACAGGTAATCCCAGCGGCCGTCGATGCGACCGCCCTCGGCGATGAACACGTCCCAACCGGCACCGTACGCGGGCTCGCTGCGCGTGATGCGCACCCTGGAATTCAGGTTCAGGCTCACACGGTATCTGCCCGCGGTGGCGGGGTAGATATAGATGGCGGGCTTTTCCACTGCCATATCGTACAGGCGCAGCTCCGGCGCACGCGCCAGCGTGCTCCCGTCGCAGAAAAACGGTCCCGCTTCTCCGACCAGAACGGCGGGGAAGGGTCCGTCACAGGCGATGACCTTCCTCCCATGGACGATGCAGTTGGCCGTGGGGAGACCCGCCACGGCATAGTCGCCGCTCACACCGGAAGTGGACTGGCCCGCGACCACGAACTGCCCCCCGAGGTAGCGCTCGACGGTCACCTCCACGCTGTCGGCGGCGATCCACTGGGTGCCGTCGAAGGTCAGGACCTTGCCGGAGACCACCCCGTCGTGCACGACGCCGGTCAGGACCGGGTCCCAGACCTGCCGGCCGGAAGGGGAGGGAAAACTGAAGGGAGCGCTGAAGGGGCTGACGGCGGAAAAATCATCATCATGGGAATCCCACTGACCCGCATACACGAGCAGGTTCTGGTCTTCCAGCTCACCGAAGGCATAGCGGCCGCTGCCGTCGGTGGCCATGGAATCAATGACCACGGGCACTTCCGAACCGAAATACAAGGGCGGTTGGGCCAGATACACCGAGGCTCCGGACACGGGCGTGCCGTCAGCCGACCGCACCGTGCCCCGCAACTCGCCCGGGGCCCTGATTTCCACCGGATCATCCTTGCAGCCGCAAAGCCCGAGGACCGGCAAAAGCAAAGGCAGGATCCGCAAGAAAATTCGCGCATGCCGGATCATCATGGCCCGTCCCCCCGTTCAGCTACATATTCCGCCGGTACTGCCCCCCCACCCCGTACAGGGCGCCGGAGATCTGGCCCAGGGTGCAGTACTTGGCCGCCTCCATCATGGCCTCGAAGGTGTTGGCGTGCTCGACGGCGGCCCGCTGCAAGGCCGCCATGGCCGCCGGGGCGCGCTCAACGTTGCGCGCCTTGAAGGCCTCCAGGCTGGCGATGGCGTAATGCTTCTCCTGCTCGGTGCTGCGGATCACCTCGTCCGGGATGATGGTCGGCGAACCCTTGGGATCCAGGTAGGTGTTCACCCCGACGATGGGCAGCTCGCCGGTGTGCTTGAGCCGCTCGTAGAGCATGGACTCCTCCTGGATCTTGGTGCGCTGGTACATGCGCTCCATGGCCCCGAGGACCCCCCCGCGCTCGCTCAGCGACAGGAACTCCTGCAGCACAGCCTCTTCCACCAAGTTGGTCAGCTCCTCGATGATGAACGCGCCCTGCAGGGGGTTCTCGTTCCTGGCCAGCCCCAGCTCCTTGTTGATGATCAGCTGGATGGCCATGGCCCGCCGTACCGATTCCTCGGTGGGGGTGGTGATGGCCTCGTCGTAGGCGTTGGTGTGCAGGCTGTTGCAGTTGTCGTAGATGGCGTACAGGGCCTGCAGGGTCGTGCGGATGTCGTTGAAGGCGATCTCCTGGGCATGGAGGCTGCGGCCCGAGGTCTGGATGTGGTACTTCAGCTTCTGGCTGCGCTCGCTGCCGCCGTAGAGGTTCCTCATGGCCTTGGCCCAGATGCGGCGCGCCACACGGCCCATGACCGAGTATTCGGGATCCATGCCGTTGCTGAAGAAGAACGACAGGTTGGGCGCGAAACTGTCGATGGGCATGCCGCGCGAGAGGTAGTACTCCACGAAGGTGAACCCGTTGGCCAGCGTCAGCGCGAGCTGGGTGATGGGGTTGGCGCCGGCCTCGGCGATGTGGTAGCCGCTGATCGAAACCGAGTAGAAGTTGCGCACCCGGTGGTCGATGAAGTACTGCTGGATGTCCCCCATCATGCGCAGGGCGAACTCGGTGGAGAAGATGCACGTGTTCTGGGCCTGGTCCTCCTTGAGGATATCCGCCTGCACCGTACCGCGCACCGCGCTCATGGTCTCGGCCTTGATCTGCTCGTACACCTCGCGCGGCAGGACCTGGTCACCGTTGACCCCCAGCAGCATCAAACCCAGGCCGTCGTTGCCCTCGGGCAGCTCGCCCTGGTAGGCGGGCCTGGGCTGGCCGAGATCCTTGTAGATGGCGTCGATCTTCCGCGCGACCTCGTCTTCCAGCCCGTTGGCCTTGATGTACTTCTCGCAACCCTGATCGATCGCGGCGTTCATGAAGAAGGCCAGCATCATGGGCGCCGGGCCGTTGATGGTCATCGAGACCGAGGTCTTGGGATCGGCCAGGTCGAAGCCGCTGTACAGCTTCTTGGCGTCGTCCACCGTCGCGATGGAAACGCCGCTGTTGCCGATCTTGCCGTAGATGTCCGGGCGGAGGTCCGGGTCCTCCCCGTACAGGGTCACCGAGTCGAAAGCGGTCGAGAGCCGCGCGGCCGGCATCCCCAGCGAGACGTAATGGAAGCGGCGGTTGGTGCGCTCGGGACCGCCCTCGCCGGCGAACATGCGCGTGGGATCCTCGCCCTGGCGCTTGAGGGGGAACACACCGGCCGCGAACGGAAACGCGCCGGGCACGTTCTCGGTCAACAACCAGCGCAGGACCTCGCTCCAGTCCCGGTAGCGGGGCAGGCTCACGCGCGGGATGCGCGAGCCGGACAGGGAGGTGCGGTACAGGTCCTGCTCGATCTTCCGGCCGCGGACCTCGTACACGAACTTGTCGGCGCGGTAGGCCGCCGCCAGCTCCGGCCAGCTGTTCAGCCGCTTGCGGCAGTCGCTGTCCAGCCTGTCGCGCAGCTCGGCGTAGATCCCGACCAGTTCCCGCACCGTCCCGGCATCCTCCTCGCGCGGTTCCAGCACCGGCAGCACCGCTTCGTCGGCATCTTCCTGCCCGCGCAGCTGCATGATCACCCCGTGCAGCTGGTACAGCCTGGCGGCCAGGGCGCACTGGGCGTCCACGAACTTGTCGTAGCGCCGGCTGGTCTCGACGATCTCGGCCAGGTAGCGCGTGCGCTCGGGGGGGATGATGAACTTGCGCGTCTCCATGGCCGAGCTGATCTCGAATCCCGAATGCAGATCGGCGCCGGTCTTGCGCGCCAGGGTGTCGATCACCGCGCGGTAGAGCCGGTTCATGCCCGGGTCGTTGAACTGCGAGGCGATGGTCCCGAAGATCGGCAACTCCTCGTCATCCACCTCGAACAGGTTGTGGTTGCGGCGGTACTGCTTGCGCACGTCCCGCAGCGCGTCCAGCGCGCCGCGGTGGTCGAACTTGTTGATGGCGATCAGGTCCGCGAAATCCAGCATGTCGATCTTCTCGAGCTGGGTCGCCGCGCCGTACTCGGCGGTCATCACATACAGGGCGACGTCTGAGTGGTCGGTGATCTCGGTGTCGCTCTGGCCGATGCCGCTGGTCTCGACGATCACCAGGTCGAACCCGGCGGCCTGGCAGATCTCGATGCTGTGCTTCACGTAGTGGGACAGCGCGAGGTTGGACTGGCGCGTGGCCAGCGAGCGCATGTACACGCGCGGATCGTCGATGGCGTTCATGCGGATGCGGTCGCCCAGCAGGGCGCCGCCGCTGCGCCGCCGCGAGGGATCCACCGACACGATGGCCACGGTCTTGTCGGAAAAATCCTGCAGGTAGCGCCTGACCAGCTCGTCCACCAGGGACGACTTGCCGGAACCGCCGGTGCCGGTGATGCCCAGCACGGGGATCACCTTGTCGTCCTTGCGGGCCGCCGCCAGCGCCGTCATGAGGTCGCTCTCGTGCTCGGGGGCGTTCTCGGCCAGTGAGATCATGCGGCCGATGGCCATCGGATCACGCTCGACCACGCCCGGCAGCAGGCCGCGCGGATCCTCGTCCTTGCCCACCGGGAAATCGCACTGCCGCAGCACCTCGTTGATCATCCCCTGCAGGCCCATCTCGCGCCCGTCGTCGGGCGAGAAGATGCGCGCGATGCCGTAGGCGTGCAGCTCCTCGATCTCCTGGGGCAGGATGGTCCCGCCGCCGCCGGCGAAGATCTTGATGTCCACCCCGGCCTCGCGTACCAGATCGTGCATGTACTTCAGGTATTCGACGTGCCCGCCCTGGTAGCTGGTGATGGCGATGCCCTGGGCGTCCTCCTGGACGGCGCAGTCCACGATCTCCTTGACCGCCCGGTTGTGACCCAGATGGATCACCTCGGCCCCGCTCTGCTGCAGGATGCGGCGCATGATGTTGATCGCGGCATCGTGCCCGTCGAACAGGCTGGCGGCGGTCACGATGCGGATGTGGTTCTCGGGACGGTAGGGCGCGGGCTCCGGATGAGTGGCCTTGGCAGCAGGCATGGTGTTCCTCGGTAGGGGATTGGGGTGGCCAAAAGACCGGACAGATGGGAAAATCAACCGGTCATTCGCACGGCAAAGGTAACACACGCCCCCCCGCAGGGGCAATCGGCCGGAAGGAAATCATGGGACGGCCCACACTCTGGAAATCCACGCTCTGGCTACGAATGTTCGCCCTGTGGAAGATCCCCCTGATCGCCGCCGTGCGCCCGGGTGTGCTGGCCCTCGACGACCGGGAATGTGTTATCCGGATCCCCTGCAATTACTATAACCGCAATCATCTGCGCAGCCTTTACTTCGGGGCCCTGTGCATCGGGGCCGATCTGGCCGGGGGTTTGATCATCATGGAAATGATCCGCCGCCGGCAGTCCCGCGTGGCGTTCCTGTTCAAGGACTTCCACGCCGATTTCCTCAAGCGCGCCGAGGGCGCCACGGTGTTCACCTGCCGGGACGGAGACATGCTGGCCGGCCTGCTGGCGGCGGCCGAGCAGAGCGGCGAGCGCGAGGAAGGCACCGTCCGGGTCACGGCCACCTGCCCGGACAAGCTGGGCGACGAACCCGTGGCCGAGTTCCGCCTGACCATCAGCATGAAGAAGCGCTGACCGTCACACCGCGGATCAGATGCCCACCAGCTTGCAGGCGATCCCCCCCAGGACGATCACCGGCAGGAGCAGCAGGATCAGCCCCACCGGCAACAGCGCCGTGACCAGGCCGCCGAAGATCAGCATCAAGGGCAGGGCGACCACCAGGGCCAGCAGGCCCTTGGTCAGGAAAAAGACCAGCTTCAGCGGCAGCAAAACCAGGGCGAAGGCGAACTTCAGCACCAGCAGGCCCACGCTCAGCACCACCGTCAGAATGGCCATCAGGACCACCAGATCCAGCAAGAACATGATCATCTCTCCCCCTGCCAACCGGCCGCGCCACTGCGTCCGGTAGGCGTGATACGTCAAAACCCGCATCGAGTTTCATGTCATCAGGTGGTAATTATACCCCTGGACGGCAAGAATATTCGGACTTTCGCACAAAAACTCCCGCGGGAGGGCGTCAAAACGCGTACAAATCACGGTGATATTTTCATTTCACAAAATACTGGACATGATATATCATTAAATGCTATAATATGAACATAGCTGCTTCTTTGGCGACAGCTCCCGGGGATTTCGAAGCTCGCGCACTTCAATCCTTCAATTCCGGGTAGACCTCTGAAGCAGCTATATCTTTTCAACTACCGGCATTCTACCACGCCACAGCATCCGGGTCAACGCACAAGCGGCAACGAGCCGAAATAAACACCGGAATTTCCACCTACGCATTAACAGGGTGGGCGGCTCACCGCCGCCCACCCTATCGGATCAAGGCTGATCCCTACTTCTTCTCGAACAGCCCCATGTCCACCTTGGGGTTCGCCTGGAACTCCTGGACGGTGATGGTCCCGAACAGGTCGTCGTCGTAGGTCAGGCGCATGGCCTTGGGCATGGTGAATCCGCCGGCCTGCATGTAGTCGTCCACGTAGACCTTCTGCGTCACCGGTGAACCGGTCATGGGAGAGCGTCCCGGGGCCTGGATCATGAACACCCGGCCGTTCTCGGCGTTCAGGAAGAAGATCTGGTAATCGTCCCCCACCCCGCTGACGTGCACCGGGTTGCAGAGCACGCCGTCGACCTTGGTCGCATCCAGGGCCTGGCACTGGAACCGGTCCAGGTGCTTGAACACGCCGACGGTGTCGTTCATGAGTTCATCCCGGGCGGCCTGCAGTTCGTCCCCGGACATGTCCTTGTTGCCCATGGGGCCGGTCCCCCAGCCCTTGTCCCCGGCCAGCACGCTGGTCATGGTCCCGAACGGGGTCTTCTGCAGGGTGTAGGCCTTGTCCGGGAAGACGACCGTCTTCTCGATGGTGAAGTTCATGTCCATACCCTGGATCGTGGCCGCCAGCAGGGACTTGTTGTAGTACGCCTTCAGACCGTCGAAGAGGGCCTTGCCGCCGGCGGCTTCGCGGGCGGCCTCCATCAGCTTCTTGCCTCGGGCCAGGGACTCGGGGGTGGCGTCGGGGATCTCCAGGGCCGGTTCGGGGATGGTGATGTCCACCATGTTCACCGGACCGAATTCGCTGAAATCACCGTCCCAGTCCTTGTAGTCGCCCACCGCCAGAATGGTCATCTGATCGGGTTTCCACACGGCCTGGCAGGCCTTGAGCACCTCGTCGGCGGTCATGGCGCGCACCTGCTCCTGGTACTTCTGCAGGAAGTCCGCGGGATAGCCGTACCGCTCGAACATGACCATGCGGCCCAGGATCTCTTCCTTGGTGTCGAACTTGAAGACCTCGGAATTGAGGATCCCGTCCTTGGCCTGATCCAGCTCCTCCTGGGTCACCGGCTCGGTGATCATCCGCTTGATCTCCTTGAGCACGCCCTCGGTAGCCTTCTGGCTGGTCTCGCTCTTGGTCATGCAGAAGGCATTGAACATACCCGGATACCGAAATCCCGTACCCGGGCTGCTGCCCACCGAATAGGCCAGGCCCTGGCGGCTGCGAATCTCGTTGAACAAACGGGTGGAGAACCCCCCGCCCAGGATCCGGTTGCCGACCATGACGCCCGCGTAGTAGGGGCTGTCGGCGCGGATGCCCTTGTGGCCCATGAGTACCGTGGTCTGGGTCAGATCGTCCTTGTCCACGATGTTCACGGTGCGCGGCAGGTCGGGGATCTCCGGGTCATCCGGCAGGTCCACGGTCGCCTTGGCCCACCCGGCGAACGCCTGGGTGATGCGGTCGATCATGTCCTGGGTCCGGAAATCGCCCGTCACCACAAGGTACATGCGGTCGGGGTGGAACCAGGCGTCATGGAAATCGATCATGTCCTGGCGGGTCACCGCGGCGATGGTGCTGTACTCCGGGTAGCGGGCCAGGGGATGATCCTTGCCGAACACCGCCACCATGCCCTCGCGCCGGGCGATGGTCATGGGGTCGTCGTTGCGCCGGCTGATGGCGGCCTTCTGCTGCTCCTTGGCCAGCTTGATCTTGTCCTCCGGGAACACCGGGTTGCGCAGGATGTCGGCCAGCAGGTCCAGACCCAGCTGGGTATCCTCCTTGAGGGTCGAGACACGGGCGCCGCCGTCGGTCTGCCCGATCCAGGTCTCCACCGACATGCCGCGGGATTCGACCATCTCGTCGATCTCGTCACCGCTGTGGGTGGCGGTACCGCCGCTGCGCATGACCGTGCCGGTCATCGAAGCCAGCCCGATCTTGTCGGCCGGTTCATAGATGCTGCCCACGTCGATGGTGGCGCGCATGTTCACCAGCGGCAGTTCGTGATCCTCGGCCAGGTACAGCACCATGCCGTTGTCCAGCTCGACGCGCTGGTAGTCCGGCATCCGGATCTGGTGCAGCTGAGGCACCTTGATCTTCTCCCACGGTTTCTTGGCCTGGGAGGAAACGGGCATCAGCAGGACGACCGCCAGCAGCAGCAACACCCCCGCCTGCACACTCTTGATTCGCTTCATGTCCAATCCTTTCGGCTCCCGCCAGCGGCGGATTTTCCGGCGCAGGTCAGGATGCCTGATCCTGGGTCTTGATGATGGCGATGGTGCGGTTGTTCGGCTGGAAGATCTCCTTGGCGACCCGCTGGACGTCCTCCAGGGTCACCGCATCGATCACGTCCACCTGCCGGAACAGTTCGTGCCAGTCTCCGAAATAGGTCTGGTACCAGGCAAGCTGGCTGGCCATGCCGGCGTTGCCGTCCAGACCCCGGATGAAATTGGCGCGGGCCCGCTGCTTGACCGCCGCCAGCTCGTCGGCGGTGATGCCCTCGTCCACGATCTTCTGGATCTGCTCCTCGATGGCCTCTTCCATGTCCTGCCCCGTCTTGTCCTTGGCGGGCATGGCGAACACCAGCAGACCGGTGTCGTATTTCTGCCCCGGGAAACCGGGCATGGCCATGGCGTTGACGGCGATCTTCTGGTCCTTGATGAGGCTCTTGTACAGACGGCTGGTGCGGCCCTGGCCCAGGACATCGGCGATGACCTCGTACACGGGCCAGTCCGGATGCCGCACGTTGTGGAGATGGTAGCCGGAGATGAACAGCGGCTGGCTGGGGTCGGTCATGATGAACCGCTTCTCGCCAAGCTGCTTGGGCTCGAAGGTCTCCACGGGCTCGGGGTGGCCGGCCGGGATCCCGGAGAAGTACTTCTTGGCGTACTTCCGGACATCCTTGTAATCCACGTCGCCGACCACCGAGACCACGATGTTCGAACCCACGTAGTTCTTGTCGAAGTACGCCTGGCAGTCGGCGCGGCTGACGTTCTGGATGTCGGACATGTAGCCGATGGTGGAATGGTGGTAGCCGTTGGCCATGAACATCAGGTTCTCGAACTGTTCGATGATGCGCCCGATGGGGTTGTCGTCCGTGCGCATGCGCCGTTCCTCGGTGACCGGCCCGTCCTTCTCGGTGTAGAACTCGCGGAACACCGGGTGGGCCATGCGGCTGCCCTCGAGGTAGGCCCACAGCTCCAGACGGTTGCTGGGCAGGTTGTAGTGGTAGACCGTCACATCGTTGGTGGTGTAGGCGTTCAGGCCCTGCCCGCCGTTGTTCTCGACGATCTGCCCGTACTCGTTGGTCACCACGAATTCGCGCGCGGCGTCCTTGGCGTCGTTGAAGGCCTTCTCCTTGGCGGCATAGTCGGCTTCCATGGCCTTGACCTTGTCCAGGTAGAAGGCCAGGGCGTCATGGGCCTCCGGGCCCAGGTCGAAATCGGCAGGCATGGCCTCGGCTTCGGCGGCCAGCTTGTCGTAGGCCTCGCGCTGGTCCGCGGGAATCCGTGCGGTCATGCTTTCATACTTGGCGCGCACCGGGCGGATGGCCAGGCGCACCTGCTTGAAGGCGTCGAAGGCCGCGTCCTCCTGCGCCATGGCCTTCTTCTCCCCCCGATAGTCCTTGGTCCCGACCTCGGCCGTGCCCTTGAAGGCCATGTGCTCGAGGATGTGGGACAGCCCCGTGATGCCGCGCACCTCGTTGGCGCTGCCGACGTTGACGAAGGTGCGGAAGGAAAACACGGGAACATCGTGCTTCTCCAGGACCAGGAACCTGACCCCGTTGTCCAGGGTGAATTCATGGACCTGGTTTTCCAGATCGAGGTAGGTCTGACCCAGAACGCTGCCCGCGCCCAGCACCACGGCCAGGACGGTCAGCACGGCAAGCAAGCGGTTTCTCAACGCCATGAACGCCTCCGATATCTTTGCTTCCCCAGGGAAGCGACACGAACATTCCCGGTCTGGTGGCAGACCGGGTACTCCAATCCACTGGCCTGGTGGGGCAGGCTCGATTTCAAGCGGGGGATCGATCTGCAACCTAAGGGAATCCCCTTTCCCTGTCAATCGGTCAGGCACCCGCTGCCGGCGACCCGGAAACGGTACGGCAGTTCCACGGCCTGCCTGATCCCCACCCGGGGCCCGACCAGCACCTCTGGCGGGGCGGACGCCCCGTCCAGCACCCGGATACCGCTGCCCGGATCGGCCAACGACCGGCCGTTCCACATCCGGTCGATCCCCAGGGCGCGGCAAAGGCGGCCCGGCCCGGCCGTCAGATCCCGGTCCCGGCAGCGCGCCGCGTCCAGCCCGCGGCGCCGGGCCATCAGATCCCTCCCGGCCACCGGTTCCAGCGCCCGGATCAGCACGGCGCCCGGTGTGCCATCCTGTTCGGTCACGAAATTCAGGCAGTGGTGCATGCCGTAGATGAGGTAGACATACACCACGCCGGGCGGCCCGAACATGATCCCGCTGCGCGGGGTGCGGCCCCGGCCCGCGTGGGAGGCGGGGTCTTCCCGGCCCAGGTACGCTTCGGTCTCGACGATCCGGCCGGATGCGGCGCCCCCGGCGGCCGAGACCTCGATCACGCAGCCCAGCAGCTCACGGGCCACCGTCAGGGTGTCCCGCGCGAAAAAACTCGTCCCCAGAACCTTGTCCGGCTCCTCGCACACCTACTTCTCGATCTCCTTGTTCCGCAGCAACCACACCCCCAGCACCGTGGCCGCGGCCGCTACCAGCACCAGCACCAGCGCCGACTGCCAGGTGGGCACCGGCTCCCGGTGCATGGCCGTGTTCAGGATGGCCGCCAGCATGCCCGGCAGGTCCTCGGGCACGCTCTGGGGCCGGGAAACCAGGTTCTGGAGGTGGAACTGCAGGCTCAGCTCCTGCACCCGCGCCGGAATGCCCGCGACGAGCTTCTCCCAGCCGAAGGCGAACAGCAGCGCCGGCAGCACCGGCTTCTTGAAGAACGTGCCCATGGCCGCGAACAGGGCCGTGTAGGTCAAGGTGCCCAGGATGATGATCACGAAGGTCTGCAGGTAGAGCTTGAGGAAATCCCAGGAGATCACACCCGGTCGGCCGGCGACCATGACCAGGAAACACAACACCAGGGACAGCGACAGCAACCCGCCGGCCACGCCCTGGGCGGCCAGCAACCTGCCCAGGTAGATGGTCCAGCGCCGCACCGGCCGCGTCCACGTGTAGACGATGGTGCCTTCCTCGATCTGCTCGCCGATGGCCGAAACGCCCACCGCCATGGCCACGATGGGGATCAGGAAGGGGATGAAGGTGTCGTGGGTCAATCCGGCCAGCTGCAGGTGGGCGGTGATACCCCGGTCGGCGAACCACAGGCGCACCGCCAGGACCACCAGCACGGGCAAGAGGTTGATCAGGCCCAGGGAGACCAGCCGCTTGCGGCGCGCCATCTCGCGCAGGGAGAACCAGGCGATCCAGCCCGCCGCCGGCAGGCCGGGCAACGGGGTGGGCATCTTGCCGGTTCCCGGGTCGTCGGCTGGGCTGAGGTCGCTCTCGTGCATGACTTTCACCGTTCGGTCAGGTACTGGAACACGGCTTCCAGGTTGTCGTCCAGGGTCAGGATCTCGTCGACCTGCAGGTTGTTCTCCAGCACCCAGCCGGGCAGGGCCCGGTAGAAGGCCACCGCGTGGTCCGTGTGCACGACCACCCGCTGCCGGTCTTCGATCCGCACCCCGGTCACGTACTCATGGCCGATCAGGAAGGCGGCCAGCGCGCGCGCCGCGGGCGAGACCAGGGCCACCGTGGTGGGGTGCTCGGGGATCTTGTCGCGGATCTCGGCCACCGCGCCCTCGGCCAGGACCCGGCCCCGGTCGATGAGGATGATGCGGTCGGTCATGGCCTCGACCTCGGGCAGGATGTGGCTGGACACGAGCACGGTCCGGCCCTCTTCGCCCAGCTTGCGCACCAGATCGATGGCCGCGCGGCGCGAAACCGGGTCCATCCCGTTGAGGGGCTCATCCAGGAACACGACCTCCGGTTCGTGGGCCAGGGCCTGGGCCAGCTTGAGCTTCTGGCGCATGCCCTTGGAATATCCGCCCAGCCTGCGGTCGCCGGCCGCGGTCAGCTCGAAACGCTCCAGCCACCGGGCCACCCGCGTGGCGGTCTCGGCGCGGTCGAAGCCCATGAGCCGCAGCATCAGCGAGAGGTATTCCCGGCCGGTCATCCACTCGGGCAAAGCGTCGCTCTCGGGGCAGAAGCCCACCCGCCGGTACCAGCCCACCTGATCCCGCAACCTGGCGCCCAACACCCGCACCTGGCCGTGGCTGGGCTCGATCAGGCCGGCGAGCATCTTGAACAGGGTGGATTTTCCCGCCCCGTTGGCCCCAAGCAGGCCCACCACCCCGGCGCCCACGCTCAAGCTGCAGTTGTTGACGGCGATGACCTCGCCGAACCACTTCCCCACCCGTTCGGCGGTGATGCGCGCAACCGGGCCTGCCGCGGCCGTGCCGGTGGTCATGAGACCACCTCCACCGGGCGCACCTGGCGCCGCAGGACGAGGAACGCCAGGGCGGTCCAGGCCAGGATCATCACCAGGCTGACCGGCACCGGAACCTGGAGCCGCGGTCCCGTGGAGAAGAACACCGCCCCCAGGTTGTGGTACTGGCCCAGGAAGTTGACCGCCTCCAGGCCATGACTGCCAAGCCCGCCCGCGATGGCCGCAATGGCCTCGGTGCCGGTGACCATGATGGCCCACCAGACCATGACGAAGATGGACCGCTTGCCCAGGCTGGAAAACGCCAGCAGCACCAGGGCGATGCTGACGCCGCTGACCAGGCAGTAGGCCGTCACCCGCAGGGGCATCAGCAACAGCATGTCCAGACCGGTGGCCCCCGGCGCCACCAGGTAGGCCAGCAGGCACAGGGCGTAGCTGGGGAAGAGGGTGACCATGAAGTAGAAGAACACGATGACGGCCGCCTTGCCACCCAGGTAATCGGTCAGGCTCAGGGGCCGGGAAAAGTACAGGGACAGCCCGTTGTCACGCCGGTCGTCGGCGATCAGCCCCGCTCCCACGATGGCCAGCAATACGAAGACGAAGAAGCGCTGGTGTTCCAGGAAGTTGAGGAACCCGTCCGGGCCGATGCTCGTCCAGCCGCCGCCCAGCAGATCGGCCAGGTTGCCGGCCTTGAGCTTGATGTAGATGATCCCGCCCTTGGCGATGGCCGGCACCCACCCCGTCAGGATCAGCAGGAGCAGCCAGCGCCGCTTGAGGGGCTCGACGATCCCGCGCCGGGCGATGACCAGCCAGGCTGGCAGGTGGGCGCCCCCGGAAGGCTGCCAGTGGGTATAGCCGCGGTCGTAGACGGGCATGTCAGGCCTCCACCAGACGGTAGAATTCCTCGGCCAGGGTCAGCGGCCGGCGGCGCAGACGGCGCAGTGCGAAATCCGCCTGGGCGGCCGCCTTCAGGATGGCTCCGGTGCCGGCGGCCGCATCGATTCCCCGCCCGGAGCCCTCTGCGGCCAGCCGGACCAGATCCAGGGTCACCAGCCACAGACGGTTGTCCCTGACCACCTCGGCGCCCAGGCGGTCCAGCCCCGCCCGGAAGGCCTCCTCGTCGCCGAAGCCCTCGACCTCGAAGACCTGGCGTGGCTCCCCGGTGCCGCCGTCCACCTGCTCCCTGGCCAGCAGCCGGCCCTCCTTGAGGACCAGGATCTCCCGGCAGACCGCCTCCACGTCGGCCAGCAGGTGGGTCGAGAGGATCACCCCCAGCCCCTTGTTCCAGGCCAGGTCGCGGACCAGTTCCAGGATGGCGATCCGGCCCTGGGGATCCAGACCGCTGGTGGGTTCATCCAGCAGCAGCCACTGGGGATCGTGGACCAGGGCCTGGGCCAGCTTCAGACGCTGCTTCATGCCCTGGCTGTAGTCCTCGCACTTGCGGTAGCGCTCGTCGGCCAACCCCACGTAGTGCAGCACCTCGTGGGCCCGCTGCATGGCGTCGCGCGCGCACATGCCGGAAAGCTCGCCCAGATAGGCGGTCAGCCCCACCCCGCTCATGCCGGGGATCACCCCGCCCCGCTCGGGCATCCAGCCCAGATGGGCGCGGGCCCGGCGGGCCGATGCCGCCATGTCGAATCCGGCCACCTTGACCTTGCCCCTGGTCAGGGGAACCTGCCCCAGCAGGCAGCGCAATAAGGTGGTCTTGCCGGAGCCGTTGGGCCCCAGCAGGCCGATCGCCCCCTGCTGCAACGCGCAGGATATCCCCTTCAGCACCGGCCTGCGGGCATAGGCGAAGGTCAAGTCCGAAACCTGGATTCCGGTGGCGGCGGCAGGGTTGACTTTGGACACGGACCCATCCATTCTTGAAAAATACGGCGACGACCCGCTCTAGACGGATTCCGGCCC
This sequence comes from Candidatus Krumholzibacteriia bacterium, assembly GCA_024763215.1. Taxonomy (GTDB): domain Bacteria; phylum Krumholzibacteriota; class Krumholzibacteriia; order LZORAL124-64-63; family LZORAL124-64-63; genus JAHJTW01. The sequence goes on along the minus strand of JANTFX010000003.1, from coordinate 52,864 downwards.
TGATTGTTTCAGGCGGGATCCGGATTGAGAACGTTTTTTTCGCCCCCGGCCCTCTGCTTTGCCCGCCAAGGAGGATCTCATGACACGCACCTGGATCCAGTCCGCCGAATCGGTTACCTCCGGCCACGCCGACAAGCTCTGCGACCTGCTGGCCGACTCGGTCCTGGACGCCGTGCTGGCCCACGACCGGTTCGCGCGCGTATCGTGCGAGGTCATGGTCACCACCGGCATGGTCATCGTCACCGGTCAGATCACCACCAAATGCTACGTGGACATCACCGCGGTGGTCCGTGAAACCATCAAGCAGGTGGGCTACAACGACCCGACCACGGGCTTCGACCACAACAGCTGCGCGGTGATCGTCATGCTGGGCGAACAGGCCCACGACGTCTCCCTGGGCGTGGACCGCAAGGGGGCCGGCGACCAGAGCGTCTGCGTGGGCTACGCCACCAACGAGGGCAAGGGGCTGCCCATGGACACCCACTACATGCCGGTGCCCACGTTCCTGGCCAACAGCCTGGCCCGCAAGCTGGAGACGGTGCGGCGGGCCGGCAAGCTCCCCTACCTCTACCCCGACGGCAAGGTCCAGGTCTCGGTGCAGTACCGGAACCTGAAGCCCCGGGCCCTGACCCACGTGGTCGTCTCGGCCCACCACCACGCCCAGGCCGATTTGGCCAAGCTGCGCCGGGACATCAAGCGCCTGGTGGTCAAGCCGGCCCTGGCCCCGTCCGGATTGTTGACCGGGGAGACGGAGGTCATGATCAATCCTGTGGGTTCGTTCACCGAGGGCGGGCCGCGCGCCGACGCCGGGCTGACCGGGCGCAAGATCACCGTGGACTGTTACGGGCCCAGCTGCGGCCACGGCGGCAGCGCCTTCAGCGGCAAGGACCCCACCAAGCCCGACCGCAGCGGCAGCTACGGGGCCCGCTGGGCCGCCAAGAACCTGGTCGCCGCGGGGCTGGCCGACCGCTGCAGCGTGGAGATCGCCTACGTCATCGGCCATGCCCAGCCCCTGGCCGTCACCGTCGACACCTTCGGCACCGGCAAGCTGGGCGATGACAAGCTCGGACGCATCCTGCAGGAGGTGTTCGACTTCTCGCCCGCCGGCATCATCGAAGACCTGGACCTGCGGCGCCCCATCTACACCCCCACGGCCGTGTTCGGGCACTTCGGACGCCCGGACGTGGCATTCAGCTGGGAGGACCTCGGCCGTGTCGAGGCCCTGCGCCCCTTTCTGAAGCAAGCGCGCAAGGGAGGCAAGTGATGAAGGGCAAGGACAGGAACCCCGGGTTCGCCACCCTGTGCATCCACGGCAAGAAGCACCTGAACAAGCACGAGAGCGGGCGCCCCATCCGCGCGGTCAGCACCCCCATCTTCCAGAGTTCGACCTTCGCCTTCGAGAACGTGGCCCACGGGGCCGCCGTCTTCCGCGGCGAGGACCCCAGCTACGTCTACACCCGTCTGGGCAATCCCACCCAGACGGCCCTGGAAACCGAGCTGGCCTACCTGGAAAAGGGCGAGGCGGCCCTTGCCGTGGCCAGCGGCATGGCCGCCGCCACCACCGCCGTGCTGACCTGCTGCCGCAGCGGAGACCATATCGTGGCCGGCGACACCCTCTACGGCGGCACGCACCAGCTCTTCACCCAGACCCTGCCGCGCATGGGCATCACCGTGACCGAGGTGCCTGTCCAGGAGCCGGCGAACGTGGCCGCGGCCATCACCAAGAAGACGCGCCTGGTGTACCTGGAAACCCCCGCCAACCCCACCCTGGTGCTCTCGGACATCCCGGCCATCGCCGAGATCGCCCACCGCAAGGGCATCCCCGTGCTGGTGGACAACACCTTCTGCACCCCGTACCTGCAGAACCCCCTGGAGCTGGGCGCGGACATCGTCCTGCACTCGGCCACCAAGTACATCGGCGGGCACGGCGACACCGTGGCCGGCATCCTCGTCGGCAAGGCCGACTGGATCATGACCGCGAGGATGGAGATCCTGCGCGACGTGGGCGGCTGCATCTCGCCGTTCAACGCCTGGCTGCTGCTGCGGGGGCTGAAGACCCTGCCGGTGCGCATGGACCGCCACATGGAGAACGCCATGGAGATCGCCCACTTCCTCAGCTACCACCCCAAGGTCACACGCGTCATCTACCCCGGCCTGAAGACCCACCCCCAGCACGAGCTGGCCAAGCGGCAGCAACGCGGTTTCGGGGGCATGATCAGCTTCACCGTCCAGGGCGGACGCGAGGCCGGCAGCACGGTCATGGACAACGTCCAGCTCTGCACCCTGGCCGTCAGCCTCGGGGACGTGGACACCCTCATCGAGCACCCGGCCTCCATGACCCACTCCACCTACAGCGAGGAGGAACTGGTCCGGGTGGGGATCGACCCCGGCCTGGTGCGTCTGTCGGTGGGCCTGGAAAACGTCGAGGACATCATCGCCGATCTGCGGCAGGCCCTGGCCTTGATCTGAGCATGTAGATCGCTATACAGTTATCTGCAAAGGAGTTAGGGCAAATATACCTTTACATGATGTGAATTCTCCTCTATGATGTCCAAGGGTGAGGTATATCATGACCAGGATCTTGATCATTGAAGACGACGACCTTGTGCGGGACTACCTGGCCGAGGTGTTGCAGCGCGCCGACTACCAGGTGCATACCGCAGCCGACGGCCAGGCCGGTGTGGACCTGTGCCGTACCCAGCCCATGGATCTGGTGATCACCGACATCCTCATGCCCGAGAAGGACGGCATCGAGACCATCCTGGACCTGCGGCGGGACAACCCCGGGTTGAAGGTGATGGCGATCTCGGGCGGGGGGCGCAGCGGACCCGACAGCTATCTGAACTCGGCCCGCCTGCTGGGCGCCGATCTGACCATGAAGAAACCGTTTTCCAACCAGGAGCTGCTCTCGGCCGTGGCCGAGCTGCTCGACCGGGACGCCGCCGCGGAATAGTCCCGGCCGGGCCACGGCGCTCCGGGATCAATCCGCCAGGCCGACCCCCATCTCATCCAGCAGCCTCACCCCGCCCCCGAATTTCCAGGTCACCCACAGCACATAGCGGATGTCCACGCCGATGGAACGGCTGTAGGAATGGTCCCATGCGAAATCGTTGATGGTCGCCTCCCAGGACCGGTCGAAATTGAGGCCCACCACGCGGCCCCGGGCATCCAGCACCGGGCTGCCTGAATTGCCCCCGGTGGTGTCGGTGCTGTAGAGGATGTCCACGGGCACGCCGCCCAGGTCGGAGTCCGCGAAAGGCCCGAAATCCCGCGCCTCGACCAGTTCACGCATGCGGGGGGGCAAGGCGTAAGGTGGGGTGCCGGTTTCCTTTTCCAGCAGCCCGCCCACCGTGGTCAGCGGCGTGTAGAGCACCGCGTCACGGGGCGAATAGCCCTCGATATGACCGTAGGTGAAGCGGAGGGTGCCGTTGGCGTCGGGGATGAACCGGCCGCCGAGGAATCCACGACGCGCATCCACCAGGGCCGCCCGCAGGGGGTCGAGCACCCCCTTGCGGCGCTTGCCCTCCAGCTTGACCCGCAGGTACTCGGGGTACAGATCCGCCGCCAGGTTCAGGAACGGTTCATCCAGCCGGCGCAGCTGCGCCGGCGTCATGGCCATGGCCGCGGCCAGGAACTGCGGGTCCATCAGGGTCGTGGTCTTGAATAGATGGGCCAGCATATCCGCGGCCTCGGCCGACCCCTCCGGGCCCAGCACGCGCGACAGCGGCTCCAGCTCATGGGAGCGGGGGAATGCGCCGCCGCGCCTGAGCAACTCGGCCAGCAGCAGGCTGTCGGCACCCGCATCGAAATGCTCCGCCTGGACCTGCAACCGCTGCAGGGTTTGGTCCAGGTTGCGGTCCATGTAGGCAGTATCCCGTTCGTCCTCGGGTTTCTGCCGCTCCTGGGCGCTTTCCCACACCGTCAAGGCCACCTGCAGGGCCTGGGGGCTGCGCTTCAGGAAACGGAGCCACATCTCGTACGGCATCTCCCGGTCCAGATCCCGGTAGTAACCCTCCAGGTCCCGCAGCACATGTCCATAGAGCCTTTGCCGCTGGGGGTCGGCGGCGATGAACTCCTGCAACCGGACCTCCTCGGCGCGCTTCCGGGTGATCAGATCCAGCCGGGAGATGCCCTGCAGCTTGCCCCGGTAGTTCTTGGCCGTGTTGTGCAGCTGCTTGATGCGCGAGGCCAGGGCGAGCTGACGGGAACGGTCTCCTTGCCCCAGCGCTTCCAGGTGCTCGATCTGCCAGGTGTACCAGTCCACGGTCAAGGGCATGGTATACCGGGCCAGATGTTCCAGATAAAAGGAAGACCGCTGGCGGTAGGTCCGGCCGGGATAGCCGCAGATGAAAACCGGATCCCCGCTCCCCACCCCCGACCGCACGACCTGAAGCACCTTCCGGGGACGGTAGGGCACGTTGTCGGGGCTGTAGGCGGCTGGCTCCCCATCGGGCCCGGTGTAGGCGCGCATGAAGGAGAAATCCCCCGCGTGGCGTGGCCAGATCCAGTTGTCCTGCTCCCCCCCGAAATTCCCGATGGCCCGGGGCGGCGCGTACACCAGGCGCACATCCTTCAGGAACGTGTAGACGAACAGCACGTAGCTCTCGCCCGGGAACATCTCGCTGACCTCGGCCCGTTTCCCCGGATGAGCCGCTTCGTAATCGAGGCTCAGCTGCTTCATGCGCTTTTCGATGGCGGCGGTCCGCCGGCCGGGATCCATATCCCCGGTCACGGCCGCCAGGACCTGCGCCGAGACGTCGCGGTAGCTCTCGGTGATACGTACGGTATAACCGGCGGCCGGGAACTCGGCGCCGAAATCCGCGGCCGCGAAACCATCGCGCAGGAAGTCGTGCTCGGGGTCGCTGGCATCCCTGATGGCCCGGAAGGCGCAATGATGATTGGTCAGGATCAGCCCCTGGTCCGACACGAAGGCGCCGGTGCACCCGCCCAGCTTGACGATGCCGTCGACCAGGGCCGTCCCGTCGGGGTTGTAGATGTCGGCGGCGGTGACCTCCAGGCCGGCGGCCGCAAGGTCCAGACGGTTCAGCTCGCTCATGGGGTACATGCCGGCATCCGCCGCGGCCACCGGCGGCCGCAGCGCCGCCACGATGAAAAAAACCACGGCCGAACAGGTTTTGCGAAATTTCATGGGTCCCTCTTCAGTTCAGCGACCTTGCCAGTTCACGGAAATAGACCATGGCCTCAGGGTTGGCCACCGCCTCGATGTTGTCAACCTCCAGGCCTTCGAGGATACGGCGGACCGCCGTTTCCATGAGCTTGCCGCTGCGGGTCCGCGGCACGGCCGGCACCGCCATGATCCGGGCCGGTGCATGGCGGGGGGATGTTGCGGAGCGTATCTCGTCCCTGATGCGACGGGCCAGTTCGGGCGTCAGCTCCACCCCCTCGGCCGGGACCACGAACAGCAGGACCCGCACGTCAGCGCCGTGCTTCTGCCCCACCACCAGGCTCTCGGCCACTTCCGGCAAGCGGTCGACCACCCGGTAGATCTCCGCGGTGCCGATCCTGACCCCGCCCGGATTCAACACGGTGTCGGAACGCCCATGGATGATCAGCCCCCCCGACGGGGTAACCTCCGCGAAATCCCCGTGGCACCAGATCCCCTCGTAGCGGGTGAAATAGGCCTGGTGATACTTCGCGCCGTCCGGATCGTTCCAGAAACCCACGGGCATGCTCGGAAAGGCGGCCGTGCAGACCAGTTCGCCCTTGGCCCCGGTCACCGGCCTTCCATCGGCATTGAAGACCTCGACCCGCATGCCCAGCCCCTTGCACTGGAGCTCCCCCCGCCTGACCGGCAGCACGGGGCATCCCAGGGCGAAGCAGGAAATGATGTCCGTACCGCCGGAAATCGAGCTCAGCTGGACATCCCGTTTGACGTGGTGGTAGACGTAGTCGAAGGACTCCGGAGCCAGGGGGGATCCGGTCGACAGGATCGTCCGGAGGGAGCCCAGATCCACCTCCTCGGCCGGCCGCAGGCCGAACTTGCCGCAGGCGGCGATCCAGCGCGCGCTGGCCCCCAGCACCGTGATGCCCACCTCGGCAGCCAGATCCCACAGCACCGTGTGGGGCCGCACGGGGCTGCCTTCGTACAGGACGATGGCCGCCCCGCTGGCCAGGCCGCTGACCAGCCAGTTCCACATCATCCAGCCGCAGGTCGTGTAGTAGAAAAGCCGGTCCCCGGGTCCCAGGTCGCAATGCAGCTGATGTTCCTTGAGATGCTGCAGCAGGGTGCCCCCAACGCCGTGCACCATGCACTTGGGCAAGCCGGTGGTTCCGGAGGAGAACATGATGAACAGGGGGTGGTCGAAGGGCAGACGCTCGCAGGTGAGCGGGGCCTGCGGATCGCCGTACTCGGGCCACGGCGTCAGATCCCGGCCGTTCGCGGGCGTTTCCGGATAGGGCACCTGAACCACCCTGACCAGGGAATCGAGGTGGCTCCGCAGGCTGGTGATCGTCTCATCCACCGCGATGGTCCGGCCGTTGTAGAAGTACCCCGACGTCACGAAGAGAACCTTCGGCGAGATCTGGCCCAGGCGGTCGATCACGCCCTGGGGGCCGAAATCCGGCGAGCAGCTGGACCAGACCGCGCCCAAGGACGCGGCCCCCAGCATGGCCGCCACGCTTTCGGGGATGTTGGGCAGGAAACCCGCGACCCGGTCGCCGGGTCCGACGCCGTCGGCCCGCAGTCCTGCGGCCACGCGCGCGGCCTCGCGGCGCAACCGGTCCCGGGTCCAGCCCCGCCGCCGGCCGTCCTCGGCGGCGAAGATCAGGACAGTTTCTTCCGGCTCGCCCTGCAGCAGGTTTTCGGCGTAGTTCAAACGCGCCTCAGGGAACCAGCGCGCCCCCGGCATGGGCCCCGGGTCCTCCAGGACGGCATCCCCCGGTCCGTCACCGCACACGCCGCAGAACTCCCAGACCAGGCGCCAGAAGGCCTCCCGGTCGGCCACCGACCAGGCGTGCAGGGCGGCGTAGTCGGGGAAATCCAGGCCTGTCCTTGCGGCCGCCAATCGCATGAAGGCCGTGATGCGGGCGCCGGCCACCCTGTCCGCCGAAGGCTCCCAGAGGATCTCGCCCACCTGTCCGATCACTGCAGGTCCTTGTGGGCCGGCAGGATCCTGCCGGTGACCTCGCCGAAGCCCAGGTGCAGGCCGTCCTTCTCGCACACCCCGGACATGGTCACCCGGTCCCCGTCGGCCAGGAACTTCCGGATACCACCCCCGGGCAGGGTCACCGGCTCGGTCCCCCGCCAGGTGATCTCCAGCAGGGATCCGTAGCTGCCCTTGTCCGGGCCGCTGATCGTGCCGGAGGCCAGCAGGTCTCCGGTGCCCAGGTTGCAGCCGGTGCAGGTGTGGTGGGCCAGCTGCTGAGCCATGGTCCAGTACAGGTGCTTGAAGTTGCTGCGGCAGATGGTCAGCGGCTCGTCGTCCTCGGCCTGCAGATCGATGCTCAGTGTGATGTCGAAAGTGCGCCGATCCTGCTCGCGCAGGTACGGCAACGGTTCGGGGTCCTGGGCCGGAGCCTCGCATGCGAACGGCATCAAGGCGTCGATGGTCACGATCCAGGGCGAGATGCTGGTGGCGAAGTTCTTGGCGTTGAACGGTCCCAACGGCTGGTATTCCCACTTCTGGATATCCCGGGCCGACCAGTCGTTGACCACCACCATGCCGAAGATTCGGTCCCAGGCCTCGTCCACGGACACCGGCGTTCCCAGTTCGTTGCTGCCGGCGACCAGGAACCCCATCTCCAGCTCGATGTCCAGCAACCGGCTGGGGCCGAAGGACGGGGTTGCCGCGTCAGGGGCGATGGTCTGGCCGCAGGGCCGTACGATATCGGTGCCCGAGACCACCACCGAGCTCGCGCGTCCGTGGTAGCCCACCGGCAGGTGCAGCCAGTTGGGCATCAGGGCGTTTTCCTTGCCCCGGAACATGATGCCCACGTTGGTGGCGTGTTCACGCGAGGAATAGAAATCGGTGTAGTCGCGGATCATCACCGGCATGTGCATGGTGACGCTGGATGCAGGCAACAGCGACCGCGCACGCAGGGTCGCATCGTCGCGCAGGGTGGGCTCGTCCTCCCGCAGCAAGCCGTGGATCAACAGCCGCACCAGGCGCCGCTGCTCGGCCGGCAACTCCATGAACCGGTTCAGCCAGGGCTGGTCGAAGGTTCCGGGCGGCAGACCGGCCGCCGCCAGCAGGCCGCAATCCTCGATCACCGACAGGTCCAGCACATGGTCCCCGATGCGCACCCCGGCCCGCAAGGAGGCCGTCGGGGCGGGGCTGAAGATCCCGTAGGGGAGGTTGTAAAGCGGGAAGTGGGAGGCGGCGGGCACCGGCACGAAGGACGGCACCTTGGGATCGATGGCAGTCGGCATGGGTATCCTCATTCCCCGGGCGAACCGTTTCAGATCAGGTCCAACCCTTGCAATCCGGTGACCGGTTCGGCGAAGGAACAGCTGCCGAAACCGTGAAGATAACGGCGGCGCAGGACGGCGATCTCGTCCACGGCCACCTTGTGCTCTCGCCAGGCGAAATGCTTGTCGTCGAAGGAAAAGGCCTCCGGGGAGGTCTCGGCCACGCAGGCGGCCAGTTCCTCTCCCGTCAACCCTCCCCAGGCCAGCAGGCCGGCCCCGAACACGTTGAGGAACCCGTGCATCATCACGGGCGGATCCTCCGCCTGATGGCGCAGCGGGTGATGGAGGCCGGCGGTGAACTTCAGGGGCACCTTGGCGGCCGCGCAGAAGGCCAGCACGGACGCCACCCTGCCGGTCGCGGGAAACGCCTCGCGCGTCAGCCCCCCGCAGCGCAGCTTGGCTGCTATCAGCGGACCACCCTGACCGTTGTCTTCACTCCGGCTCGGGTACCGCTCGGCGGCCCGGGCCAGGGCTTCGACCACCAACAGGGCCTCCGCCGCGGGAGGCAGTTCGAGGTAGATAGCCGCCACGGAGGTCTCCATGGCCGCCAGGCCCGTCAGCAAGGCATCCAGATGGCGGTCCAGATCGTCCGGATCGCGGCACACGGTGGCCGGCAGGGGATACTCCAGGGTCTCGATGCCGGCCGAGCCCGCCTGACGCTCGTCGAAGTCCCGGATCAGGCGGCCCTGATCTGCCAGAACGTCCAGGCCGTGTACCGGATTCCGGCCATCGCCCACCAGGACGGAGTAGCGCCAGGTCCCGTTGAAGCCGGAGGCGGCCAGGGCGTCGTCCAGCTCGGGCAGACGGGACGCCGGGACGATGAAGCGGCCCAGCATCCAGGCCGCCGGATCGGCAAGCCAGCGGCCATACTCGGCCACCGCCGCGTCCATGGACAGGCCGGCCGGCGGGAACAGGCCGGCATAATCCACCAGCCCGGCCATGAATTCCCTGAGGGTCCGTTTCACGCCTGGCCCCCTTCCAGCCACGACCGCCCGTAGTCCGGCACCTCGCAGGGCAGCGCGGCGGCCGCCACCTGCAAGGGCTTGAAGGCATCGATCATCACGGCCAGCTCGTCGGTCTGCCTGGCCCCGATGGAAGCCTCGGTGCGGCCCGGCTGGGGTCCGTGGGGCAGGCCGTCAGGATGCAGGGTCAACGAGCCCCGGGCGATTCCGCTCCGGCTCATGAACTCGTCGTTGCAGTAGTAGAGCACCTCGTCGGTCATGACGTTGGAGTGGTTGTACGGGGCGGGCACCGCCTCGGGGTGGAAGTCGTACAGCCTGGGCACGAAGGAACAGATCACGAAACCGTCCCCCGCGAAGGTCTGGTGCACCGGCGGCGGCTGGTGCAGCCGGCCGACGATGGGTTCGAAGTCGTGGATATTGAAGGCCCAGGGATAGTAGCAGCCGTCCCAGCCCACCGTGTCGAACGGATGATGGTCCAGGACCACGCGGCGGCAGACCTCGCCGGTGCGGGTGATGATCTCGAAGTCCCCCGTCTCGTCGTGCACCTCCAGCTCCTGCGGCGCGCGGATGTCCCGCTCGCAGTAGGGGCTGTGTTCCAGCAGCTGGCCGTGCCGGTTGCGGTACCGCTCGGGGGTCCGTATATGCCCGCGGCTCTCGATGACCAGATGGATCTGTTCGCCCGCGTCCGGCGCCAGGCGCCAGATGATGCCCCGGGGGATGACCAGATAGTCCCCTTCGCGGTAGTCCAGGCACCCGAACTGGGACTCGAGCCGGCCGCTCCCGCAGGTGACGTAGACCACCTCGTCGGCCCTGCCGTTGCGGTAGAAGAACGGGTCGGTTCGCCTAGGCCGGGTCAGAAAGAGCGCCACATCCCCGTTGAAGACCAGCGGCACCCTGTCCTGGACGGCGCTGGGGCCGCAGGCCAGCTCGTGGGTGCGCAGGTGGCGCATGCCCCAGCGGGCTTCGGGATCGGGTTCGGGCCGCAGAGGGGAACTCCACGCGGTCTCGATACTCTTGACCGTGGTCGGCCGCCGCAGCGAGTAGAGCAGGGATTGCAGACCCGTGAACCCGAGGTTGCCCATGAGGTGCTCGTAGTAGATGCCGCCGTCGGGATTGGGGAACACCGTGTGCCGCTTGGGCGGGATCCGGCCTAGCCGGTGGTAGAAAGGCATGTCGTGCGTCCCCTAGAGATTGCCGCGATGGGCCTGCTCCTGCTCGATGGTTTCGAACAGCGCCTTGAAGTTCCCCTTGCCGAAGCTGTTGCTGCCCCGGCGCTGGATGATCTCGATGAACAGCGTGGGGCGGTCCTGGACCGGCCGGGTGAACAGCTGCAGCAGGTAGCCCTTGTCGTCCCGGTCCACCAGGATGCCCAGTTCGCTCAGACGCCCGGGGTCCTCCTGGACCTCCCCCACCCGCTGCCACAGATTGTCGTAGTACCCGCGCGGAACCGCCAGGAATTCCACGCCGTTGGCCCGCAGGGTGGCGATGGTCGCGATGATGTCCCGGCTGGCCAGGGCGATGTGCTGCACGCCCGCGGTCACGTTCGCGTCGATGTACTCCTGGATCTGGCTCTTGCGGCGGCCGGCGGCCGGTTCGTTGAGGGGGAACTTGACCACCCTGTCGGCCGAGGCGACCACCGTGCTGCGCAGGGCCGTGAATTCGGTGGAGATGTCCTTGTCGTCGTAGGAAACGAAGCGGTCCAGGCCCAGGGTCCTGTCGTACCAGTCGACCCAGCGGTCCATCTGCCGGTCCTCGACGTTGCCGACGATGTGATCGATGAAGGTCAGGCCCGCGCCCGCGCCGGGAACCTCGCTGGGCCGGAATCCGGGCAGGAACCCCTTGTAATCCATGCGCTGGACGAAGGTGTGGATCACCTCGCCGTAGGTGGCGATGGCCGCGGTCCTCACCTCCCCCATGTCGTCCTTCCGGGTTGCCGGCTCGGCTTTGGGCACCGCTCCGCCGGCCACCGCGTGGCTGAAGGCGGCGTCCACGTCCGCGACCTCGAGGGCGATGTCCCGCACCCCGTCCCCGTGCAGGGTGAGCCAGATGTTCAGGGGATCCAGGTGGTGGAGGGGCGTGGTCAGGACCAGCCAGATATCCCCCTGCCGCAGGACATACGAAACCCTTTCCCGATCACCGGTCTCTGGGCCCCGATACGCCACCTGGCCGAAGCCGAAGGCCTTGCGGTAATAGTAGGCCGCCTGCTTGGCGTTCCCCACCACCAGTTCCACATGGTGGACCTTGTCGACAATCTGGCTCATGACGATTGCTCCCTCTTGATTGCTTGGCTTCACGCAGAGGAACAGGGTTAAGGGTATGCAGATGTTTTGTCAACCGGGGCGGACCTGCAGATGGCTCCATTTTACATTCAAGCCCACCCCGCCTGGTGCCGATATCCAGGACCAGAACGTAAGCCATGAAAGGATCGTCATGATCGATATCCGTCGCAGGCCGCGCAAGAACACGCCCCACAACGTCAAGGCCATCGACCACGAATCAGGCCGGGCGCTCGGCCGTATCGTGGACATCACCTGCAACGGCATGATGATCGTCGCCTCCGAAGCCCTGACCCCCGGGCGCAAGTTCCTGGTCCGCATCAACCTGCCGGCCATGGTGCAGAACCGGTCGGAGATCCTCATCGAAGCCGAAACCGTCTGGTGCAACCAGGACCAGAATCCCCGCTTCTTCCGCGCCGGATTCAAGTTCGTCAATATCTCGGGGGAGGAAGGGTACCTGCTGGAGGAAGTGTTGCACAAGTTCAGCCTCGTCGGCTGAGCGGCCGGCGGCCCCACCCCACCTTGGAAATATTCCGACTTCCAATTGAATAATGACCCCCAGGTATGGTTATATCACCCGGTCGTCAACTATGTATTCCAGCCGGGGGAGTGATGCCCATGAGTCCCGTCGTCCTGTGGTTCGTAGCAGGTGTGATCCTGATCCTCAGCGAGTTCGTGGTTCCGGGCGTGATCCTGGTCTTCTTCGGGGCCGGAGCCTGGCTGGCCGCCCTCGGCGCCTGGCTGGGCCTGACCCCGAACCTGAGCTCCCAGCTCATCGTGTTCGCCGTGTCCTCGGTGCTGCTGTTGGTTTTCCTGCGCAGGCGATTCCGCGATGGATTCCTGGGCAAGGTCAGCGAGGAAGGCCTGACCGGGGACAACATCGATGACGAGGTCGGCGGTGTGGTCGTGGTCCTGGAGGCCATGACCCCCGGCGCCAAGGGCAGGGTCGAGTACAAGGGAGCGACGTGGCAGGCTCTCTGCGAGGCTCCCCTGGCCAAGGGTGACCGCGCCATCATCACCGCGCACGAGGGCATCACCCTGATCGTCAAACCCCATTAACCCCAGCCGGGCGCCGAGCGCCCCGGGAGGTCCGACATGGCCGGCACCATCATAGCCTTTGGAATCGTGATCCTGGTCATCATCACCCTTTTGAACACCGCCCGCATCGTGCCCCAGAAGAGCGCCTACATCGTCGAGAGGCTGGGCAAGTATTCGCGCACCTTGCAGGCGGGGTTCCACATCCTGACCCCGTTCCTGGACCGCATCGCCTACAAGCACTCCCTGAAGGAAACCGCGGTCGACGTGCCCCCCCAGGTGTGCATCACCAAGGACAACATCGCCGTCGAGGTGGACGGCGTGCTCTACATGCAGGTGATCGACCCGGTCAAGGCCAGCTACGGCATCGAGAACTACCTGTTCGCCTCCACCCAGCTCTCCCAGACCACCATGCGTTCGGAGATCGGCAAGCTGGAGCTGGACAAGACCTTCGAGGAACGCGACGCCATCAACCACGCCATCATCGCCGCGGTGGACAAGGCGTCCGATCCCTGGGGCGTGAAGATCACCCGTTACGAGATCAAGAACATCCACCCGCCGCAGACGGTGCGCGACGCCCTGGAGAAGCAGATGCGCGCCGAGCGCGAGAAGCGCGCGGCCATCGCCGAATCCGAGGGCCAGCGCCAGGCCCTGATCAACGTGGCCGAAGGCACCAAGCAGCAGGCCATCGCCATATCCGAGGGCGAGAAGATGAAGCGGATCAACGAGGCCGAAGGCCGGGCCAAGGAGATAGAACTGGTGGCCGTGGCGACGGCCGAGGGGATCCGCAACATCGCCCAGGCCATCGAGCAGCCCGGAGGCTCGGACGCGGTGAACCTGCGCGTGGCCGAGCAGTACATCAAGCAGTTCGGCAACCTGGCCCGCGAGAGCAACACCATGATCATCCCCACCGACCTTTCGGACGTGGGCGGTGTGGTCGCGGCGGCGACGAGGTTGATCAAGAAGAGCTGAAACCTTGCAAGCGGCCTGGGGAAATGAGCCTCAGGCCGCTTGCCTGCCTCAGCACATGCCATCAAGCCGCGCCGCCCCGAATCCCACCAATTTCCCATGCCGCTCATCCCACAGGTCCAGGGACGCCGAACGCAGGCTGCGGCGGAAAGTCAGGGGCTTGACCGTCTGCAGCAGCGGGATCGAATCCTGGCAGGACTGCAGGTGGTAGTTGGGAATGCGCGGGCGCAGATGATGGATATGATGCAGGCCGATGTTGCCGGTGAACCACTGCAGGATCCGGGGCAACTTGTAGTAGGAACTGCCCCGCAGTGCGACCTCCACCGGATCCCGCTGGTCGCCGGGCATCCAGTAGGTGTCCTCGTACTGGTGCTGGACGTAGAACAGCCAGACCCCGCAGGACCAGGCTATCAGGACCACCGGCACCTGCACCAGCAGGTACGTCCGCCAACCCACCGTGAGAGCCATCGCCGCGAAGATCCCACCCAGAGCCAGATTGGTGATCATCACGCTGACCGTCGCCGCCCGCCCCTGCCCCGGCCAGGGGATCCGGTAGGCGATCATCGCCAGCCAGCCCGGGACGACCAGCAGCAGGAAAAACGGATTGCGCACCAGCCGGTAGCACAGCCGTTTGAGCATCGAGGCCCGCCGGTACTCGGCCACGGTCATGGTCCAGATATCCCCGGTGCCCCGGTTGTCCAGGTCGCCGGCGGTGGCATGATGGGTGTTGTGGCTGCGCCGCCAGGCGTCGAAGGGGGTGAAGGTCAGGATTCCCGTCAGGTAGCCCACGATGCGGTTGGCGCGCCGCGAGGCGAAGAACGAATCGTGGCAGCAATCGTGGAAGAAGATGAAGATCCGCACGGACAATCCGGCCGCGGGCACCGCCAGGGCCAGGGTCACCGGGTAAGGCCAGCCCTGCAGGCGGCTGAAGACCATCAGGGCCAGCAGGCCGAAATACGGCACCACCGTGTTGGCCAGCTGCCAGAGCGCCCGCCGGGTGTCCGGATTGCTGAACGGCGCGATGGCGCGGCCCAGATCGGACCGCCCCATCTTCTCGACTTTCGCCCGCAGATGATCGCTCACGACCGCCTCCGCGCACCGGCGCGATTCCTGCCGTTGCCGTACCCCCGGCCCTGAGGCCGGCGCCGGCTGGTCTCGATTACCATGGTATCGGGCGCGAACCCCGCCACTTCGCGCCGCGGGATGGATGAGCCGATCATGCGCTCGGTGGCCTTCAGCCAGCGGTGGTCGCCGCCGGTGACGAACGTGCAGGCGGTGCCCGCGCTGCCCGAGCGTCCGGTTCGCCCGATGCGGTGGGTGTAGGCCTCGGGCGTGTTGGGCACGTCGAAGTTGATCACGTGGGACACGTCGCTGACATCGATGCCCCGGGCCGCGATGTCGGTGGCCACCAGAACGTCGAAGCGGTGCGTCCGGAACCCGCGCATGGCGCGGTCACGCTGGGACTGGGACATGTTGCCCTGCAGCCCCACGGCACGATAACCGGCCTTGTTGAGCTGGTCGGCCAGCCGGCGGGCGCGATGCTTGGTGCGGGTGAAGACGATGGCCGAACGGCAGCTCCTGCCGCCCAGCAGGTGCACCAACAGATCCTTCTTGCGGTTCTCGGGGATCAGGACCAGGTCGTGGTCGATGGTCGCGGCCGGCGCGGCGTCGGCCAGTTCGACGACCTCGGGTTCATGGAGCAGCTCGTCCGCCAGATGGCGGATCTCCCGCGGCATGGTCGCCGAGAACAGCAGGTTCTGCCTGCGGTCGGGCAACGCGGCCAGGATCTTGCGGATATCCGGCAGGAACCCCATGTCGAACATGTGGTCCGCCTCGTCCAGGACCAGGGTCTCGACGCGTCCCAGTCGCAGCAGCCCCTGCTGCAGCAGGTCCAGCACCCGGCCGGGGCATCCGACCACGATCTCGGGGCCGTGCCGCAGGGCGTAGACCTGATTGCGGGCCGAGACCCCGCCGTAGATGGTGACCATCTTGATCCGGGTGAACCTGGCCAGGAGGCGGATCTCCGCGGCGATCTGGTTCGCCAGTTCCCGCGTGGGCGCCAGCACCAGGGCCCGCGGACCGCGATGAGGATGGTCGAGGATCCGCTGCAGCAAGGGCAGCGCGAAAGCGGCCGTCTTGCCGGTTCCGGTCTGGGCCAGGCCCAGCACATCCTGTCCGGACTGTCCGGCGGGAATCGTGGCGTCCTGGATGGGACGCGGCGAGGTGAAACCGGCGGCCTCGATGCCGCGCAGCAGGGACGGATGAAGCCCGAACCGGTCGAAGCCGGAGGGCTGGGAATTGCTTGTTTTTGTCATGATGTCAATGGTCTCCGCCGTCAGCATCCGGGTACACCCGCACACAGCGGCCTGTTTTCCGACCCGAACAACAGTGTAGGGCAAGAGAGAGTCGAACGCGGCGTGGCCCGGTTTGGGAAGGGGGCCCTGTTGTTCGCCGCCGCCGGCTGGGGGCCGGCAATTGATGGCCGCAAGGTAGCATCCTAAAGAGGATTTCGCCAGTACTAAATACCTTGTGCCTCGGAAATTGTGTCTGCGGGTATAGCCGAAGTTGGCAATACGGGTCTGATACACCATAAGTGCTTACCAAATGGACGGTTGCTTACGCCCTCCTGGCTTCAGCAACCTCGGCCTTCCGGCCCGTCCGCCTCGATGCTGCGGGCATGGATGTCATGGATCCTGGGGTCGGTATACCGCTCACAGGCAGGCATCAGACCCGGGGTCGTTTGCTTTTCCCGGCAGCAGGTGGTGCAGAAGAATTCCACCGGGTTCACCTTCGTTTTCATGCTGGCCGGGCGAACCAGCCCTTGTCATCACCGGCTTCCGGACAGAATCCCAGCTTGCGCAGGTATTTCAGATGGGCTGGAACCTCGGACCGGGCCCGGAACGTCCGAATACCCTGGTCGTCGATCACCGACCGCCAGGAGCGGTAGAAGTACTCTGCGCAGCGGAAATCGCGGTGGGAAGGAATGACATAATCCAGATCCACGGTGAAGGTCCCATCCGGTGCCGAATGGCCGATCACCAGCCCCACCGGCAGCATGTCCCGCAGGATGAAGATCAGGCGCGGCTGGACGATCTGGTCCAGATCGAACCCCGGGAAAAAGCGGGCGATATCATCGGCGTGGAACTCCAGGAACCGGCGCAGATACCGGTTGTCCGGGCTGCTGATGGTCAGCAGCTCGAACGCCTCGCTGCGTCCCGGCTGCATCTTCAGCAGGAAGACGATGTTGACCAACGCGATGTACGCGTTGACCACCATGACCGGGTAGACCTTCAACAGCAGCCCGTACAGGGCGAAGGCCACGGCTCCCAGCAGGTTCAGAAAACGCAGCCGGGCCACCGACTTCATGCTCAGCGAGGCGGCCACCAGCAACGAGGCGGCGTAGCCGAGGATTTCGATCCAGGTCATGGTGGAACTCCAGCAAGGCGGCCCAGGTCCAGAACTTTTGCCCCGGCGCATCCAAGATCACATACTATTGAGACCGGGCAACCCGCTCCTGGCAGGTTGCCCGGCCGCATGAAGAGGGCGACCCGTCAGTCCGCCTTCCCCTGTTCGGCGGCCTCCGCCGCGGAGGCCGAATCCGCCGCCGCGGCAGCCGCGGCCTGGTGCTTGGCCAGCTGCTCCTGGTTCCACTGCTGGGCCAGATCCAGCAGCTCGGGCAAAGAGTGGGCCTTCTTGAACAGGTCCAGGGCGTGGTGCAGCTGCGTATCGGCCTCGATGGCCACCTTGTAGGCGGCCTGGGCGCCATGGGCCCGGCGGGCCACTTCGCGCCGGATGCCGCGGGTGATGAAGCCCCGGTTGGCCTCCATCAACGAGTCGCTCAGGGTCAGCTTGAAGGCGCCGAGGTACTCCTCGATGTTCTCCCTGCCGCGCAGGAACTGCTCGAAGTCCCGGAAGGTCGCATCGTCGATCACGGGATTCTCCGGCACCGCATCCAGCTTGGCCACGTAGTCCACCGCGAAGCTGAACAGGGCCCCGTCACGCTCGACGGCCACCTCAAAATCGGACAGGAAATCCTGGTCGATCTCGATGTCCGGAGTGATGCCGCCACCGCCGTACACCACCCGGCCGCTGTCGGTGTAGTACTTCTCCTTCTCGAAGCGGGCTTTCTCCTTCTCCGCCGGCTTCTTCTCCAGAGGCGGCGCGGCGGCCGCGCTCTCATCCTGGCCGATCCGGGGATGCCGCGGCCGGGTCTTGTGGATGGAGCGCCCGCTGGGGGTGTAATAGCGGGCGGTGGTCAGCTTGAGGGCCTCGTCCTCGTCCAGACGGAACACCGTCTGCACCGAACCCTTGCCGAAGCTGGTCTGGCCCACGACCAGGCCCGCGTCGTGGTCCTGGATGGCCGCCGAGACGATCTCGCTGGCCGAAGCCGACGACCCGTTGACCAGCACAACCAGGGGCACATCGTCATACACCTTGCCACGCGCCTCGCTGTAAAGCTGCTGATCCTGGGAGGGCAGCCGGCCCTTGGTCGAGACGATGAGCTCGCCCTTTGGCAGGAACAGCTCGCTGACCCCCTTGGCTGCCTCCAGCAGGCCGCCCGGGTTGAAGCGCAGATCCAGGATCAGCCCCTTCATCCCCTGCTGGGTGAGCATTTCCAGCTTGTCCCGCACCTCGCGCGGGGTCGTGCGGGCGAAGTTCTGGATCCGGATGTACCCGATGTCGCCCATCATGAAGGCGTAGGGCACGCTCTCGAGCTTGATGATGTCGCGGGTGATGGTCAGCGGGATGGGTTCCGCGCGGCCCGGACGTGCCAGGGTGATGTTCACCTTGGTGCCCGGAGGCCCCCGCAGAAGCTTGACGGCCTGGGTGCTGGTCAGGTCCTTGCTGCTCTCGCCTTCGATCTCGATGATCTGGTCGCCGCCCTGGATGCCCATGTAGTAGGCCGGTGTGCCCTCGATGGGCGAGATCACCGTGGGGTAGTGGTCGCGCACCTGGATGGAGATCCCCAGCCCGCCGAATTCGCCCTCGGTGCTGGTCATCAGATCCTCGTAGTTGACCGGGGGCAGGTAGTTGGAGTGTTCGTCCAGCTCGTCCAGCATGCCCTCGATGGCGCCCACCATCACCTCGTGGGGATCCAGGACATCGACGTAGTTGTTGATGATCCGCTCGTAGACGTCCCCGAGCATCTTCAGGTCTTCGTAGAAGGCCCGGCGGCGGACCGCCGGATCGGTGAGCACGGCGTTGACCGTATCGCTGTCGGCAGCGGTGGTGGCGGTCTCCGCAGGAGTCTGGGCCAGGCCCTTGGTCTGGGCCGGGGAATTCCCAGCCAGCAGCAGCAACACCAGCAAAAACATCCCCACCGGGACGAATCTCCCGCCTCGGGGGGTGGCATCATGGAATCCGAGTTTCATGTCTGTTCCTTCGGGACAAGCCAGAAAAACGGGCGGCCAAGCGTTTACCGCCCTGCGCTGCGGGGGATGACGGCCCTCGCGCCGGAATCTTAAAGGTCCTTCAGCAAGCCATGTTCCAGTTTCCTGAGATGGGCGACGGCCTGGTCGAGCATATCCCCAGGCGGGAGCGTGGCGTCGACCACCTTGAAGCGCGGATCGCCCGAGCCGGCCATGGCCAGGTAACCCTCGTACACCCGCTCGTGGAACGCCAGGGCCTCGCGGTCCAGACGGTCGGTATGGCGCTGGTCCAGACGGGCCTGGCCCTGCTCCGGGGGCAGCATGCACAGCAGGGTCATGTCCGGCGCCACCTCGTCCAGGGCGAAGGCGTTGAGCTGGTGGACAACCCCGGCGCCCAGGCCGCGACCATAACCCTGGTAGGCCACCGAGGCGTCGGCGAACCGGTCGCACAGCACGATCCGGCCCTCTTCCAGGGCGGGTTTGATCATCTGCCTGACCAGCTGGGCCCGGCTGGCCACCATCAGGAGCAATTCCGTTTCCGGAAACATGCCCACCGAGGCCGTATCCAGCAGAATCGCGCGGATGCGTTCGCCGATGGCGGTGCCTCCGGGTTCCCGGATCAGCACCGGGTCTTGCCCGGCGGCCTCCAGGCGCCGGACGATGCCCTCGATGAGGGTCGTCTTGCCGCTGCCCTCGGGCCCCTCGAAAGTGACCAGCAACCCCCTGGCGGCCCCTGCGGTCATGAATCGCCGCCCCTGCCGTCGGGATCCGGGCCCGGCAGCTTGGCTGCCACATGGACCATGCGCTGGACGGTGGTCGCCAGGGTCGCGACGGCCAGCAGCACCAGCATGGGGGTCACGGCCCAGCGGCCCAGCAACAGGGCCGCCGTCAGCAGGATCACCCGCTCGGTGCGCTGCAACCAGCCCACGAAGCAGGTCTCGCCCACGCCCTCGGCGCGGGCCCGCACGTAGCTGGTGGTCAGGCTGCCGGCGACCACGGCAACGATCAGCACCAGGGGCCAGGCGTCAGGAGCAGGCCCCGTGGTGGCGAAGTACCATGTCAAACCCGCCAGGAGAAAGGCCTCGCCCAGGCGGTCGAAGCACGAATCGAGGAAGGCCCCGCGCGCCGAGACCGTCCCCTGCAGGCGCGCCAGGTCCCCGTCGAGCATGTCGAAGGCCGACCCCAGCACGAACACCACGCCGCCCCAGAACAGGTGACCGCCGCCCACGACCAGCCCGCTCCAGGCCGTGATCGCCAGGCCCAGGATCGAAACGCCCAGGGGCGAGATGCCCATGCGGTCCAGGGTCAGGATCACCGGCCGCAGATGGTCCCTGAGCCGCCTCTTGAACGACCGTGTGTCTTCAGTCAACTTTGGACTCCTTTTTGCCCTGCCCAGCCAGGACCAGAACCAGTTCCCCGCGCAGCCGCTTGCCCGTCATCAGGGGCAGGACTTCCCCGGCCGTGCCGCGCAGGGTCTCCTCGTGCAACTTGGTGATCTCCCGCACCACGGCCACCCGGCGCGCCGCGTCCAGCTCGCCGACCATCTCCAGGGTGCTGGTGATGCGGTGGCAGGACTCCAGCATGACCACCGTGGGGCCGGCCTGCACCAGCTCCTCCAGGTAACGGCGGCGCTGCCCCTTCTTGCGGGGAGGATACCCCGCGAAGAGGAATCTGTCCGGGGAAAATCCGGCCAGCACCACTGCCGCAAGCACGCTGGATGGTCCGGGAATGATCGTCCAGGGAAGTTCCTCCCGCAACAGGGCCAGCACCAGGGAGTAGCCCGGGTCGTTGATGCACGGCATGCCCGCGTCGCTGACCACCGCGACCTTCCGCTGCGCCTTCAGATCGGCCACGATCCGGGGCACGACCTCCAGCTTGTTGTGGTCGTGGTAGCTGACCAGGGGCACTCTCAGGCCGTAGCGTTTCATGAGGGTCCCCGTGTGGCGCGTGTCCTCGGCGTAGACGACCTCCGCCTCGGCCAGCACCCCCAGCGCGCGCAGGGTGATGTCGTGCAGGTTGCCGATGGGCGTGGCCACGAAGTGGCACAGGCCCGCGGGCATATCCACCACGGGCACTTCGACCGAGGTCAATGAAAACCTCCGTCGGTGAACTCATCCTTCCGGTCGGGATCCCTCCGGCCCGGCATCACCGCCACCGGCGGCAACTGGCGCTTGAAACGGGCGGCCTCGACCCGGGCGGCCACCCGGTCCACCAGTTCCCCCGCGAAACCCATGGCTTCCAGCTCGTGCCTGTGCCGGCCGCGGTCGATCATCTGGTGCAGAAGGTTGTCGGCCTCGGCGTAGGTGAACCCCAGTTCGTCCTCGTCGGCCTGGCCCTCCCACAGGTCCGCGCTGGGCGCCTTGTCCAGCACCGCCCGGGGCAGCTCCAGCCACCTGGCCAGCAGCCTGATCTCGGTCTTGTAGAGCTGGCCGACGGGGTTCAGGGCGCAGGCGTTGTCCCCGTAAAGGGTCGTATAGCCCAGCAGGGCCTCGGTGCGATTGCCCGTGCCCAGGACCAGGGCCTCCAGAACCGCGGAGCGGTCGTACAGCAGGATCATCCGGCAACGCGCCATGACGTTGCCGCGGCGCACCTTGCGGTCGGCCGGGATGTCCGCCAGGAAAGGGTCCGCCAGGTGGGTGATGGGGATGGTCTCGGTGGCGATGCCCAGGTGCGCGGCCACCGCGGCGGCATCCTCGAGCGAGGAGGCCGAACTCGTGGCGTAGGGCAGGAGCAGACCATGGACGTTGGCCGCTCCGATCGCCCGCACCGCCAACCCCGCCGAGACCGCCGAGTCGATCCCGCCGGAAAGGCCGATCACCAGGCGGGGCTTGCCTGCTGCGGCCAGGACATCGCGGATGAACGCCACGCAGCGATCGGCCGCGGTCACGGGGTCCAGGGCCCAGTCGGGCCGTTCCGGGTTCTGATAATCGTCATGCATGGTCACAACTCCCTTGATCTGTCACGTCATGCGGGGGAAAGCGTTGAGGGCCGCTACGGCGCGCCCGATGCCCTCATCGTCGGTGTCCAGGTTGGGCACCAGCCGCACCCGCCCTGGCCCGAAACCCACGCCCAGGACCCCTGCGGCCTCCAGATGGGCCAGCAGCTCATGGTCCCTGCCGCCGGCCACGTCGAAAATCACGATGTTCGTCTCCACAGGATGGCCCACCTTCAGATCAGGGTGATCCACCTCGGAGGCGAGGCGCCGTGCCCGCTTGTGGTCCTGCTCCAGCCGGACCAGGTTGTGCTCCAGGGCGTACAGGCAGGCCGCCGCGAGGATGCCCACCTGCCGCATGCCGCCCCCGAACATCTTGCGGAAGCGGTGGGCGCGGGCCATGGTCCGGGCATCGCCGGCCAGCACCGAGCCGACCGGGGCCCCCAGGCCCTTGGAAAAACAGACGCTCACGGTGTCGGCCGCACCGGCCAGGGCGGCCAGGGGCGCACCGGTGGCGATGTGCGCGTGCCAGAGCCTTGCCCCGTCCAGGTGCACCCGCATCCCGGCGTCATGGGCCAAAGCGGCGATCTCGGCCATGTTTTCCTGGGGCAGGATCCGCCCGCCGGCTCGGTTATGGGTGTTCTCCAGGCAAACCAGCGCCGGCGGCGCGCAATGCACATTGTCGGGGTTCAGGGCCGCTTCCACAAGGCCTGCGGTCAAGATTCCCCCGGGTGCGGGGATGCAGGTCACCAGCAGACCGCTCAGGGCCGCCGGCCCCCCCGCCTCGTAACGGTATATGTGGGCTCCGTCCTCCAGCAGGATCTGGTCGCCATGGCGGGTCTGGGCGCGCAAGGCGAGTTGGTTGCCCATGGTGCCGCTGGGCACGAACAGGGCTGCTTCCTTGCCAAGCAGCGCCGCGACTTCGGCCTGCAGGCGGTTGACGGTGGGGTCGTCGCCGAAGACATCGTCTCCGACCTCGGCCGTGGCCATGGCCTGGCGCATACCCTGATCGGGTCTGGTGACGGTATCGCTGCGCATGTCGACAACTGGCTGACTCACGATGGTTTGCCCCCTGCTCGTTGCTGAGGATCACGATCCTGCACACAAAAGTAACCGGTTTCCCCCCGGCCGGCGGCGGGAAACCGGAAATAACCCTTGGCCACATGGGGCCGCCGGGGTGCGGACCGGGTCAGGAGATGCCTGCGACCTTGTCCTTGAGCATCTTCGACACCTTGAAAACCGGAACCTTGCGGGCGGGGACCGGCACGGCTTCCCCCGTGCGTGGGTTGCGTGCCATGCGCTCATTGCGCTCTTTCACCTTGAAGGTGCCGAATCCACGTATTTCCAGGTGTTTGCCCTGCACCAGGAGATCACCGATCCGGGCCAGAAACAGATCGACGGTCTCGGCCACCTCTTTCTTGGTCAGACCGGTTTTCTGGGCAATGTCCTCGACAATATCGGCTTTGGTCATGTCATGCCTCCCGTTCAACTGACCATAGATTTGCCGGAATTGGGATTTCCAGGGGATTATTTCAACATAACCTTCGCCATGTCAAGGAGTAAACTTGCGATCCGGGAAAAACGGCAGTCGGGCATCGTGCAATGCGGAGCCACCCGGGACAGGGCATCTCGAAACGGCTGGTCGGGTGCCAGCCTTCCCCGGAGTTCCTCATCCTTCCTCCATGACATCGGTAACTTCTTGTAATAAAGCATGATCGGCAATTTTTGATTTTGACCCGCCCGCGTGGTCCCCCCCTTGCAATCGGTCCGGCAGGTCGCGGCCGGAGGAGCTGCTCATGAACACCGTGCCACTGCAACCGATCTCCTCCGGCCGCACAACAAACGAACCGAGCTCTCTGGCGAATTGAAGGAGGACATTCACATGGCGAACAACAAGAAGATCCTGGTAGGAATCATGCTGCTGACCGTAGCCATCATGGCCACCGGTTGCAGCGACAGCAACCCCGTTAACGTGAACGACGCCATCGACACCGCTCCCCCGGCGACCCCCTACGCCGTGCGCAGCACCATCGATTACACCACCGGAGCGGCCGTGGTCTCCTGGGCCGTCGACACCGTGGACACCGACCTGGCCGGATACGTGGTTACCCGCGAAAACAAAGGCAACGTCGTGGACCTCGTCTCGAACCCCACCCTGGTCTACAGCGTCCAGGACCCGGATCCCCAGCCCGGCATCAACGTCTACAGCGTCTACGCCGTGGACCAGGCCGGCAACCAGAGTGCCGTTCAGAACGCCACCTTGACCCTGGCCAGCACCCACACCGACGGGCAGCTCTCCCACTAGGCAGGACTGCATCCCGATTCGCCGGGCGCTCCCCGGGCCTTCCACCCCCCAGGGTGGAAGGCCTTGGGTTTTCCGGAATCAGGCTCCGAATAGACCCGCCACGACCATGGCGAGCTTGGTGAACGGCTGCACAGCGGACATCAGGCCCTTGCCGAACGCCCCGCCCAGGGGCGTGTAGCGCATGAGCACGATGAACCCGATGACCAGCACGAACCCGTATCGCCGCAGCCCCTCGTACCTCAGGTGCAGATCCCGGGGCAGAAAGCGGGTCAGGATCCAGCTGCCGTCCAAAGGCGGCAGGGGGATGAGGTTGAACAGCGCCAGGACCAGGTTGATCAGGATGCCGGTCTGGAACAGAGACAGCAGGAATTTCAGCGGTGTCGGCCCCTCGGCATAGGCCTGGGCCATGGCGCCGGTCTTGGCGGCCAGGCCCACCGTCAGCCCCAGCAACAGGGCGCAGACCAACGCCAGCAACAGATTGCTGGCAGGACCGGCCGCCGCGACCTTGGGATGATCGTTCCAGGGATCGCGCAGGCGCCGCGGATCCACAGGCACGGGCTTGGCCCAGCCGAACATGATCGAATTGGTGAACGACAGCAGCACCGGCACGATGATGCTGCCCATGGGGTCGATATGGGGCAGCGGGTTGAGGGTCAACCTTCCGGACCTGAGGGCCGTATCATCCCCCAGGCGCATGGCCATCCAGCCGTGGGCCACCTCATGGAACACCACCGAGAACACGAGCACCAGGATATTGACCAGGATATCATCCACGCTGACTCCGCTCATTGGCAAGGGAACCGCCTCGATCGTCCCCCGAGGGCAGGGATGTCCAGGCCCGCCACACGTCCTCGACAGCGATGTTCTGCATCCAGCCGAATTCGTCACCCCGGTCATCGGCACTGCGCCGCGGGCTGCGCAGGGCCACGACCTGTGGGGCCGGGGGTTTCCACAGCCGGGGGTCGGTGGGGCCGAACAGGGCCAGGGTGGGCGTGCCCACGGCTCCGGCCACGTGCATTATCCCCGTATCATTACACAGGAAACGGTCGGACCGCTGCAACAAAGCGGCGCACACCCCGACTTCCAGGTCCGGCGCCACCCTGATGTTCGGATCCTCTGCAGGCGCCAGCGCCGCCAGCAGCCGTTGCAGGTAAGGCCCATCGGCCGGACCGTGCAGGATCAAGACCTGCCTGCCTGCCGCCGCCGCCTTCGCCGCCACGGCCGCGAACCTGTCCGCCCGCCACACGTTCTGCCGCTTGCCAGCCCCCGGATGCAGGGACCAGAATCCGTCCCGCAGGCCGAGTTCGGCCATGACCGAGGCCGCCCGGGCCCGTTCGGCGGCGTCGGGGTCGAAGCGGGGCAACCGGTCCCCGGTATCGATGCCCACAGCCTGCAGGGGCGCCAGGTTGTGCGCCACCGCATGACGGTCCAGATGAGGGGACGCAGGCAACTCCACGGCGAACAGGTGGCCGCTGATGTCCCAGCCGTAGGGCCGGCTGTCGGGTCCGACGATCCAGCGCGCCCCGCTGGCCAGGGCGATCACCGCGCTGGTCACCGAGAACGACACGCTGCCCAGGATGAAGGCCAGCTCGCAGTCATGGGCGCGCAGCTCCCGCACGAACCGCAGCAGGGCCCAGGGCCGGCGCCACATCCGCTGGGAAAAGGTCATGACCGCGTCGAGGTTCGGGTCATGGCTGACCACCGCCCCGTTGACCGGCGAAGTGACCAGCACCATGCGCCCCTCAGGGTAGGCCCCGCGCAGGGCGCGCAGGGCGGGGATGGCGCACACCATGTCGCCCATCTGATTGTGCTGTTTGACGATGAGCACGCCCCGGGGCGCGAGCGCCCGCAGCTGCCCGGCCGTCAATCGGGGCCGCCGCCACAGGCGGGCGACCGCGGCGACCAGGTGCTGCTTGAAACGCCTTGTCATCGTCCCGGCCATGGCCGCCTCCTTTGCCTGCGGATGGCACGCGCCTTGCCTCACGGGAACGGAGCCCGTACCGGTATCGTGACCCTGGAGTGCCCATGCGCCGAATCCTGCTGGAATCCGCCTTCATCCTCGCCGTGCTGGGAACCGTCGCCATGAGCGGTTACGAGTTGACGGCAAAATCTCCCCGCCTGCTGGGGCAACCCTTGCCGGGGTGGTACCGGACCGTGCGGGTGGAACACATGGTGCCCTGGCGCCGGCCGACCAGGATCTACCCCCTGGACAAGGTTCTGCACGAAGGGAAGGAAGCATCCCTGTACTACGGGATGATGGCCGGGATCGTCAACCCGTTCCGGCCGCCCCGACCCGGGAAGGGTATCGGGCCCCTCAGGGCCTCGGCCTATTCTCCCGCCTCCGCGCTTCCAGGTCCCGCACCAGGGCCTGGTAGGCTTCATAGCGCCAACCGGGGATGACCCCGCAGGCCACCAGCTTCTTGACCCCGCATTCGGGTTCATGGATATGCATGCAGGTCCGGAAGCGGCACTCGTCCGCGCCCTGGGCGAATTCAGGAAAGTAGTCCCGCACCTGGCGGGGATCAACATCCCAGGGATCGAACCCCCGTAGGCCCGGCGAATCGGCGATGAACCCCCCCTGCGGGAGCGGGAAGAGCTCCGTGGAAGTTGTGGTGTGCCGGCCCAGCCCGGTCTTGCCCCCGACCGCGGTGACCTGCAGCGCCAGGTCGGGATCGATGGTGTTCAACAGGCTCGTCTTGCCCACCCCCGATGCGCCCATCAGGATGGAAGTGCGCCCGGTCAGGACCTGGACCAGGTCCCCGATCCCCTCGCCGGTGGTCGCCGAAGTATGCAGGACACGGTAGCCCAGGGTCCGGTAATAGGGCCAGGGATCTTCACCGGCCGCGGCGGGGGCCAGATCGACCTTGTTGAGGACCAGGATGCCGGCCACCCCGAACCTTTCGGCCGCTACCAGCAGCCGGTCCACGAACCCCTTCTGGGGAACCGGCGACGTCACCGACTGCACCACCACGACCTGGTCCAGGTTGGCCACCAGGACCTGCTCCCGCCGGCCACCGCTGCGCCGGGCGGCCACGCGTGAGATGCGGTTGCGGCGGGGCAGGACCTCCTCGACGATCCCCTCGGGAGGATCCAGTTCCGGGTGCAGGGCCCTGATCACGACGTGATCCCCGGCCACGGCCACGCTCTGGGTTCTACGCTCGCCCTGCTTGAGCTTGCCCCTGAGCTGGCAATTCCATTGGCGGCCATCTACGGCCACGAAGCAGCGCCCTCCGCTGGTCCTGACCACCACACCTTCCAGACGGGGCGCCGTCGCCTTGTTTTCCGAGTCCCCGCTCGGTGCCTTCCCTTCGCTCATCGCGCGCGGCCCTTCCGGTGCACAAACAGGTCATTGCGGCTTGTCTCAAGCCAGATATTGGATTAGCTTTGCAGGTAGTCCTAGCACAATTTCCTCGTTATCTCAAGGCGGTGCAGTTCTCATGGACATTGCCGAGGTTCTCAAAAATACCTCACCCGAGCTTTTCCTCCCCGACCTCAAAGCGACCGACAAAGAATCCGCCCTCTCCGAACTCGTCGCGGGCCTGACCGCCGGCATGGACATCAAGAATCCCGACACCATCCTGCAGATGCTGCAGAGCAGGGAATCCCTGGGCAGCACCGCGGTGGGACCGGGCATCGCTTTCCCCCACGGGCGGACCCTTGCCGTTCAGCGCCTGACCATCCTCATGGCCCGCTCGACCGCCGGGGTGGATTTCGATTCCGAGGACGGCGAACCCACCCATCTGTTCTTCGTGCTCATCGCTCCGCCCCAGGACCTGGGACACCAGTACATCAAATCCCTGGCCACGCTCATCGACACCGTTCAGGAGGCAAGTCTGCGCGAAAAGCTCATGGCGGCCGATGATTACGAGGCCTTCTGCGCAGCCTTGAGGGGGGAATAAGCATGCATCCGCAATTGCAACTGCTGGTGGCCCTGCAGGACATGACGGGCATGATCAAGGAAGTCGAGGAAAAGGGTTCCGAGCTGGAGGGCATGGGCTTCAAGACCGCGGGGCTGGATGATCTGAAGCGCGCCAGGGAGGAACTGGAAGGGCAGATCGAACCCCAGCTGATGGGGGCCTTCCAGCGTCTGACCGCGAAGTTCGGCCGCGCCGTGGTGCCGGTGGTCGGCAACCACTGCACCGGTTGCTTCGCCCAGATCCCCTCGTCTTTCGTGAGCAAGACCAACGCCGGCAAGCTGCAACGTTGCGAGAGCTGCGGGCGGATCCTCTACTGGCCGTAGGCCGCGAAGGTCCCTGATCCCGCTGCGGGACCGCTAATCGTCGGCCCCGGTCATGCAACCGGCCGTGGCGACGACCTGGGTGATCTCCTCGACGAGTTCCTTCTTCTCGCCCCCGTCGTCCTTGACGCCCAGATCGTCCTTGGACCACTGGTCGGCGGGGAAGGGTCCCAGACTCTCCAGCTCTTCCCAGCTGGTCACCCCGGTCTCCTTCCGGAAGACCAGCTCCCCATCCTGCTCGCTGTAGTCCACGGTGATCAGATCCCCCTTGCGGATCTGGTCCGAGCAGATGTAGTGGGAAATGGGCGTGACGATCTCCTTCTCCACCACGCGCTTCAGCGGCCGGGCCCCGTACTGGATATCCTTGCCCGCGGCCACGAGGTGGGCCTTGGCCTCGTCGGTGATCTCCAGCAGGAACGGCTCCGAGCACATCAGCGAACGCTGGTGGATCTGCCCGATGAGGATGTCGAGGATGCTGTAGAGGTGCTCCTCCTTCAGCGTGTGGTAGGTGATGATGTCGTCGAAGCGGTTGAGGAACTCGAAGGGGAACACCTTCTTCGCCGCGCGCAGGGCGGCCTCCTCGACATCCCGGTCCATGCGTTCGTTGTCCATGCCGGATGAAAAACCGATGTTGGTCTGGCCCAGGTGGGCGCCCATGGCCTCGCTGCCCACGTTGGTGGTCAGGATGATGATGGACTGGCGGAAATCGACTTCCTCGTTGTTGCCCAGCACCACGGTGCCGTCCTCCAGGATCCCCAGCAGCAGGTTCCACAGCTTGGGGTGCGCCTTTTCGATCTCGTCGAACAGCACGATGTTCAGGTAGCGCTCGGAATCGGGAGGGAACAGGCGGTTCAGCTTGCTGCCGCTTTCGCTGACCAGCCCCGACTGCTTCTCCAGGGCCTTCTTGTGGTGGCGGTCCAGGTTTTCCTGGGCCAGCAGGGGACGGATCTCGCCCCCCACGTAGCCCGGGGGCGAGCCCAGCAACTTGGAGATGTTGTAGTGCGCGGAATATTCCTGGCAGTTGACCCGCGTGAAGGCCCGCTTGTTGCCGAAGATGGTCTCGGCCAGGGCGCGGACGGTCTCGGTCTTGCCGACACCGGTCGGGCCCATGAACATCATGGTCAACAGGGGCCGTTCCGGGTCGTGGACCCCCGCGATCAGGCGGCTGAAGCTGTCGCTGAGCCTGTCGATGGCCTGGGGTTGGCCGATGACCGTCTTGTTCATGTGGGTGGCGAAACGTACGAGCTGTTCATTGCGGATTTCTTTACGCAGAGTCTTCACGTGATCGACCGCCTTGTCGTTAGCGCCTCTGCGACGCGGTGCCAGGACTTCCTTGTCCCGGGGCGGCAATGCTGAAGCCCGCCCCTGACCCATGATCGGTCAGCGCGGGGCGGGCTTGAGCAAAAACCCTGTAACTGGGCCTATTTCATCATATTGCAAACAACCTCACCATCAGGGCATGTATGGCCTGGCCAGGTACGGAGCCTGGGGCGCTCCCTGCTTCTCCACCCAGCGGTCGTCCACCCGGGGCCGGACCGGCGAGTGGAGCTGGAGGTAGTGCTCGACCGCCTCCTGGGTCGTGATCTGGGTCGGGGTGACGCGCTCGGGCGGTACGCTGGTCAGGAAATCCAGCCCGCTGTTGCCTTCCATGAGGAAGTTGGTGCACACGGCCTTGTACATCCGATCCGGGTCCCAGGGCTGGCCGCCGATGAGCAGGGACACGCCACGGTCGTAATCCGGCCTCGTGGTATCAAAAGTCCACTGGGCTCCCGAGATGCAGATGCCCCCGCTGCGCCCGGCCACCTTGCGTTCGAGGATGCGGCGCAGCATGCGGCCGTCCATCTGCACCGTGACCAGCTCGTTGCCGAACGGCAGCACGCTGAAGATATCCCGGGAGGTCAGGTCTCCGGCCGGCAGGTCCGCCCGCAAACCGCCCATGTTCTGGAAGCTGAAGTCGGCGTTGAAGTACTCCCGCATGGCGTCGGTCACGAGGTTGCCCACCAGGTTGGCCCCCGGCCCCCCCCGGCCCAGGGCGACGGCGGTGGTGCCCACGACCCGACCCATCTGGGCCTCGGCCTCGTCCCGGTAGGGTTTGAGCACCTTTTCCATGTCCTCGTCAGGCCAGATCTCATCCTCGAAGAGGGTGATCAGGGTCCCCCTGCTGTCGGCCGTTTCGTAGCCGATCAGGGACTTGGTCTTGCGGTCGATCTTCAGGATCACGTGCCCGATGCTCGAGCCGTTGCCGAAGGTCTCGAAGCACATGGTATGGTGCACCGGATCGATCCACGGATGGTAGTAACCCCGGTGGGTATGGCCGCCGACGGCGATGTCGATGCCCGCCACCTTGTTGACCAGTTCCATGAGGTTCATGCCGCCGTGGGAGTAGTTGCTGCCGTAGGTGCCCTGCTGTTCCTGGGCGGTCTCGGTCTCGGTGCGGCCGGCAATGCGCTCCCACCCCTTCTTGGGGTCGTAGGGCAGCCCCTCATGGATCGCCAGCAGGATCAGGTCCGCCCCCTGGTCCTTTAGCTGGTCGCGGTATTTCTCGATCACCGGCGGCATGGGCAGAAATTCCAGGCCCTTGATGTTCTCGGGGAACGACATGACCGCCGTGCTGGGGGTGGTGATCCCCACCACGCCGATCTTGATCCCCTGGTAATCCAGCATCATGGTCGGGATGAGCCAGTCGGGGATCTTGCCGGTGCTCTTCTCGATGATGTTCGCGCTTATCCAGGGGCAATCCGTGATCCTGGCCAGGTGCTCGCAGTTGTCGCGACCCTTGTCGAAATCATGGTTGCCGGGCACCACAAGCTGGTATTGCAGCTCGTTGAAATAGCGGGTCACCGCCTCGCCCTTGGTCTTGTTGCCTATGGGCGTGCCCTGGAAGGTGTCGCCCACATCCATCAGCAGAACCTGTTCGCCCTTCTCGGCCGCCTCGCGGCGGACCTCCTTGACGTAGCTGGCCGCCGCGTACCCCCCCCCCAGAGGCGGCGGGAAGGCGGGGTTCATGAACCGGGCGGGTTCGGGCACGATGTGCCCGTGGATGTCGTTGGTCCAGATCAGATGCAGGCGCATGACGCCGTCGTCGGGGCCGGGCTTGCCGGCCAGAGCCGGAGTCATCGTCACCAGGAGCAGCAGGCAACCCAGAGTCAGCAGGGCAAGTTTATTACGCATCACTAGAATTCCACCTTGTAACCGGCGCCGATCCGGAACCGGGTGTCTTCGACCCGGGCCATGGGATCGACGACGAAGCTGTTCCCGAAGTAACTGGCCGGGTACGGGAACTGGTGAGCCTGAACACTGGTGACCTTGGCCAGTTCCATCGAGGCCGAGAACATACCCGCGCCGAAGGGCGCGCCCACGCCCGCGGAGAACACGCTGGCGGTGGCTTCCTTGTCCAGGTAGCTCTCGTAGTGCCGGAAGCCGAAACGGGCGTCCATGCCGTTGTAGAAGGAGTGCTGCAGGCCGATGCGGACGTCCGTGGTGTCCTCGAGGTGCTGGGGGTTGTCGTCACCGGGCACGCGCCAGTCCTCCAGATCGCTCCAGGTCTTGTACTCCAGTTCCATGGTGAACACCGTGCGCGGATCGCTGCGCGGCAGGAAGGTCAGACCGGCGCGGAAGGACTGGGGGTACTTGAAGTAGGCGTCGGTCATGGTCTCGGAGGTTGAATCGACCGCGGCGTCGAAATCGGTCTGTTGCCAGTCGCCCGACGCGGACAGCTTGCTCTCCCACGCCACCCCGACCTGGATCCGCTCGCTGATGACCCCCTGGGCGCCCAGGGTGAAGTTCACCCCGTCCATATCGAAATCGCTGCGGCGGTTGTAGCTGTTCTCGGGGGTTACGAAATCCCGGTCCCGCATGATCTCGGTCCGGGTCCCGAAGGCGTAGTGGGCCGCGGCGCCGAGGGACACGTGCTCATCGAAGGTGTAGCCGACCCCCACCGAAAGATCCCGCAGGGTGCCGCTGACCTCGCGCGCGCGCTCCTCGATGATCATGTCCCGGGCCGGTTCGCCGGTGCCGGGGGGGAAGGGGCTGGGGTTGCGCAGCTCCTCCTCGAAGGTGTAGTCGAAGGGGTAGCGATCGGTCAGGGACAGGCCGGCACCGAAAGGGGACTCGGGCCCGCCGGGGCGGCCGGCCACCGCGAAGCCCGTCGCGAAATTATGGTGGCGGTTGCTGGCTATGGCCGCGTCGGTCACGTAGCTGTCGAAGGAGTCGAAAAGGGGCTGGAAGCGGTCCTCGTGCTCCTGATCCAGCACCATGCCCGCATCCAGGCGGTAACCCTCGGCCCGGCTCAGCAGGGCCGGATTGAACACCGTGCTGTAACCGCCGCGGTACAGGGCCGCGCCGGTGCCGCCCATGGCGTTGACCTCGGCGCTGAACCAGCCCATCTGGTCGCCGTAGGGCGAGTTGATCTGGGGCACGGCCTGGGCCGCGCCGGCCATGAGCAGGGACACCGCCAGCAGGACGAGCACCACGGCCGGCACATGGCTCCGGTCGCTGCCTGCGGTCCGCCGGTCACCTTCGTTGTGCAGTCGATTCGTATTCATGTCTCCAGTCTCCTCGATCTATCAGAAGGTGTAGTCCATCTGCAGACGGACGATGGTGTCATCCTTGGGGGCGTAGTCGGTATCGGGCTCGTTCCCGCTGGGATCCCCGAAACGGCGCACGTCCACGTAGGTCTTGGGCAGGTTGTGGTCGCGGGTGACCTTGAGCTGGAACAGCATCCGCTGGGACACCCGGCTCTGGATCTTGAACCAGTTGCGGAAGCCCTGGCCGTCCAGCAGCACGAATTCGTTGCCCTCGAAATTCCACAGGAATCCGTCGTAAACCGACGAGGCGAACATCAGCTTGATGCCCGGGGTCAGGTTGTGCTCGTAGCGGACCTCGAAGGCGTGGGCGGGCATGCCCGCGGTGCCCACCGAGGGGTCCCCCGCGCCGGCATCGGGCGTGCCGCCCAGGCGGGGCCGCGGGGGGAACATGACGTTGCTGGTCATGTACATGAACTGCAGCCGGTTGTAGTTGCTCAGCATGGTGATCATCTGCCAGCGCGTTTCCCAGTTGCGGTAGGTCCGCACATCCTCCGGGTTGTCCTCGGTGCGGCTGCTGTAACGATGCCGCACGCGGAACCGCACATTGAAGATGGGCTGGTACTCGGCCTTCAGGGTGTAACGCGTCATGTCCGCCCCGTCGGCTTTGCGCTTCCAGCGGTCGAACGACAGGCCGCTGAGGGTCAGGGCCCGGCTGATCCGGTAGCGGGTCTCCAGGTACAGGCCCTTCTCGGCCTTGGGCTGGGGCGTTTCCGATACCAGCCAGGTGTACAGGTCGTCGTTCAGCCGGTAGGGGGCGTCCAGCAACGTCATCTCGTAACGGCTGTCGTTGCTGAAAGCCCGGTCGTAGGGGTTGTCGAAGCCCACGTCGTAATCACGCCAGATGCCCAGCACGTGCAGGTTGTCCCACTGGGCGAAGGTGTTGATGATGTAGGCGTCGGGGTTCTTCGAAGAGAAGAAGTTGTTGCGGGGATCCTGCAGGAAGGCGTATTCGCCCTGGACCGCGACGTTGCCGACCACGGCCTGCCCCTCGGCGCCCATCACCCGGCGCCACTTGGCCTCCTGGGTGTTGCCGTCGGCATCGGTGTAGACGCTGGTGTAGGAGTTCCAGATTCCGTTGTCGCGGGCCTCGAGAAGGTCGGTGTTGGAGACCAGGACGTTCTCGTCGGCCCTCCAGCCATGATCGTAACGGGCCTCGTACCCGGTCACGCCCAGGAAGGTTCCCGGTGCCAGGCTGACCTTGAGGTTGCCGCCGACGATATTTTCGCTGATGGCGTCACGGCGCAGGTAGGAAGGCACGCCGCCGACCGTACGGTTCTCCAGGAAATCGGCCTCCGGACGCGGACGCATCAGCACGTAGCGGTTCAAGGTGCCGTCGGGATTGACGATGCCGTCCTTGTCGTCGCTCGATACGAAGAAGGAGGCGTTCAGCCGCCCGTACGAACCCTCGGCGGCTACCCCGCGCAGGTTGTACTCGTAACTGCGGCTCAGGTCGCCGTGCACGCCCAGCAACCGCTTGTTGAAACCGTAACCGGTCTTGCGGAAGTGGATGTAGTCGGTGTTGTCCATGACCAGACCCAGGCCGTAGGCCACCCGGAAGTCGCCCACATACAGGCCCTTCAGGCGGAAGCCGCCGAACTTGCGGTCGGTGATGCCCACGTAGCCCTTGGCCGTCTCGTCCCAGTCCTTCTCGCCGTATTCGCGGCTGGTCAGCATCCCGCCCACGAGGCCGTCGGAGGCGGTGATGCGCAGCTTGTTCAACCAGCCGGGCCGGTAAAGGCTCTTCTGGTCGACGAAGTACCGGCCTCGGGGGGCGCCGCTGGCGAAGCTCCCGACCTCGTCGTCCGAGGCCGAGAACGGTGTCTCGTAGTACCGGGTCTGGGCGTAACCGGTCACCGCGTGGCTGGAGTTGGCCTCCATCTCCTCGGGGCTGTAGACCACGAAGTCGCGCAGGTTGCGGTATGCGTAGTAGCGCAGACCGTCGGCTCGGCGCAGCTGGCGCATGTTCTCGAAATGTCCCAGACGGGCGCGGGCCTTCAGGATGTTGGACGCATCCACCGGCGAGACGTTCTGGTACGACATCAGATCGTACAGATCCATGTCGTTGATGTTCTCGGGGTTGCGCATCTTGTCCAGATACTCGTCCGAGAGCCCCTCGCTGGAGCCCTCCTGACCTAGGTACTGCTGGACCTGCCGGTAACTGGCCGAAAGCCGGGCGATGCTGGCGTCCACCTCCGGCGGGGGCATGGTCTCGACCAGGGGCTTGAGCCGGGCCAGGATCTCCGGGGTCATGCCCCGGATTTCCATCAGGTCGTAGACGTTGTCGAAGTAGCGCAGGTAGGTCCGGTAATCGATGATCTTGCGGGCGAGTTCCGCCGGGATGGGCAGGGCGGCCACTTCCTCGTAGGAGGCGCTGTTCAAGTCCACCTTGGACCTGTCGCCGGCGGCTGAGCCGGCGTTGGCCGGCCACGGCGCCAGGACCGCGATCAAGGCCAGGCACAGGACCCAGCCGACCACCTCCCGCGACCACGGGATCCGTATCCCGTCCGGGTTCAGGAGTTTTTTCACTGCGCCTCACCGCCCCAGGCGAAGTTCACGCCGAACTGATGCGTGGTCTCGAGGGTGCCGCCGCCGGTGCTGAAACCGTAGTCCAGGGAGAAGCCCTGCAGGTAGTAGCCGAAGCCGGCGGTCAGCTTGTTGGGACCGGTCACCACGCCGCCGCGCAGGAAGAATCCGTCGGCCACCGTCATCTCGATCCCGCCGTGGTACTGGACATCCTGGCCCAGCTCGTTGTCGATCTCGAAGGTCGTCAGCACGCCCTCATAGGGAGCATAGGTCACACCGGCGATCAGGCGGCGGGCCAGCTCCTCCTCGTCCAGGCCGATCTGGGGGTTGTTCATGTTCTTGACCTGGAACCCCAGGGTGGTGCGCTTGTGCAGGTTCATGACCATGCCGAAATCCACGCCCAGGACCGTATCATCGCCGGGATTCAGCCCGCTGACCGTCTCGGACTGCTCGACCCGGTAGACGTTCACGCTGTACCCGAGGTCGACCCGCGAGTGGAAATCCTCGAAGAGCGTCAGGCCGTGGGAAAAGGTCACCTGGGTCTCCTTGAGCAGATCGACGTCCTGGTAGGACACCTTGTACTCGCTCAGCCCGATGCCGATGGCGCCGTAGCGTTCCTGCAGCGGCAGGACGGCCCCCATGGCGTAGAAATCGTTGAAGCCGAGCTGGAAGGGCTCCACGTAACTGGCCCCCACCTCGCCCGAGGTGCGTACGGCCAGCAGGCCGGGATTGTAGAACGAGGCGTAAGCCCCTCCCGGCACGGCCACCGCGGATTCGCCCATGGCCCTGGCCCGGGGGCTGACCATGGTGTTCTCGAAAAAGGCCGCCGCGGGCCCGGCCTCAAGGCCGAGCGCAGCTATCGCAATGAGAATAATTAGTTTCCGGGACATCGCTCACCCTCTCTAGTTGCTCAACCGCGTGGCCACGACCACGGGCGCGGTCAGTGTATCCTCGTCACCGGAACGTCGATCAATCACCGAGAGGTGGATGATGTACATGCCGGCCTTGACTCGTTCGAATTCCCGATCCCGGCCATCCCACAGCACTGTGGTGTATGCGCCGGGAATCACAGACGGCGCGCCGTTGAAACGGCTGTCGAAAAGGGTGATCACCAGGCGTCCCTGCTGATCGAAGATCCTCAGCCTGGTCTCGCTCTGGGGCTTGGAGACGAAGCGGACGGGGAAGGACTCGCCCATGGTGGGGATGAAGGTCTTGGCGTCGACCACCAGCTCGGCGCTCTTGGCCCCCTCGCCGGCAACGCCTCCCGGCCGCGCGGGATCGGCGGCCAGCTGGTCGGTGAACGTGGCGTTGAAGTCCTCGCTGGTCTCGTCCCGACCGTTGACGCCGTTGCCGCCGCTGGAGATCTGATTTCCCTCCAGGGGGTCGGTGCGCTGGTACGAGAGGCCGAAGGAAAGCTGGGTGGCAAACGGATGCTGGTTGGAAACCGGGGTGTCGGGACCATAGGTCGAGCCCCCCACCGTCACCCCCGTCTTGTCGAAGAAGAAGCTGGTGGTCGTGGACGAGGGATCCTTCCACGAGAACACGTCGATGTCGGTGACCAGGTCGTCGCCCTCGCGCCAGTTGTAGAGGATCACGATCTCGGCGGCGTTGCTCAGACCCGGGGTCGAGTCGGCGCTCTTGATGCTGCCGTTGTCCGTGGTGCCCCAGACCGGAATCATGTCCGGCACGTTGTCGGGCACCGGATCGTCCTCGAACAGCTCCAGGTCCGGCAGGAAGCCGTAGGAGGCCGAGAAGGCGGCGCTGCCGGGGCAGGTGATCACGATGGTATCGTCGGCCGCGATGGTGAACCCGGCCGGGAACCGGGCCTCGAAGTCGCCGAACGCCCCGCCGCCGACCGTGTTGGGCCCCGGGTTGCCCTCGGCGATGCGCCAGTAGAACTGGTTGTTGGGGCTGTAGATGGCGTCGGTCAGGTAATAGTCCGACATGTCCACGTCATGATCGTTGGGATTGTAGATCTCCACGAACTCCTGGTCGGTGCCCAGGGTGCAGATCTCCGTGAGCAGCAGCTTGTCCGGATCGTTGCTGGGCGGCGGCACCGCGCCGACGGTCCAGCTCTCCGGCGTGCCCTCGCCCCCGGCGGGGTAGACGGTTTCGGCCCCGTCGCTGTTGGTCACGGCCACGTACCAGCTCACCACCGTACCCTCGCTCTGGGGTTCGACGGCGAGGGTGTAAATCCCGTTCCCGGCATCGGTCCCGGCAACAGGGTTGAAGGGACCGCGATCGTAGGCCACGTAGAAGGTGGCCCCGGACAGGGTCGAATAGGAAGCCGCCTCCACCGTGATGGTCACCGCCTGCCCGTCGTAGGGCGCGGCGGGGCTGACCCCGTGACCGGTGATCAAAGGAGCCGAGGGGAAGAAGGTGTCCGGCTGGGCGGCGGGATCCTGGGTGGTGATTTCCCAGGTCGCGCCCAGGGGCTCGCTGGTCTCGTCATGACCGGTGATCCCGTTGCCGCCGGAGGCCGCCTCGGTTCCCTCGTCGGCGCTCTTGCGCATGTAGGACTGGCCGGGGTTCAAGGTGGC
Source organism: Candidatus Krumholzibacteriia bacterium (assembly GCA_024763215.1). Taxonomy (GTDB): domain Bacteria; phylum Krumholzibacteriota; class Krumholzibacteriia; order LZORAL124-64-63; family LZORAL124-64-63; genus JAHJTW01. The sequence goes on along the minus strand of JANTFX010000003.1, from coordinate 14,702 downwards.
CGTGTCGATGGTCTGCTGCTCGGCCACCGGCGTATCGGGCAGATAGGTGCCCGAGCCCACCGTCACCCCCGTCTTGTCGAACTGGCTGCCGGTGCTGCCCCCGCCCCAGAAGGCGAAATCCACATCCTGGACCAGATCGGTCGTGCCGTCCCAGCGGTACAGGACCAGCGACTCGTAACCGTCGCTGAGGCTCGGGGTGTTGTCGCCGCCGCCGAGGCCCGCGTTGATGGCACCGGGGAAGGCCTCCCGCAGTTCGGGCACTTCATCCGGAGCCGACCCATCCTCATAGACCTCGAAATCCGGCAGCTTGCCGTAGGCGTCCTGGTAGGCCTTGCTGCCGCCGGACACCGCGATCACCAGGGTGTCCCCGGGGGCGATGCTGTAACCGTCGGGGAAGCGGCCGTGGAAGTCGGAGAACGACCCGCCGCCGGCCGTGCTGCCGGACGGGGCGCCCTCGGCGATCCGCCAGTAGTACTGGTCTCCGGAGGCGAAGACGGCGTCGGTCAGGTAGTAGTCGCTCAGGTCGACCGCACCAGCGGTGGGGTTGACGATCTCGATGTACTCGCTGGCCAGGGGGCGGCGGGTATCGGTGCTGTTGAGGGTCTGGATCTCCGCCAGCAGCAAATGGTCGGCGGCGGCGGGGGCCGCCGTGCCGGTCTGCGGCAGAACCCAGGCCGCGGCCGCCAGCAGGATCACCATACTAATACCCGTCCGCAGCCGTGGGCGGGACAACTTCCAATCTGCGTGGGACATGAAACCACTCCCTTTCAGGGATCCGGAGTGCGTCGGAAGACTCAAGGGTAAGGGGGTAAATTACTCCCGGGCCCCCGTTGGTTCAAGGCCTCATTACAGGTTTACTGCATATTTACCGAAAAAGGGCCCGGCCGGCGGCCGGGCCCTGCACCTCCTCGCCATCACGTCATTGGATGGGGATCACCGGGCAGTCCCCGGCGGGGTTGAGCACCATGGTGGGTGAACCGGGGGCCATGCCCAGGGCCAGGGGCAAGAGGGTGAAATCCTCGCGCATGACCTTGGGCAAGTCGTTCGGGGGGGAACTGGGAATGGACCCCCGCAGGGTGAAATCGAGTTCCGTGCCCATTTCCAGGTAGAGGATGTCCAGGGTCGCGAGCACGAAGCTGTTGCCGGTGATTCCCAGGGGGGAGGAAAAACCCACGATATGGTTGTAGGTGCCGGCCAGGTTGTCGCTCGTGCCCACATCCACGGCCATGGTGGGATAGGTCACGTACACCGGGGAAATGAAGGTGGTGGTGGAGGGAGAAGTGATGTCGTAACCGCACTCGAATCCGGTGGTGCTGGTAAGGGAAGGGTTCATGTACACGATGTAGGCGGTCACGTTTTCCGCGAAATCGGCGGTGGTGCAAGGCTGTCCGGGAACTTCCGGGCCTCCGGCATCGAAGTAGAGCGTCATGTAATCGTTGATGGTCGTGGTTTGATAGGCCCCGGTGAACATCAAGAGCTGGCCTTCCAGCAGGGTCCCCGTCTCTTCAGGAGGGGTCAGAAAACCGGAAACCCCACCCCAGGCGATGGTGTAGTCGCCGGGGGTCATCCCGTTCAGCAAGACGGAGCCGTGGCCTGTATCGACCCCGTCGGGGCCCGTCAGGGTCCAGGGAGCATCCAGACCCGTGGGTGAAACCCTGATCTGGATATCGCCCAGGGGGGCATCGCCCTGCAGTTCGACATCCTGCAGCAGATAGTTGTTGGTGGGGTTCTGGTCGATGAAATTATGGGAACAATAAAGGGTATAGACGCCGGAGGGGTAGGCCTTGGCGAACTCGCCCACGGGAACCGTGAAGTGCAGGGTCCCGCTCCGGCCTTCTCCCGGTTTCAACCCGTCAAGGGTCACCTGACCGAACACGAAATTCGTGCCCAGGACCCCGATCCAGACCTGGAAGGGCCCCGCTGCCTCCAGCTCGCCCAAATTTTCCACCATGGCGTTGAGGATCAGATCGTCCCCGGGGTGAACCATGGCCGGGGTGCCGGTGAACCGCGTCACCGCGACATCGGCGGATGCCGAGCCCACGGCCCCGGCGGGGTTGGAATTCAGGTCCTGCAGGGTGACCACGCCACCCGAGTCGGGACCATGCACGGCGGCAGCGGGACCGTTGCCCGGCCGGGGAAGATCGGTGATCGTATCATGGGAGCATCCCCCCAGCAGCAGGATGATCATCGCGGCAAACCATGGCCTCGCGGCTCGTCCAAACATGAGGGGCCCCCTTCTTGTCGTCTCAGGATACCGGTATCATGGAGAGAATAACGAATCGAATGACAATTCGTCATAATCAATATCAGCTTACCAAAAACACGGTAATTGTCAATATCCAACGAAGGTATGGGGAAGGGCTCAGCCGGCCAGATCTCCGAACACGGCCATCAGGTCACCTGAGGTCTCGGCCTTGCGGATGCTTTCCAGAAAGGAGCTGTCCTTGACCAGGCGCGCCAGCCGGGCCAGCACCCGCAGCATCTGGCGGGGATCCCGCTCCGGGCCCACCAGCAGCATGACGATATCCACCGGAACTCCGTCCTCGGCACCCAGATCCAGGGGATCCTGCAAGGTGGCCAGGGCGATGTGGACCTCGTCCAGGCCCTTGCAACGCGCATGGGGAATCACCAGCCCACCACCCACGGCGGTGCTGCCTTCGTGTTCGCGCCTCATGATCTCCGCCACCAGGCCGGGGCCGGAACCGGAAAAACCGGAGGCCGCCAGCTTGTCGACCAGCAGGGCGACGATTTCTTCGAGGCTGCCGCACTTGACATGGGGTAGAACGGCGTTTTCTCGTGTATAGTTCAGTAGATCCATGGGAGCAATGGTAACGACACGAGGGGCCGGTGTCCAGAAAGCCGCCGGGCAAGGAGGCGGACGAGACCACATGCGCAACGATCCTTTCGCACCCCTGACCGCCCGGCAGCGCCGCAAACGCATGCTGCGCCGTTTTTCCGGCCGGTTGCTGCAACCCCTGCGGCCGGCTCGCATCAAGCCCCGCAGGCAGGGTCCGGCTAACCTGGTCCTGGTCGGGGTCGACACCCTCAGGGCGGATCATCTCGGTTGTTACGGGTACGGCAGGCCGACCTCGCCCCACCTGGACCGGCTCGCCGGGCAGGGCACGATTTTCTCCGACGCGGCCGCCTGCGCCCCCTGGACCCTGCCCTCGTTCGCCTCGGCCCTGACCGGTGTGACCCCCGGTGTGCACGGGGCCTATCTGCCGGGTCCGGTGCGCAACATGGATACCCAGCCCCCGCGCCGCCTGGATGACCGCATCATCACCCTGGCCGCCCATCTGGAGGCGCAGGGCTACCGCACGGCGGCCTTCTACTCCAACCAGTTCTTCGCCTTCGGCCTGGCCGAGAGCTTCGCCGAGCATCATTACCTGAACGATGAGGCCGCAGAGGTCGTGCGCGTGGCGCTGGAGTGGATCCGCCGCCACGGCGACCGCCCGTTCTTCTGCTTCGTCCTGCTGAACGACCCCCATGAGCCGACCACGCCGGCGCCCGAGGACCTCGCCCCGTTCCTGACCTCGGCCTCCGCGCACGGGGCCGACACCTCCGCAGCCATGCTGCGCGGGCTGGCGCGCTGGGGCGAGCCGCCGGCCCCGCACCTGGGCAAGGCCCCTGCAGCCGATGCGCCGGAAATCGCCCCGGCTCTGGCGGTGAAGCTCGCGATCTACGACGCGGCCATCCACCAGACCGACCGCGCCATCGGCACTCTGGACAAGCAGCTCGTGGCGTGGGGTCTGGGCGAACACACCCTGCGATCGGTCTTCTCGGATCACGGCGAGGAGTTCCTGGATCATATGGGATGGGCGCGGAGCTGGGACCACGACCCGCGCGGGATCTTCGGCATCGGCCATGGCCACAGCATGTTCCAGGAGCTGCTGCACGTGCCCTGGCTGGCCTGGGGATCCGGCGTTCCGGCGGGGGTGCGGCGCCCGGATCCGGTCAGCCTGCTGGACCTTGCCCCCACCCTCCTGGATTGGATGGGGTTGCCGCCCCTGCCCGCCCCGCCGACGGTCTCGCCTGCTGCGGCGGACCAGATGGCGCCGCTGCTGACGGGCAGCAGCATGGCCCGGTCCGGCACGGACGACGCCGAACGCGTGATCCTCGCCGAGGCCATGGCCTATGGCCCGGACCTCGTGAGCGTCAGAAAAGGCCGCTGGAAGCTCATCGCCCGCCGCGATGGTTCGCCGCTGGCGATGTTCGATCTGGCCGGGGATCCCGCCGAAAAGAAGGATGCGGCCGCCGACCACCCGCAGGAACTGGCGGACCTGCAGGCCATCGCCACCCGCTGGCGGGACTCGGGGTGGGCCGCGTCAGGGAACGATGGCGACGGCGGCTCCTGGCAGGACATGGACGCCGAGATCCACCAGCGGCTCAAGGATCTGGGGTATGCGGAATAGCATATGGCTCGCGGTGGAGCATGACCCCGGTGTGGTTTTTTGACTGGATCGACGAATACTACCGCACGTGCGTAAAGGTGGTCGGATCAAGGGCAATCAGCACCCATTGCCGCCGCCAGAACACCAAGATCATTCAGATTGATCAGCCCATCAGAATTCAAGTTCAGATCCGAACCCTCCAAAGTGGTTCCATTGATCAGAACCCGGCAGGCGGACTCTCTGTGCCCGCGCGTCTCCGAATCCAGGAAGTTATCCTGTTTGCCCGCCTCCTTTTCCGCGCGCCCTACTTCGGTTCCATCGCCAGCTCGTCCACCTTGTCCGCCAGTTTCCGGAAGGCCTCACGGGCCGGGCTGCCGTCGATCTCCACCGCAGGCTTGCCCTGGTCGCCCCCGGTGCGGATGTCGGCGGTGATGGGGATCTCCGCCAGCAGGGGGATGCCGAACTGCCTGGCCACCTCGCCCCCGCCGCCGCGACCGAAGATGTCGTGCTCGCTGCTGCAGTTCGGGCATACGAAGTAGCTCATGTTCTCCACGATGCCCAGCACCGGCACATCCACGTCGCCGAACATCTTGATGCCGCGGCGCACGTCGGCCAGCGCCACCTCCTGGGGCGTGGTGACCATGACCACACCGCTCAGGGGCACCTGCTGGACCAGGGTCAGCTGCGCGTCGCCCGTGCCCGGCGGCATGTCCACGACCAGGACATCCAGGTCCTGCCACTGGACATCCTTCAAGAACTGCTTGATCGCGGCGAAGACCAGCGGGCCGCGCCAGATCACCGGCTGGTCCGGCGGCATCAGAAGGCCCATGCTGATGACCTGCAGGCCGTGGGACATCACGGGATAGATCTTGCGGTCTTCGGTCACCTCGGGCATCTCCCGGACCCCGAGCATGGTCGGCACGCTGGGGCCGTAAACGTCCGCGTCCAGCAGGCCCACCTTCAGGCCACGCTCCTTGAGGGCCAGGGCCAGGTTCACCGCCACCGACGATTTTCCCACGCCGCCCTTGGCGCTGGCCACGGCGATCACCCGGGCCACGCCCGGCAGCTTGGCACGGTCGGCGAAGGGGTCGGGGGACTGTCCGTGGGGGCCGGTAGGGGCTTTCTTCTTCGGCGCGCGGCGGTCATCCACGGGCACGTTGACCGTCAGGACCCCCGGCAGGGCCGAGACGGCCTTGGCCACGCCCTCGCGGACCCCCGCGATGGTCTCTTCCTTCTCCGTGGTGTGCACCACCGTCACGGTGACGTCACCCCCGGTGACGGTGATCTCGCCGATGAGGTTGATCGACAGCACGTCCACCTTGGTGCCGGGAACCTTGACTTCCTTGAGGGCCTGCCTGACGACCTCGGGATTCAGCTGGCTGCTCATAACATGACGCTCCTTTGCAGGGCGGAAAAAACTAACCTGATCAGGACAAAAGGAACTACCGGCAGGACAAGGAGGCAAGGGCGGCGGTCAAGATTTCTCCGTGGTCGAAGGCCAGCGGAGGCAGCTCGTCGACGGAGACCCACCTGGCGGCGGCGGCGTCATCCCCCCCTGTGGCCTCGGGGCGCTCGCCGGCCAGGACGGACGTGTAGACCACCGAGACGGTGTGGCCGCGCGGATCGCGGCCCGGTTTGCCGAAAACCCCCAGCTGGCAAAAGGTCAGATTCATCAGACCCGTCTCCTCGGCCACCTCGCGCCCCACCGCGTCGTTGGGATCCTCGCCGTACTCGACAAAGCCCCCGGGCAGGGCGTAGGAGCCGGCGAAGGGATCCCTGCCCCGCAGGACGAGCAGCACGAAATCCCCCCGGCTGGAACGGTGCACGATCACCGCATCGACGGTCAGGGCCGGATTGCGGTAGACCGGTTCGGCGGCTTCAGCCACGATTCAGCTCTGCCCGAAGGAGGCCAGGGCTTCCTCGCAGTCGCTGAAGGTCTCGAAGACCAGCTTCAACTGGGTGACGTTCAGGATGTTGTCGATGCGGTCGCTGACCTGGCAGATCTTCAGGGTCCCCCCGTTCTTCTTCAGCGTGTGGTACGCCGAGACCAGGATGCCCAGGCCGGTGGAGTTCACCCAGCTGACCTTGCCCAGATCCAGCAGGATATCGACATAACCCTGGTTGATGAGGGATTTGATCTCGGTCTGGAACATATCGTGGTCGGGTCCACCCATGATCTTGCCGCTGAGGCTCAGAACCATGATCTCGCCCCTGAGGTTCTGCTTGATATTCAAAGTCATCCTCCCGTCTGACGCATTTTATGGTATCCTGCCGGTGGTCGATTCCCGGCGGTCCTCGGCGGCGGGGCCGCTCCCTCATGATAAAGGTCCTCGGGTTGGATTCCAACCCGGATTATCCCGTCGGAGCCGTTCAGGCCATGAACCGTGTTCGTCAACCCGTTCTCAGCGGCGCGTGGTACCCCGCGGACAAGACCGCCCTGGGCCAGGAGGTCGATGGTTTCCTGGCTGGGGCCGACCCTGAGGTCCGGCCCGCCGGACGCGCCCTGCTGGCGGTGGTCCCCCACGCCGGCTATGCCTACAGCGGCCCCTGCGCCGGCAAGGCCTACGGGCTGCTGACCGGCGAGAGGCCCGCGCGGGTGATCATCCTGGCCCCCAACCACCGCACCCCCCTGGTGCGGTGCGCCCTGACGTCGGCCACGGCCTTCGCCACCCCCCTGGGCGCCGTGCCGGTGGACACCGAGGCCTGCGAATTTCTGGACGGCCGGCCGGGTTTCGTCCGGGCCGAGCCCGCCCACGCCTCCGAGCACGCCGTGGAGATCCAGCTGCCCTTCCTGCAGCGCCTGTGGCCGGACGATCCCCCGGCCATCGTGCCGATCCTGGTGCCCGTTCTGGACGACCGGGTGCGCGGCGAGGCGGCCTCCGCCCTGGGCGAATTGTGGGACGACGGAACGCTGGTGGTGATTTCCTCCGATTTCACCCACTACGGAGCGGCCTATGGGTATGTTCCCTTCACCCAGGACATCCCGACGGAACTGGAAAAACTGGATTCGGGAGCCATCCTGAAGATCCTGGCCGGTGACGCCGCGGGCCTGCTTGCCTACGGCCGGCGCACGGGTATCACCATGTGCGGGCTGGAAGCCGCCGCCCTGGCCCTGTCCTGCGGCCTGCCACCGGGATACGAGGCGGCCTTGGTGGATTACCGGCGCAGCGCGGACCTGAACGGGGACTTCTCCCTGTCCGTCAGCTATGCGGCCATCCTGGTCTGCAGCGGGTCAGAAGCTTGATCGTACACCGTGGAGGAGAACCATGACCGGCACACCCACCCTCACCACCGAGGAACGGGGTTTCCTGCGGGAACTGGCCCGGCAATGGGTCGAGGCCGCCGCTGCGGGGCGCCCCGGCCCCGAACCCCGGCAACTGGCAGCCGACCTGAACCTCGTCCCCGGCCCGGCTCTGCTGGAAAACCGGGGCGCCTTCGTGACCCTGACCAGAGGCGGCGCCCTGCGCGGCTGCATCGGGTACATCGAGGGCATCAAGCCCCTGCTCGACGCGGTGGCCGAGAACGCCGCCTCGGCCGCGGTGCGCGACCCCCGGTTCCCCCCCGTGACACCGGATGAGTTGCCCGCCCTCGAACTGGAAATCTCGGCCCTGAGCCCGTTGCAACAGGTGGACGGCCCCGATGACATCATCATCGGCACCCACGGCATCCTTCTGGACAGGGGCGGGCGCAGAGCGGTATTTTTGCCCCAGGTCGCCGTGGAACAGGGCTGGGACCTGAAGACCACCCTGAGCCACCTCGCCCTCAAGGCCGGCCTGGCCCCCGATGCCTGGCGTCAGGGCGCCACCTTCCGGGTTTTCACCGCCGAGGTTTTCTAGTTGTCCTGTGGGACAAAAACAGCTAGTTTCTGGCGCTACGATACTCTTAGGCGGGGTGCGATCGGCCTTCGCCTGTCTTCATGGCATGGAAGAGAGTCATAATGGGCCTGCTCGATAAAGTCCAAAAGTTCACGACGGCCAGGGAACTGATGGCCGCGGACCTCTACAACTATTTCCGGGTGATCGAGTCTGCCCAGGAGAACACGGTCAAATACAAGGGCCGGGAAGTCATCATGCTGGGCAGCAACAACTACCTCGGCCTGACGAACCATCCCCGGGTCAAGGAGGCCGCCCAGGCCGCCATCGCCAAGTACGGCACCGGCTGCGCGGGTTCCCGCTTCCTCAACGGCACCCTGGACATCCACATCGAGCTGGAAGAGAAGCTCGCCAAGCTGGTGGGCAAGGAGAAGGCCCTGATCTACTCCACCGGTTTCATGGTCAACCAGGGTGTGCTCAGCTCCCTGGCCGGACGAAGCGACACCATCTTCGTGGACCGTACCGACCACGCCTCGATCATCGACGGGGCGCGGCTGTCGTTCGCCAACGTGGTGAAGTTCAAGCACAACGACATGGAGAGCCTGGACCAGGTCCTGAGCAACATTCCCGGCGACAACAAGTTGATCATCATCGACGGCGTGTTCTCCATGGAGGGCGACATCGCCAAGCTGCCGCAAATCCTGGACCTGGCCGCCGAGCACGGCGCCCTGGTCATGGTGGACGACGCCCACGGCATCGGCGTCCTCGGCGAGCAGGGCCGGGGCACATGCAACCATTTCGGCGAGACCAGCCGCGCCCACCTGATCATGGGCACCTTCAGCAAATCCCTGGCCTCGGTCGGCGGTTTCGTCGCCAGTGACGCCGACACCATCCATTACATCCAGCACCTCTCCCGGGCCCTGATGTTCTCGGCCAGCATGCCGCCGGCCTCGGTGGCCTCGGTCTCGGCGGCCGTCGACGTGATGCTCGAGGAGGAATGGCGCCACAAGGCCCTGTGGCACAACAACGACCTGATGCGCGAACGCCTGAAGGAAGCCGGCTTCAACACCGGCCCCAGCGAGACCCCCATCATCCCGGCGGTGGTCGGCGAAGACATGGTTGCGTTCAAGATGTGCCGCCAGCTGGCCGACGAGGGCGTTTTCGTCAACCCGGTGGTCAGCCCCGCGGTCGAACCGGGCAACGCCCTGATCCGCCTGAGCCTGATGGCCACCCACACCGACGATGAGATCAACAAGGCCATGGACATCATGATCCGGGTGGCCAGGCAGCTGGGCGTTATCCCCTCCTGAAACCACCGCTCACTGTCCGGCCCGGCGCCTGGCCCGGGCTCGATGCCTGAAGGATGAAGGACATGCCTCTGCAGATCCAGCCGGTGAACACCAAGGCCGACCTCGACGCGTTCCTGCAGGTTCCCTACCGCATCTACCGTGATGATCCCAACTACGTGTTCCCCCTGCTGGGCGAGATGAAGCATTTCCTCAACCCGGATAAGAATCCCTTCTTCCAGCACGCCGAGACGGCCCTATGGCTGGCCGTGCGCGACGGCCAGGTGATCGGGCGCATCGCCGCGGCGGTCGACCGCTACAACAACGAGCACTGGGACGAGAAAACCGGATTCTTCGGCTTCTACGAGGTGGACGACGATCCCGAGGCCGCCGCCGACTTGCTGGAAACCGCCCGCTTCTGGATCGCCTCGCGCGGCATGGAGATCATGCGCGGGCCGGGCTGCTTCACCTCCAACCACGACTGGTACGGCCTGCAGGTCGGCGGCAAGTTCAGCCGTCCCGTGGTCGGCATGCCCTACAACCCCCGCTACTACGAGCGGCATTTCGAGGACTTCGGCCTGACCGGCGCCAAGGATCTCTTCGCCTGGGACATCCGGACCGGCGGGCAGCTGCCGCCCAAGATGCAGAAGCTCATCGACCGCATCCTGGCCCGGCCCGGCCTGAAGATCCGCCCTTTCGACATGAAGCGCTTCTTCGACGAGGCCAGCATCGTGCGCGAGCTCTACAACGCCTGTTGGAGCGAGAACTGGGGGTTCATCCCCCTGGACGACGCCGAGTTCGCCTACATGGCCAAGGACATGAAATCCATGGTCGACGCGGATTTCCTGCTCATCGCCGAGATGGACGGCAAGCCCATCGGTTTCAGCCTGACCATCCCCGACTTCAACCAGGCCCTGCAGCCTCTGCGCGGCAAGCTGTACCCCTTCGGCTGGCTGAAATTCCTGCTGGCCAAGCGCAGGATCCGTTACGCGCGCACCCTGCTCATGGGCGTGCTGCCGGAGTACCGGAAGCTGGGCGTGGACATGGCCCTTGTCTACCGCACCATGCAGTACGCCTTCAGCATCGGGGTGACCAGCGGGGAGTGTTCCTGGATCCTGGCCGATAACGTGCCCATGAACCGCATCCTCGAGGGCTACGGGGCCGACTGTTACAAGACCTACCGCGTCTACGAGCGTACGGTGTGATGACCCCGGCTTCCCGTCAGCGGCCCGCCACCGGACCGACCATCGCCCTGACCGGGGCGACGGGGTTCCTGGGCAGCCATATCGCCGACCTGCTGCTGGACGGCGGGTACCGGGTGCGGGCCTCGGTCAGGCCCACAAGCGACCTGCGCTGGTTGGCGGGCAAGCCCGTCGAGACCCTCCCGGTGAACCTGGCCGACCCCGCCGAGTGCGCGGCCTTCGTGCGCGGGGCCAGGGCCGTGATCCACTGCGCCGGCCGGGTCACCTCCGACAACGACCAGCAGTATCTGCGCGCCAACGCCGAGACCACCCGGGCCCTGCTGACGGCCTGCCGCCGGGAGTGGCACCCGGGCGGCGGCGGCGCCTTCGTCCTGGTATCGAGCCTGGCCGCCCACGGCCCCGCAGGGCTCGATCATCCGGCCCGCGAGGATGACCCCTGCCGGCCAGTGACCGGCTACGGTCGCAGCAAGGCCGCCGCCGAGCAGCTGTTGCTGGAACACGAGCACCCCTTCCGCACCGTCGTCCTGCGCCCGCCCGCCCTGTACGGCCCCCGCGACCGCGCCTTCCTGCCCCTGATCAAGCTGGCTGCCCGCGGCTGGACCGTCCGCTTCGCCGGGCCCATGCAAGGGCTGTCCCTGGTGCACGGCCGCGACGCCGCCGGCGCGGTCGTCGCCCTGCTGGAAGAACCCGAGGCGGCCGGGGTGTTCTTCGTCGACGACGGCCACCGCGGGTATTCCTGGCCCGAGCTGGCATCGGCCCTGAGCATCGCCTGCGGGCGCAAGGTCCGCCTTCTGAGCATCCCCCTGGGGCTGTTGAAGTTCACGGCCGCGCTGCTGCGTCCGTTTACCCGCGGAGGCATCTCCGTGCTGCGCAAGGACCGGCTGCGCGACCTGGACGTCCCCGGCTGGGTTTGCGACAGCTCGCGGCTGCGCGAGGCCACCGGCTTTGCGGCCCGGTACGACGCAGCCGCCGGTTTCGCCGACGCCGTGGCCTTCTACCGGAGGGAACAATGGCTCTGAGCCCCGGAAGCCTGCTGGTGCGCCTTTCGTTGCGGCGCATGAACATCGACCGCTGGGCGGTGGTCTACCTGCTGGTCAGCGCGTGCTTCCCCCTGCTGCGCCCCTCGGTCTTCCCCCACCCCTGGCTCAACGCGGTGGTCCACGGCGCTCTGGCCCTGGCCATCTGGTTCATCCCGCCCTGGCTGCGCTCGCGCCGCCGCTTTTTGCCCCGCCTGCTGGGGGAGATCTACCTGCCATTGATATTCCCGATGTTCTACACCGAGCTGCAGTACCTCGGCCTGATCTTCTTCGACTTCCACAGCAGCCTTGATCCCAGCCTGATCCGCATGGAGCAGTGGATCTTCGGCTTCCAGCCCAGCCTCCGCTGGTCCGAGGTCTGGCCCTGGCCCTGGTTCCACGAGCTGATGGAGTTTGCCTACTTCAGCTACTACTTCCTGGCCGTGATCTTCCTGGTGCTGGTCTTCCGGGCCCGGGGTGTGCCGCGGGAAATGCGCTGGGACGCCGTGCGCGATTTCGTGCGCGACCTGAGCGCCGTGATGCTGATCTGCTACACGCTGTACACGATCTTCCCGGCCTGGGGCCCCAAGTATTTCCGGGCCGGATTCGTGGACGTTGGCGGCTGGATCTTCACCGACATCATGCACAGGATCCACGAGAACGGCGCCATCCTGGGCGCGGCGTTCCCGTCTTCCCATGTGGCCGCTTCCTTCGTCCCCTGGTGGCATACCTGGCGCTGGTTCCCCCGGCACCGCTGGTGGATGACCATCCTGTTCACCCTGCTGTGCATGGCCACGGTCTACTGCCGTTACCACTACGTCGTGGACGTCATTGCCGGCATGCTCCTGGCCGTCCTGGTGGTCCACGGCATGAGCCGCTTCGGGGACTCGGCGCGGGACCGGTTGCGGGAAGAACGCTGCCGCTAGGAGCGCAGGCTCCGCCACGTAATAGCCTATATTATACCATTTTACAGGTAATTAGATTCCTCTTGATCCGTGGTTTTCATATGACCATGATTGGCGCATGATCTTTGGTCTTATCCCGGCAAAGGAGTGCTCCCATGAGAACCCGATCGCGCAGATTCCTCGTCCTGACTGTTATCGTCGCCGCTGTCCTGGTGGCCACGGGTCTGATCCTTGTCGGCTGCAACGACGACAACAACCCCACCACCGTGGACACCACGGCCCCGGGTCCGGTGACCAACCTCACCGCCACGGCCCAACCCGACGCCGTGCACCTGATCTGGGCAAACCCCGGCGATCCGGACTTCAACGGCGTCCAGGTACGGCGCGACACCCTGACCACGCCCACCGACAGCACCGGGACCCTGCTGTTCACCGGCATGACATCCGAATACACCGATGACACCATCACACCCGGCCAGAGCTACATCTACGCCGTGTTCGCCTACGATGCCGTGGGCAACATCGCCCCGCCGGCGGTGGCCTCCGTGGGCACCAACGCCCCCGTGCCGGTGGCCTTCGCCGATCCCGACCTCGCGGACGCCGTACGCTCGGCCCTGGGCCTGCCCCCCGGGGACATCCTGGCCACGGACATGCTCGCCCTGACAGAGCTGGATATTTCAGGGAAGGACATCGACAACATCACCGGCCTGGAGTATGCCCTGAACCTGGGCAAGCTCGTCATGAACAGCCCCCAGCTGGACCCACCCAGCGGGATGGAGATCCTCTCCACGCTGACCAACCTGTGGGAACTGGAAATCCGGTACCACAACCTGACTTCCCTGCCGGACCTGACCGGCCTGCCGCTGCTGCGGAACCTCTACCTGCAAGGCGACCAGATCAACTCCCTGCAGCAGTTCGCCGGCATGCCGGCTTTGATCCAGTTCAGCGTGAGCGGTTCCGGCCTGAGCGACCTGTCACCCCTGGCGGGCATCACCACCCTGGGTTCCGTCCAGTTCTTCGACTCCGCACTGGAGGATCTGTCACCGCTTGCCGGTCTACCCCACCTCACCTCCCTGGGTGTTTTCGTCGCTCCGCTGAGCGATATCTCACCTCTGGCGACCATGACCCAGCTGCAATCCGTCCACTTCGTCGATACCGACATCAGTGATCTGGCGCCTCTGGCGAACATGACCGATCTGCGCAGTGTGCATATTTACAACAACCCCCACCTCCACGACATGCAGCCGCTGGTGGACAACACGAGCTTCGACGCCGGCAGCACCCTGAGCGACGGCAATACGCCGTGGCTGCACGAGGCGGTGGCCGTGCAGGCCCCCGCACTGGAGGCCCGGGGTGTTCAGGTGAACCTCGGTACGGGCCTGCCCACGGATCTGGTGGGTATCTGGGAACCCAGGTCCGCCTCGGTCAACGGCGTGAACCAGGATCTGCCCACCTTCTTCGACTGGGACCCCGGCACCGTCGCCTCCCGGGTCACGTTCTACTACAACAACACCTACGAGGTTCACGACCTGGACGCCTCCGGCGGGGACACCTACGCCGAAACCGGCTCGGTGACCGAAGCGGGCGGGCAGGTCACCATGACCGAGCTGACCGAGAACGGTGTGGAGGTCCCCGACGGCGACGTGATGACCATGACCTGGTCGGTCACCGGCGACCAGCTCACCGCCACCCAGGATGACGGGGTGGACGTGGCCGTCATTGTCTTTGCCCGACTGCCCGAATAGGGTTAGGCTGGGCGCAACCCATTGCATACTGCCCATGCAACGGCGGGCGGCCCCGGGGTCGCCCGCCGTGTTCACGGAGGACCCATGCTCTCTCTGGTCGCCATCGCCAGGAACGAAGCCGACGAGATCCGGGAGTTCCTGAGCCATCACAAGGACCTGGCCGACGAGATGGTTGTGCTGGACACCGGATCGGACGACGGCACCCCCGAACTGGCCCGCGAGGCCGGGGCGCGGGTGGAGACCTTCCCCTGGTGCGACGACTTCGCCGCAGCACGCAACGCCTCGCTGGAGGCGGCCGGAGGCGACTGGATCATCGCCCTGGACATCGACGAGCGCATCGCCCCT